>JBCBZM010000138.1:0-5251 GCA_039815345.1 Planctomycetota bacterium | reverse complement strand
GATCCAGACGCTGACGGACAAGGAATACCAGGTCCTGCGGGACGCCTCGCTGGCGATCATGCGCAAGGTGGGCGTCGAGACCGGCGGGTCGAACGTGCAGTTCGCGGTCAACCCGAACCCCGACGACGGGCAGTTCCAGTTCGTCGTGATCGAGATGAACCCGCGCGTGTCGCGGAGCTCGGCGCTGGCGTCGAAGGCGACGGGCTTCCCGATCGCGAAGATCGCGGCCAAGCTGGCGATCGGGTACACGCTCGACGAGCTGCGCAACGACATCACGGGGACAACGAGCGCGTGCTTCGAGCCTTCGATTGACTACGTGGTGACGAAGATGCCGCGGTGGACGTTCGAGAAGTTCCCCGAGGCGGACGAGACGCTGACGACGCAGATGAAGTCGGTCGGCGAGGCGATGGCGATCGGGCGGACGTTCAAGGAGAGCTTCCAGAAGGTCATCCGCTCGATGGACGTGAAGCGGTTCGGGTTCGGGCTTGACCGCAACGACAAATGGCTGGCGGCAATGCGGGCGGTGGAGCACGGGCAGTTGGTCTTGGACTTTGCGCCCGAGACGAGCAGCGCGCCGACGCCCGGAGGGACGAAGCCGCAACCCGAAGACGCGTCGCCCACGGGCCTTCGCACGGCGGACGGGGCGCCGATCGAGTGGCCGGTCGATCCGGTGAAGCTGGCGCGCAAGCTGAGTGTGCCGAGCCAGGGGCGGCTGTATTACGTGCGATATGCGCTCAAGATGGGCTGGTCGATCGAGCGGATCCATGAGCTGAGCCGCATCGACCCGTGGTACCTCGATCAGTTCTTGCAGTTGGTCCGGTTCGAGGACGAGCTGTGCGGCTACGCATCGCTGGAAGAGCTGCCGCGCGATGTGCTGCATAAGGCGAAGTCGCTGGGCTACTCCGATGCGCAGCTCGCGAACCTGTACCTGCGGGAGATCACGAGCGAGAGCATCTTGCAGGTGCGCGCGCACCGCAAAGCCCAGGCTGTCGAGTGCGTGTACAAGCTGGTGGACACCTGCGCGGCCGAGTTCGAGGCGGTCACCCCCTACTACTACTCGACCTATGAGCAAGGCCGACGCGTGGTCAACGCAGACGGCTCGGTCACGGAGTTGCCGCCGGAAGACGAGATCCGGGTGACCGAGACGCCCAAGGTCGTGATTCTGGGCGGCGGGCCGAACCGGATCGGGCAGGGGATCGAGTTCGACTACTGCTGCGTGCACGCGGCGTACGCGGCGCGGGACCTGGGCTTCGAGTCGGTGATGATCAACTCGAACCCAGAGACGGTTTCGACGGATTACGACACGAGTGATTTGCTGTTCTTTGAGCCGTTGACGCTGGAAGATGTGTTGAATGTGACGGAGCGGCTGAATGGCGCGGGGCACGTGCTGGGTTGCATCGTGCAGTTCGGCGGGCAGACGCCGTTGAACCTGGCGCACGGGTTGGCCGAGGCCGGGGCGCCGCTTTTGGGGACGAGCCTGGATTCGATCGATCTGGCCGAGGACCGGGACCGGTTCGACGCGCTGCTGGAACGGCTGGAGTTGTCGCGCCCGGCCAGCGGGATTGCGCGGTCGCTGGATCAGGCGGTCGAGATCGCCGAACGGATCGGGTACCCGGTGCTGGTGCGGCCGAGCTACGTCTTGGGTGGGCGCGGGATGGAGATCTGCCCCGACTCGGCGGCGCTTCGGCACTACATGACCAACGCGCTGGATGTCTCGGGACTGGACGATGCGCCGATTCTGATCGATCAGTTCCTGGATGGCGCCACCGAGATCGATGTCGATGTGGTCGCCGACTTTGACCCAGCGATGGAGGGCGCGCAGCCGAACGCGACGGCGATGGTGTGCGGCGTGATGGAACACATCGAGCAGGCGGGCGTGCACTCGGGCGACTCGGCGTGCACGATCCCGCCGAACTCGCTGACGCCGAAGATGGTCGAGCGGATCAAGATCGTCGCGCGGAAGCTGGCGGCGGGGCTGCGTGTGTGCGGGCTGATGAACCTGCAACTGGCGCTTAAAGACGATGAGATCTACATCATCGAGGTCAACCCGCGGGCGAGCCGAACGGTGCCGTTCGTCGCCAAGGCGACGCACACGCCGTGGCCCGCGGTGGCGGCGAAGGCGATGATGGGTCGCGCGCTCTCGGCGTTGAAAGAGGAACTGGGCGTGGACGAGCCCGCGTCGATCCGCGACCCGTCGCTTCGGCCGGGCGCGTACGCGGTGAAGGAAGTCGTCTTCCCGTTCGAGAAGTTCCCGGGCGTCGACGTGGTGCTGGGGCCGGAGATGCGGTCGACGGGCGAGGTCATGGGCATCGACGCGTCGTTCCCGGGCGCGTACCTCAAGGGGCTGCTGGCCGCGGGCATGGACTTGCC
The DNA here is from genome assembly GCA_039815345.1 of Planctomycetota bacterium. Taxonomy (GTDB): domain Bacteria; phylum Planctomycetota; class Phycisphaerae; order Phycisphaerales; family UBA1924; genus JBCBZM01. The sequence goes on along the minus strand of JBCBZM010000138.1, from coordinate 2,881 downwards.
CAAGTCCGGCGGCGTGTTCATCTCCGTGCGGCACGCGGATAAAGAAGCCATCGCCGACCCCGCGCGGTCGCTGATCGCGATGGGGTTCGAGGTCTACTCGACCGGGGGCACGGCCGAGGTGCTGCGTCGGCACGGGCTGCGAACGACGGTGCTGGAGAAGATTGGCGCGGGCGCACGCCCGAACGTGCTCGACCTGATGACGGACGGGGCCATCCAACTCGTCATCAACACGCCGACGCGGACGGGTTGGCGGACGGACGAGGGGCGCATCCGCGCGACGGCCGTGCGGCTGGGGATCCCGATGATCACGACGGTGACGGGGGCGATCGCGGGCGTGCGGGCGATCGAGGCGTTGCGGGCGGGAGACTGGCAAGTGGCGGCGTTGCAAGATCACGCCGCGGCGGCGGGGTTGACGATCTCGGTCCCGGGCGCGGCCGCGACGCCGGCGGGAACCTGAGTTCGGGCATCGGAACGCGTCTCCGCGCGTACGGCTGGTGAATGAACGCCGGCTTCAGGCGGAGCTATTGCCGACCTCGGCATCCGATGCAGGCGGCGCGTCGGCGGCGATGGCGTAGACCGAGATGTATTGCACTCCCTAGAATCGTTCTAAGAAACAAACCACCTCAAGCGAGGCCGGCGGCCGCCGATCTCGCGCAACTGGAGACATCGCATGAGCAGCGGCAACGGCCACTCGAACGGCAGCACGAACGAATCCAAATGCCCGGTGATGACCACGGCCGACGGCGCCCCGATCGGGAGTCAGCAGGCGCTGACCGCCGGTCCGCGCGGGCCGCTGCTGATGCAGGACGTGCAGTTGCTCGAGCAGATGCAGCACTTCAACCGCGAGCGGATCCCCGAGCGCGTGGTACACGCCAAGGGCTCGGGCGCGTTCGGCACGTTCACCGTCACGCACGACATCACTCAGTACACCAAGGCGAAGTTCCTCAGCGAGGTGGGCAAGAAGACCGACGTGCTGCTGCGGTTCTCGACGGTTGCGGGCGAGCGCGGCGCCGCGGACGCGGAGCGCGACGTGCGCGGCTTCGCGGTGAAGTTCTACACCGAAGAGGGCAACTGGGACATGGTGGGCAACAACACGCCCGTCTTCTTTGTGCGTGATCCGTACAAGTTCCAGAACTTCATCCACACGCAGAAACGCGACCCGAAGACCAACCTGCGCGACATGGACATGCAGTGGGACTTCTGGAGCCAGTGCCCCGAGAGCCTGCACCAGGTCACGATCCTGTTCAGCGACCGCGGGCGCCCGGTGGGCTACCGGCACATCAATGGGTACGGCAGCCACACGATGAGCTTCATCAACGATGAGGGCGAGCGGGTGTGGTGCAAGTTCCACTTCAAGACGGATCAGGGCATCAAGAACATGATGGACGATGAGGGCGACGCGCTCATCGGCGCCAACCGCGAGAGCTCGCAGCAGGACCTGTTCGAGGCGATCGAGCGCGGCGAGTTCCCGAGCTGGACGATGAAGGTCCAGGTCATGACGCAGGCTCAGGCGACGGCGTGGGAGCAGAAGACGGGGTGGAACCCGTTCGATCTGACGAAGGTCTGGCCGCACGGGGACTGCCCGCTGATCGAGGTGGGCAAGCTCGAGCTCAACCGCAATCCGGAGAACTACCACGCGGAGATCGAGCAGAGCTCGTTCAGCCCGTCGGCGTTGGTGCCGGGCATCGGCCCGAGCCCGGACAAGATGCTGCAGGCCCGCCTGATGAGCTACGCCGATGCGCACCGTCACCGCGTGGGCAACAACTTCCAGCAGCTGCCGGTGAACCGCCCGAAGTGCCCGGTGTTCAACAGCCAGCGGGACGGGCAGATGGCGACGGCGGCGGACTACGGCAGCCGGCCGAACTACTGGCCGAGCACGCGCCCGGGCATGCCCGATGTCGACGCGAAGCACGCCGACCCGGCGTGGGAGCTCGGGCAGACCACGGTCGATCGCTTCGACAGCACGGTCGACCACGACGACTACGCGCAGGCGGGCAACCTGTACCGCATGTTCGACGACGCGCACCGCGACCGACTTGCCGGCCGGATCGCCGGCGTGCTCGGTCAGGCGCGGAAGGAAGTCCAGATGCTCCAGCTCTGCCACTTCTTCCGGGCCGACGAGGACTACGGCAAGCGCGTGGCTTCGAAGTTGGGGATCGATGTCTCGGCGATGATGGAACAGGCGCCGGCGCACGCCTGAGTTGATCGCTCGGATGGCACACGGAACCCGCCGCGCATGCGGCGGGTTTTTTAGTGCGCTCGCCGAGTGACCGTGACGCCGCGTCGGTGTCAGAGCTGGCTGGCGGTGAAGCTGGCGCCGACTTCTTCGCGGTCCCAATCCTCGGCGGGGCCGCGTTTGGATTCGTAGAACTCCCAGAGCTCGAACCAGTAGCTGCGGAACTTGTGCGCGCCGAACGGCGCGTAGTGCGCGTCCATCGTGCGGGTGATCTGTCGGTCGGTCCCGGTGAGGCCGAGGACGGCTTTGCCGTGGCGGATGGACTCGGTGTCGTGCGGGATGTCGGCGTAGCGGCCCAGCAGTTGCATGATGTTGGCCGCGGCGTAGGGGCCGATGCCGGGCAGCGCGAGCAGGAAGGTGCGCAGGTCCTCGTCGCTGGTTGCGGGGTCTTCGCACCAGACCGGGTCGATCTCGCCGCGGCGGTACCGCTTGGCGAGTTCGATGAGGCGGGCGTCTCGGTAGCCGACGCGGCAGCGGGCGCGGAGGGTGGAGGCGCGGGCTCGGCTGAGGCGCGCGGGCGTGGGGAACGCGCCGCCGCGGCCGATGACCTCGCAGAGCCGGCGGTTCATGTGGACCGTGCTGGGCCACGCGACGTTGCAGCTCGTGACGGTTTTGACGATGTCCTCGAAGAGTGTGGGCGAGCGG
>JBCBZM010000152.1:0-1691 GCA_039815345.1 Planctomycetota bacterium | reverse complement strand
GGTATCCAAATAAGTCTGCAGGTATTCCCACGCCTTGGACATATCTCGCTGGATGGCGAGACGGGCTGCGTCGAGTCCAAATGACGTTCCGCCCGTTCAAACACGGGCCCGGGTCGCTCACGCTGGGTCACGGTTCCATCGGCGTCGGCCACCGCGCCGACGGAAACGCCGATAGGGATTCTAGGTGGCGCCCCCGGCCCTGCGTCACAGCCGTCGCAACATGCGAGGCGAACGCCGATCTCCAAGCCACATAAAGGTCCTTTGTCACGCGTGCCCACTATATGCGGTGGGTCATTCGCCCACAACCTCGGCCCCACGCACGCACGCAACGCTCGCCCAATGGCCCATTGGGGCGTCAAGCAGGGATGCGGCCCGAGCCGATACTCGGTTCGGCATGCATTCGTCGGGCGCCAATCCAAACCCCCAGACGCCGTCCGACGGCTCCGGCCGCGGCTATGCGCTCGACATCATTGCGGGCGATGCACCCGCCACTCCGGCCTCCGGCGTCGCGGGCTCTCGGCCTTTCATCGGCGTCTACTTCGCCTGTTCCAAGCGCTACGTCCGCGTCTTGCGCGATGTCCGCCGAACCGAGTACCTCGCCCGCTGCCCATCGTGCGGCAAGACCAAACGCTTCCAGGTCGGCTCGGGCGGATCGAACCGGCGGATCTTCGAACTCACCTGCCGATGACCCGCTCCCAACAGCCGCCGGCATAGACTCGCGCCATGGCCGGTATCGAAGGACTCGGGTATCAGATCGCGCGCGCCGACGGGCACTGCGCCGCAACCGGGGCAGAACTCCCGCCCCACGCGCCGATCGTCGTGGTGCTGCTCGAAGCGCCGGGCGATGAACGCCTCACGCGGCTCGAGTTCGCCGCCGACGCTTGGGATAGCGGTGCTCGGCCCGAGACGGGCCCGGACGAAGGCGTCTTCGCGACGTGGCGCACCGTTCGTCCCGATCCGACCGCCAAGACCGATCCGTTTGTTGACGCCGGCTCGCTGATGGAACTGTTCGAGAGCCTCGCGGGCGCCGACGATCGCCGACGCCGGGTTTTCCGCTATGTCCTCGCGCTGCTGCTGATGCGCAAGAAAGAGCTGGTCTACGAGGGCCAGCAAGCGGGCGAGCTGATCCTGCGGCGCCGCGGCCCCAAAGACCAGGAGCGCGAGGTCTATCGCGTCACCGACCCTGGCATGGACGACGAAGCCATCGCCGCGGCCGTGGAGCAGGTCAGCGCCGTCATGTCGGGGGATGCGTCATGAAGCGCGCCCTGCTCGCAAGCGTCTTGATTTCGGGCGCCCTGTTCGGCTGCGCAACCGACGGCCCGCCGCCGAAGCCCGACGCGCCGACCATCGAGCGTCCCGCGCCGGACTACGCCGACCTCGCCGCCCGGTACAACGCCAACGCGTCGGCGCTCGATCGTCTCTGGTCGCGCGTCACGGTGGTGCTCGACGCGACCGACGCCGAGGGCTCGACCCGGCGCGATCAGGGCGAAGGCCACCTGCAATGGACATCGAGCGGCAAGGTTGCATCCCCAAGGACCGAAGAGCCAGCCAACGAAGATTGGCGGGGCCCGCCAGACACGATCGCCGGCGACGGAAGACCAAGGAAGTTCGCGACCACTTCCGGGAAGTCGAGGTTGGAGAAGCCGACTTTACACCCAAGCCGACGCAAGCCGGTCAACACAAAGGAAGCT
>JBCBZM010000051.1:0-20053 GCA_039815345.1 Planctomycetota bacterium | reverse complement strand
TCAGGTGCGCGATCGAGACAATCGAGATCCGCGGCTTGCCCTCCTTCGTCCGCAACATGGCGCCGATGTCTAAAGGCTCACCCTCGAGCCACGATCGAAAGCCGGGCGACGCCAGCAGCGTGTTGAGCCGCATCGCGAGGTCCGAACGTGCGCGCGCGGACATGAACTCGTCCAACGCCAGCACGCCCACACGATCGAACCCCGGCGCTTGCACCGCGCCGATCAACCCGGCCAGGTCCAGGCTCTCCCCGGCCGACCACGCCCGCTCCACGATCGTGCTCAAGAAGATGTGCTCACGCCCCGTCAGCGGGTCGGACTCCACGCCCAGCATCGACAGCAGGCCCGAGACCGAAGCCGACACCCGCTCGCGCAGCGCTTCCCCGTCTTCACGCACGGCCTCGCTCGGCGCCGACAGCGACCGCAGCGGACTCAAGCCCACGCCCGCCGAACTTCCGGGCGTGTACACCGTTAGGTCCACGCGGTCGCGGAACCGCGCGATCCGGTCGCCCTCGATCCCCCAGTCGCCGAGCCCCTTGCGCCACAGCGCCGCTCGGCTCGCCGCGAACTCGGGCACCGTTTGTCCTTTGCGTTCGGCTTCGCCATCGTCCACCCAGGGTTCGAAGTCCTCGCCGCGCAGCTCCGGAAAGGTCAGCAGCAGGTTCGGAATATCCCCCTTCGGATCGATCACGATCGCCGGCACGCCATCCAGCCCGGCTTCTTCCAAAAGTCCCACGCACAGGCCCGTCTTGCCGCTGCCTGTCATCCCTACGCAGACGGCGTGCGTCGTCAGGTCGCGCGACGGGTACTCGAGCCGCTCGCCGTCGGTCGTGCCGGACTCCAGGTCGTGGCCGCGCCCCAGATAGAACGCGCCCGGAGCATCTGTCGGTGTATCCGTCGTCGTGTGCTCGTCTCCGCTGTCACCGGTCTCAGGCGTCGTCGTGGGCTCGCTCATCCACAAACCTTACCAACGCCGACGCCAGGCGGCCCGTCGTCTTACCCGCAGCCACCCGCCGACCACAGGCTCAAGTAAAACGAAAAGTCCGACAGCGTGACCACCCCGTCCGGCACGCCGTTGGAAGTCGCGTCCGTCGTCACGTCCGCCGCCGCCGACTGGGCCGACCACAGGCTCAGGTAGTACGAGAAGTCCGACAGTGTTACTACGCCGTCCTGCACACCGTTGCTCGTGCCCTCGGTCGTCACATCCGCCGGGCAGAAGGGCCGAACCTCGACGTCCTCGAACACCGCCTCCGACGTCTGGTTGTTGTCGCGGCTTGTCACGGCAAGCCCGATGAACTTCGTGCCGCCGCCCGCGTTGACCGTACGGTCGGCCGCGTAGACCCAGTCCGCGCCGTCCGGCGAGGTGTACACCCGCACCGCGTTCGTGCTCGTCCGTACCAGCTTCAGCCAGTACGGCGGCGTTGCCAGCGCGTCGATCTGCTCGAACGACGTCCCGCCACCCGTGCCCGACCGCGCGGAGACCCACAGCCCATTGCCCGGCGTGATGTACACGTACCCGTTCGCGGCGACCCTCGAGTCAATAGACGTCCGGAACATCAGCCCGGCCTTCGCGTCCGGGTCCGACGCCGGCGCCTGCGTCACCCGCGCCACGATCTCCACGTTGTTCGTGATGTCCAGATTCTGATAGACGTAGTGGAACCGATCCCCGTTCGACTGCCCGTTGCCCGAGATGTTGGCGCCGGCGCCGTTGACCGCGAACTGCGCCGGGGCCGAGAACACCGACCAGCCCTCGGCTCCGACAGAGCCCACGTCGTCGTTAAGCCAAGGGGTCGGTAGGGGATCGAACACGTTCACGATCGTGGTGTCCGCCACCGACTCGAACGAGTCGTCCGCCGACAGCCGAAGCTCATAGACGCCCGCCTGCGGATACGTCGCCGAGGTCACCGGGTCCGCCGCGTCCGCGAAGACCGGCGAGCCGGGCCCGCTCTCCAGTGTCCACGCGATGCCGAGCGCGCCCGTGGGGCGGCCGTCGTCCTCGACCTCGCCTTCCAGGGGCTCCGAGTACGTCGCGTTCTGTACGACGTTGGTCGGACCGGCCTCCACCGTGGGCGCGTAGTTCGCCACGCCTCGTCCCTCGAAGAACAACCGGATCGCCTCGTCCTGCGTCAACGGCTGGTCATACACACGGATCTCATCGAGCAGTCCCGTAAAGAACCGCGACGCCGAGTTCGGCCGGCCCAGGCGCACGCGACCGGACGAGGTATCGAACACGTTGTACGAAGTGTCCCGCTCCTGATCGACACGCCGACCGTTCAGGTAGAGATCGGTGAAGCCGTCGGCATCCCAGGACACGAGCGCGTGATGCCAGGCGCCGTCGTTGTACGCGACGTTGTCCGTGAGCGAGATCGACTCCCCGCTGTCGCCGAACACAAAGAACGAGACCGTCCCGCCGGCGTTGAACGACAGGTGCGCTTCGTCCTGCGAGCCGCCCCCGTTGGCGCTGCCGTCGCCCGCGGATTCGAAGTAGAAGATGTGGCCCGTATCGGTGTGTGGGAAGTCGGAGTTGAACCACACTGACACGCCGCCCGCGGCCGACCCGACCAGACCCTGCGGCAGCGTCACGGACTGCTGCAGGCCGCCATCGAATGCGAGCGCATTGCCCATCAGCCCCGGCACGAAGGCGGCGCCGCTTTCGATCGCGCCGTCGTTCCCGTTCCCGCTGGAATCACTCAGGACCGCCCCGCCGGTCTCATCGGCGGCGAAATACGCCGCCGGTGCGGGCGTCGTCGGCGCCGGGCCCGCATTCGTGAACAGCGTCAACTGCGCCCCAAACCCATTGCCCACTCGCGTCGGGATCTCGGAATCGAACAGCCGCCGGAGTTCCCCGCCCCGTGTCACCTCCACGACGACGTTGTGGTTGGACGTCCCGGAGAACGACGACTCTCCGATGATCGCGCTGAACGAGCTGTCGATCACCTCAAACATCGGCTGTTCGAGCGGAAGGCTCTGCACCGGGTACACCAGCCCGCCCAGCAGTTCGGTTGTCCCGCCGTTGATGGTCGAGATGGCCGTGCCTTCCTTTTCGGTTTTCAATCCCAGAACGACCAGCGTGCCGCCGTCGTTGATGATCTTCGTTCCTGCGTTTTCCGGGTTCACCTGCCGAAAGTACGCGGTGGCGCCGGGCCCGATGTAGTGGGGGCCCGATCCCGCGTCTTCAAGAAAGTACGGCCCGGTCCCGTTCACACGCACCGAGCCCGTCGCCAGGTTCCGTCCCACCAACGTTCCGACGCCCGCGTGCTCGATCGCGACGGCCCCGCCGTTGATATCGAACTGCTCGAGGACAACGAGCGGCTCCGAGGTCGCACCGTCTGCCCGAAACACCGCGGCGTTTGAGGACGCGAGCGGCTCGATCACGTCCAGATTCGACCACATCCCGTGAATCCGTTCGACCGACCCGCGCAGCAGAAGCGTCGAGCCGATCTCGTACCGGCCCGCCGGCAAGAAGACCGTGCGCGCGCCCGAGTCGATCGCCGCCTGGATCCCCGCCGAATCGTCCAACCCATCGTTGGCAACGGCGCCGAACGCCGTCACGTCTGCCCATAAAGCCGGCGGTTCATACGCCAACGCAGGTGTGTCCAGAATCGGCAGGTTCAGCGACGTAGAGGCTGAGGGGAACAGGCTGTGCTCACGGTCTGAGGTGAACTCGCTGGCAACCATTCCCGGCACGATGTCGCCGCGTTCGCGCAGCAGCGCCTGATACCCGGCCGCCGAGCAGTTCCGGAGGTACAACGCCGCTTCGTTCTCGATCGCGACGTTCGCGGCATCACCGCCGGTAAACACACCATCGATGATCGTCACCATGCCCCACCGAAAGTCGTTCGCGGTCGCCTTGTTGTTTCGCAACGCGGGCACACTGTTCTCGCTCGTCAGTCCGCGGATGGTCAGGATGTCCCAGGTGTTGTTGATCCCGACCACGTTCTGATCGCGCAGCGTCAGGTCCTCGTACACCATCGAGTACTCGGTCCCGCCGACCCGGATGCCCGTGTCGAACCCCTCGACCGTTAGCGAACGGACCATCCCCGGCCCGCGGTCGCTCCCGCCGAGTTCCACGCCGATCGGTCCGGCGCCATCCCCAGACCGCACCGTCACGTTTCGGAGGCCGCCGGTGTTGTTCTGGTGGAGCTTGAGCCCGATGGCGCCCGCATTCTGATTCCCGACATCGATCGTCACGTCATGGATCGACGAGATGAACTGATTGGCACTGAAACCCGTCGCGGTGCGCATGGAAAGCGCAACCCGGGCATTGGCGGGATCCGTGAAATCAACGCCATCGCCTGTGTCCGTTCGGTTGTCGCGCAGACGGATCACGGTCGTCGCCTCGTCCTCCCCTTGCAGCACGACACGCGATTCGGGGAATGCCACCGTGTCCGAAATCAGATAGGTCCCCGCGGGCAGGTAGACGATCTTCGCCGACGCGCTGGCCGGTCTGGGCGCCGCCAACGCGTCGTTCAATGCGGCTGTGTCGTCCGCCATCCCGTCGCCGACGGCTCCGAACGCCGTGACGTCGATCACGCCTGAGCCCGCGGGGAACGCGACTTGCGCCGAAGCCGCACACGCCACGCAGGCGATGGCGAAGAACATCCGAGTGACTGATTCCGCCCGTCCGTTACTCAAGCCTGTCCGCGGCATGGCCGTGCTCCTGTGCCAACCCCCGACCGACCATGGTTCGCGTCGTAGTCGCCTCCGGAGGCGATCGCGCGATGTCGTGACACAACGCTTCAGTCAAACAAATACCGGCCAGCAGTCAGCCGGCCGGTCGTCGTTCTATTGGTTGAGGGATCTGACCTCAGATGATGGATGCAGATCGCGTTCAGGCGGTCTGAGCGAGTTGAGGCCCATCCAGCCGCGTGGTTTCGACGCGGTTTCGGCCCGTGGTTTTGGCTCGGTACAACGCCTGATCCGCCTTGGACAGCCATTCGTCGGAGTCCGGGCCCTCGCCGCCGTCACAGCCGGCGACGCCGAGGCAGCACGTGACCGTTCGCTCTGGGTGCTTCAGCCAGTTGGTCTGCTCGAGGGTTGTGCGGATGCGGTCGCACAGCACCTGCGCCTCTTCGGGCGAGGTATCCGGCATAACGATCACGAACTCTTCGCCGCCGTAGCGGCACGCGATGTCGCTTGCCCGGCTCGAGTTCTGCACGATCTCCGCCACCTCTTGCAGCACGGCGTCGCCCGCCGGATGCCCGTACGTGTCGTTGATCGACTTGAAGTGATCCACGTCCAGCATCGCGATCGACAGCGGCCGGCCGTGGCGCTTCGCCGTCGCGATCGCTTCGGGCCAGCGTTGGTCGAAGTGGGCGCGGTTGTAGAGCCCGGTCAGACCGTCCACCTGCGCACGCTTGGCCAGCATGTCGAGGAGTTGATGCACCCGCAGCGCCGAACGCACGCGCACCTTCAGTTCTGTCAGGTCGAACGGCTTGGTCACGTAGTCGACCGCGCCGAGATCAAACGCCGTGACTTTGTCGTGCGGCGATTGCAACCCGCTGAGCACGATCACCGGGAGGTGCAGCGTTCGAGGATCGTCCTTGAGCGCGCGCAGCACCTCGAAGCCGTCCATCTCGGGCATGTCCAGGTCAAGGAGCACGATCGCGGGCGTCCGGTCGCGGGCCATCTCAAGCCCCGCCTCGCCCGATGTCGCCTGCACCAGCTCCAACGGCTCGCTCCGCAGCCGCGCCTGCAGCAATCGGTGCACATCGATCGAATCATCGATCACAAGCACCAACGGGCGCGTTTCGGATTCGTGTATGCTCGACTGCGTCATGCTCGCCGTCGCCTCCAATGCGGCCGTCGTTGCCGACCTCGCGCCTGTCACGGCGCGTCCGCGTGCCTCAGTCTCTCAAGCCGCGACGCGGCCGCACAGGTTTACCAACCGTTCGAAGTCTTCAGAAGCCGCCTCAACACGTGCGGTCAACGCCGTGTCCGAGGCCTCCGTCAGGGCGTGCTCCAATCGGCCCGCCACCTGACCGATCGGACTGAACCCGTATCCCGGGGCCGCGCCCTTTAGACGATGGGCTTCCATCCGCACGTATTCCAGTTCGCCTGATTCCCAGGCTTCCTGCAGCTTGGAAACTCGCTCCGACAGCTCTCCCACGAACAGCTCGATCAGATCGAGCATCTCGGGATCGTGCCCAAACTCGCTCTTCAGCGGCTCATCGCCAGACTGATTGCCGGGCTCGTTGTGCGGCTCGTTCTGGTCTTCGTGCGGTCCGGGCATCGAGACACCTCCAAGTGTCTCGGTATGTCGGCACGAACCGCCCCCCAATCCAGTACCAGCTCCGCCGATCGTCCCATTTCCCCCACAAGAAGTGATCCGCCAGAGAGCGGATATCGGTCCAGATCGGCCGTAACCGGTCTGTGACCGTCCCCCCGCGGCCGCTCAGCCGTCTCCCTCCAGACACAGCATCCGCAGCCGATAACCGTTCCGTGTGGACCGCATCGACCAGACAAAGTCACCGATGACATCCGTCACAGCCTCGGTCCGCGGCAGTTCATCGATCCAAGCCGAGGCGCCGAGGAACACGAGTCGGTCCTCGGCACTCATGTCCATCGCGTCGGCAAAGGCTTCCGCCTGATCGATCGAACGCTTGGCATCGAACGCCAGCCACTCCAGCGTCCGGCCGAGGTCCATGTAACCCGATGCCACGCCCGAACCTTCCATGACGTCCATCGCCTCCATGAAAGAATCTTGTTCTGCCAGCGATCCCTCGCCGCCCGCACCGCCGCCGGAACGGATCGCGTCTTCCACCGTCGCGGTCGTCCCGAGATACAGCCAGCCGCCGCTGACGGCGCCCGATTGACCTTCCATCTCCAGATCAAAGATCGTCACGCCCGCGAAGTCGCGTGGCGCCGCGTTCGCGAAGCCGCCGAGCAGCGAGAGTGTGTTTGCGACCACGTCCTCGTTCGAGACCCGGGTCGCGAACAACTGACTCGCGCCGATCTCGGCGAACGGTTCGTCGAATCGGGAGACCTGGTAGAACTCCGGACCGATGGCGTTCAACACCGGCTCGGCGATCCCCCGAGCCTGTTCGAGAAAGAACGCCGCCTGTTCTCGCTGATCTTCCGGCAGGTTGCTCAGCACCCGAATAATCAGCGGGATCACCTCGCGGAACTCGACACGGCCGCGCGAGACCGACGCCGCGCCCGCCCGCACAAACGCCGGGGGCGACAACGTGCCCGAGTCCTTCGCGGCCAATGCGAACAAGCCGTCTTTCGTGTCCATCTCGACGTGCGCGGCCATCGCCAGAGGTCCGTCCGCGGCATCGAGATCGATGCTCAGGCTGATCGACTCCACGTCCCGAAGACCCAGCACTTCGGCAAACACGCGGCCGTCCAAGCCGTCCAGGTCCTCGAAGAGCGTCATCCATCCCTCACGGATCGGATCCATCCGCAGCACGACGAAGGCCTCCGCTTCCGCCGGGTGCGACGCCAACGCCTCGGAGACGTCCGCCGCATCACCGATCGTGCCACCCCTGCCTTCGCCCATCGCGGCCTCCGCGGCCTCGATCGCCACATCCGCGTTCTCGCTCATGATGTACGCGGAGCCGATCCGTCCGAATGTGACGGACCCCGCATTCTCGGCGCCTTCGTCCCAGTCATTCACTTCTTCGTCGTCCTCGCCGGCCTCGTTGCTCTGCGTCACGGTGACCAGTTCGACATCGCCGACAAGCGTTTCTTCGAAGGTCACCGTTCCCGCCTCGATCGCATCGTCGAGCAACTGATCGATCGCCTCCTCCGCCGCGTCGATCTCATCACCAAAATCCGCCCACACGACCGACGCGACCCCGCCCTCGAAGGACAGTGGCTCGCCGGGCTCGCGGACATCAACGATCGCGATGCCCGCCGCTCCGCTCGGGCGCGGCAGTTCATCCAACTCGAGATCCAACGCCGCCGCACGTTCTTCCCATGCCTCGCGCACATCAACGAAGCGTGCGTCAAAGAAGTTCGCCAACTCCTCGTCGTCCATGAGCCGGCGGAGCGTCGTCCCTTCCGCCGGGTCCAGAAACGCCGAAGCGGAAGGCACATGGACCACCATCCACGCGTCCGCCGGAGCCACGGTAAGAATCGTCGGCTCCGCGTGCGCCGCTGAAGCGACAACGCCCATCCCACCCGCGACCAACACACCGGCCGCCCGTACCGTCATCGCTGCACGCATTACAAACTTCCTTCCGATCCAGACATCACTCAATCACGACACCTGTCGACCAACTCACCCGCCCGCGCCGCTCGCATCATCGAGCATCGGCGGTGTGCCAAACACTTTCCGCGGCGGGGCCGCCAAGTAGCTGTGCCCCGAGTTCGGGTTTTCTTTGTCGAACGCGAACGCGTCCCGGTTGCGGATGAAGTCGCGCACATACCGGGCGGGAATCGCGAAGCCGAGTCCCTCGCCGAACGGGATCTTCATGTTCGCCACGCCGATGACCTCGCCCTTGTTGTTGAACAGGGGCCCGCCCGAGTTCCCCGGGTTGATCTGCGCCGTCGTCTGGATGTACGTCAGTCCGTCGAACGAACGCTGCGTCGTTGCCACCACGCCCGTCGAAAGCGTCCGCTCCAGACCCAACGGCGCCCCGATCGCGAAGACTTCCTGACCCGCCGCGAGCGTTTCCTCGCCTTGTACGTACACCGTCGGGAATGCGCCGCCGTCCGGGTGCTCCAGCTTGATCAGCGCCAGGTCGAGGTGGTTATTCACCGCGATCAGTTCCACGTCTTCGATCAGCAGCCGCCGCAGCTCGCGTTCGCCTTGCTCGAACACCGTCGCCCGCAGCCGGGTCTCGCCTTGCACCACGTGCGCGTTCGTCACGGCGTAGCCGGCCGGATCGATGATGAACCCCGAACCGATCGAACCCGGCGTGCCCACCTTGATGACTGCGCCGCCGTAGAGCTCGCCCAGCGCTTTCGGCGTCCGCTCGGGCAGGTCGGCCGCCGTGCGGTAGAGCGACTCTTCGCTCACGTCCGTCGCCGCGTCTTCGACCGCGCGCTCGATGGACACGATCTCCGCCCGGGGCGCCTCCAGCACCGTGAACCCGAGGTCCAGCCAGATCGTCTCGGACGTTTCTTTGAGCACCGGCGCCGTCACGACGCGCCCGTCCTCGAACGTCACCACGGCAGGCCCCGAAGCGGGCGCCGAGGAAGCCATCACGGTCGATGCCATCACCGCCGAAGCCGAAAGCCCGGCCGCCGCCAAGAACCCTGCACAACGTCGTTTCCAGTAACCCACAATGACCTCCTGATCGGCCGGACCGCCACCCACCCAACGTTTGCCCATACAGTCTACGGACGGCACGGGCCCGCGATGCGACCGCCGCATCGCACATCTAACGCATCACGCGGCGTCCCACGGTCCTTCCCGCCGCGTAGCTCATAAATCACCAAGGAGCACACCATGCGTCTCACCCATCCGACCGTTCTCACAGCCATCGTGACCGGCGCTTGCACGGCCGCCGCCGCGGCACAGCCCGACGAATCGCTCGCCGCCTACTTCGGCTTCGATCAGCCCCACACCCTCGTCATCGACGACGATTGCGGCCCGGTCGTTCACGCCGATTTCAACGCCGACGGCCGACCCGATATCGCCGTCGTGAACAACCGCAAGTCACGCATCGAGCTCTACCACCTCCGCGCGACCCCGCGCACCGATGCGGAGCTCGAGCGCGACCTCCGCGTCAACGACTTCCGACCCAATCGCTTCCACGATCGCACCGATATCTCGGTCCGCCACCGCATCGGCGCCCTGCTCGTCCTCGACGCGAACAACGACCAGCGACCCGATTTGCTCTACGCGGGCCGAGGCGACGAGGTCCTTGTGCTGCTCGAGCAGCGCGAGACCGACCGGTTCCAGTCGGCTTCCACCGTGCGCCTACCCGGCCTGCTCGCCACGCCTCCCGCGCTCGCGACGTTCGCAGCGGCCGGTCAGCCCGCGATCGCCTGCATCGCCGAGCAACGCCTGCACATCGTCCCCATGACCCTGTCCGGGCAGCTTCGTGCACCGATCCCGATCGGCGCTGCTGCCGAACTCCGCGCTGTCTACGCAGCCGATTTCAACGCCGACGACCGCCAAGACCTCGTCGCGATCGCCCCGGCCGAGCTGGACCCGGTTCGTCTCTGGCTCCAACGCCCGCGTCAGCCGGGCGCCCAGTCCTCGGCCTCCGCATCCGATTGGCGCGGCGCGTTCCCCGCCGAGCTCCGCTTCGACATGCCCGAACTCGCCGAGGCCGAGCCCGTACGCACGCCCGGCCGAGACGCCGACTCGCTCGCGGTCATCGAACGCGCTACTCGTCGCATCGTGCTCTACGACCTCAACACCGAGCCGGTCGTAGCCCCCGACGCCTCGGCGACCTCGGGGCTCGAAGCCGACGTGCAGGCCGAGATCGTCGCCTTTCCGGGCGATGCCGACAACCGTCCCGTCATCACCGCCGATCTCAACGGCGACAACACGCCCGACCTCATCACCACCAACCCCGGCGCCAACAGCCTCGCCGTCGCCTTCAATACACCCGCCGGGCTAGCGCCCGCGCGCGAGTTCCCGACCCTCAAAGAGCCCGCGGCCATCGACGCCGGCCACTGGCCGACCGATGCCAGCAGTGGGGGAGCCGACACGCCGGCGCTCTTCGTTCTCTCGCAAGCCGAAAAGACGATTGGCGTCTCGAGGCTGACGGCCGATCAGCGCCTTTCTTTCCCGAACCCGATCGCCATCGCGACGCCCGGCGCCACGCCGTTGACACTCCGGCACGTCACGCTGGCGGAGAACGAGCCCGCGCTCGCCGTCATCGTTCGCAAACGCCGCGATCTGTTCGTCGAACTCCACCGGCCCAACGGTGCCGAGGCCCTCGCCATCGAACTCCGGGGCGTCACCAAGCCGCCGACGGCCATCCTTGCCGCCGACGCCGACCGCGACGGCGACACCGATCTGCTCCTGCTCACCCCCGGTGAGCCGCTGATCATGCTTCCCGCCGAGCCGTCCGATACCGGCGATCCCGCGTTCGCCACCGTCCTTCAGGCCGACGACATGCCTCAGTTCGGCCTCGTCTCAGCCGCCGGGCCGGACAACACTCTCTTCTTCAACATCGACGACGAGCCCACGCCCGAGTTGCTCTTTGCTGCCGACAACGTCCTGCGCGCCGCGACGTACGACACACCCACAGAATCCAATCCCGGCGGCTGGCGCGTTGTGGAGCAGTTCAACACCGAGGACCCCACCGCGTCGCTCGTCTCGATCGCCCGACGCCCCGGCGTCAGCCCGCCGACGTTCGTGGCAGCCGACGCCGAGCACGAACGGCTGCTCACCTTCACACGCACCGGCAACGCCTGGACGCAGCAAGACCCCGCCCTGCACCTGCGCGGGTTCGAGCTCTCGAGCATCATCGCGGGCCCGTTCGCGCCGAACGCGCAGCCGGCCGTGCTCGCCCTCGCCGACGACGGCTATGCGTTCGTCCGCCTCGCCGGCGCACGGCAGACCCTCGAAGAAGTCGCGGTCTACCGCTCCGACGCCGACGACCGCGTGGAACACGAGATCGAAACCGGTGACGTGAACAGCGATGGGTACACCGACCTCGTCATCCTCGACGCGGGCGAACAGATGTGCCAGATCCTCACGCTCTCCAAGACACGCCGCATCCTCGAAGCCACCGAGTTCAAGGTCTTCGAGTCACGCCTGTTCAGCGGTGGGGACGCTCGAGAGTTCGAGCCGTCCTACGCCATCGTCGCCGATCTGACGGGAGACAACCGCGACGACATCCTGCTCCTGGTCCATGATCGGCTGATCATCTACCCGCAGCAAACCGCCGACTAATCGGTGGCCTCCGCGGCACGCCCATCCCAACTCGGCAATCACCGGATCCGGTACGAAATCACCACCGACGCCCGGACCGTCAAACGCCCGCCTTCGACACTCGTCGGGGGCGGCGCCGCCGAGGCCATCGCCAAGTTCCGATTGAACCCCCCGGGCGCTGAGAATCCGCCGCCGCTGTGGGCTGTGGACTGGACGTGCACCACGCCCAGGACCTCTGATCCGAGCGCTGCGGCAATCGCGGCCGCCCGCCGCTGGGCGTCCGCGACCGCGTCTTTCAGCGCCGCGTCTTCCGACGCCGAACGATCCTGCAAGCCGAACGTGACGCCGAAGTTCTGGTTCGCGCCCGCCTCGGTCGCCGCGTCCAGAACCGCGCCCGCCTTGCCCACGTCGTCCAGCCGCACCGTCACACGCTGGGTTGCTTCGTAGCCCACGATGGTCGGCGGCTCATCGCGGTTGCGCTGATTCCCGTACCGAGGCGACACGCTGACCTGGCTCGTCTGCAACAGCAGGCCCTGAGCGCCGACGCCACGCACCGCGGCCAGCACGCGGTCCATGGCGCCAGACGCGGCGCCCTGCGCCTCCGCGGCGGTCTCGCCACGCAGCGACACGCCCACGTTCAGCGTGACGCGGTCCGGCTCGACCTCGATCTCACCCTCGCCCGAAACCCGCAGCGTCGGCGCTTCCAGCGTGCTCTCCATTTCCACCTCCTGCGCCCGAACGTCCGTCGCCCATCCGCTCATGCACACCGCCGCGCACAGCACCGCCATCATTTGCCGGAACATATCCAACCCCTTTCAGCCCAAGTCAATCAGTCGCCCATCGCAGCGGGCGAACCTACAGCGGCCGTTCCATCTCGACCTCGTCCTGCACCGGCCGGCCGCCCACGCCGACCGCCGGCGCTTCCGGCTTGCGCTCCGTGCGCGCCTTTGCAGCCGATCCCTCGTGCACGGCCTTCACCCCGAAACCCAAGCTCTCGTAGAACTCGATGCCGTGCGCGTTGTCGTCGGTCATCACCGTGCGCACGACCGAGCACCCCCCGGCCGACGCAGCGTCCATCACCGCCTGCACGAGCGCCGTCCCGATGCCGCGCCCCGGCAGCAGGCTGTTCGTGGTCACGATCTCGCACAAGCCGTCTTCGATGGTGTACGTCACCAGCCCCGCCATCCGGCCGCTGAACTCGGCGACGAACGCGGGCAGTGCCGCCGCGTCGCGCTCCGTGCCGAGGTCAACCATCCGCGTCGAACCCCAGCCCGCCTCCAGCACCTCGCGCACCCACTGCTCGTCCTGCTCCGATTTCGCCCGCACAACCACGCGATGATCCGGCATCACAATCTCCAACACGTCACGCCAGCATCGGCGCCGCTCTCATCTATTCCGAGGCCAACCCAGACCCGTTCGCTTCAACATACCCGCCAAGACCCGCCCGTTACGCCGCGGCTGTATCCGAGCCGCATTCGGGGCAACTCTGGGCGCCTTCCAGCGCGTACCCGCAGGAGCCGCACGCGCCCCGCCGAACCCAGCGCCGGCGACGCCACGCTCCGATGCCTCGCCACCCCATCCAGAGCGTCAGCAGCACCACGCCCCACAATCCCGCCGACCGGCCGAAC
The DNA here is from genome assembly GCA_039815345.1 of Planctomycetota bacterium. Classification (GTDB taxonomy): domain Bacteria; phylum Planctomycetota; class Phycisphaerae; order Phycisphaerales; family UBA1924; genus JBCBZM01. Next base: position 6,646 of record JBCBZM010000051.1, on the reverse strand, counting down.
GCGCCCCAGAGCGGCCGCACCGGCAGGCTCCGTCCGCTGCCCCCGAGCGTGCCGAGCCCGATCCCGTCGGACCACAGCCCCAAGCCCACCGGCCGGGTGTCATCCGCCCCACGCCGAGCCATCGTCACCCAGGGCCAGCCCGAGCGGTACTCGTCCAGCACGGGCTCGGTCGGTCCCATGAAGGTCATCGGGTTGCCCACCGTCACGCCGTTACCCATGAACTGCCTCACCCGCCGACGCGGTCCCCCGGCCAGCGTGGCCTGATTGGGCGCTGACCGGAGCCAGTTCCCGGCGAACACCGTCGCCGAAGGCGCCTCGGGCCAGTCGGCCGGGACCTCGTGCAGCCAGTCGTTCGCCGGGTTCCACCCAACGCCCGTCATGACCAACGAAGCCGAGCCCGGCTCCGGCGCCCAGACCTCCGCCGCCCAAGCAACCACAACGGTCGCGACGCACCCAAAGACAACGCAGACCAACACGACCCACGTCAAACTCAGGCTCGGCCGTCGTCCGCGTCGCTCGTGCATCGCCACAGCCTACATCGACGCCCTATCGAACCGTGTGCATCCATGCGTCAACCGCCGCAACCACGTGCGCTCGCAGTCGTTCGTCCGTCCAGAGGTCGTTGTGACCGCCGCCCTCGATGCCCGCGAATGTTCCCCGCGGCGCCGCCTCGGCGATCGCTTGGCCGTCCGCAACCGGGCAGATGGCATCGTCCACCCCGTGCACCGCCAGCACCGGCGCTGACACGCCTCCGGCCAGCGCCACGCGGTCAAACCCACGCCACCCTGGCCCCACGCCGAACCAAAGCCCGAGCCACCAGAGCGCGGGCCGGAGGTTCAGCCGCCAGGGCAAGCCGGCCATGCGCATGACATTCCGCGCCGGGGTCCACGCGAGGCCGTACGGCGCCTCGGCCACCACGCCCGCGATGTCCCCCGTCGCCGTTGCCGCAGCGACCGCCACGCCGGCGCCCATCGACCACCCGTACACCACAACCGCGCCCGCGTCTTCAGACTCGCGCACGCGATCGATCACCGCCGCGAGGTCACGGACTTCCCGCGTCCCCAGTCGGCAAGCGCCGCCCGTTGTGCCGTGCCCGGGGTACTCGAACAGCACCACCCGTCGCGCCCACGTCGCGATCGCCGGCAGCCGAACCAGCCCCCCGATTCGGCTGTCGCCCCAGCCGTGCGAGAGCACCACCGTCGGCCCTTCCGGCGTATCGCCTTGAACGCTCCAGACCTCGGCCTCTTTCTTGCCGTCCGCCAGCAGCACGCGCCAAGTCTCGAACGCCCGCGGCTCGTCCAACTCGCTGGGGTCGCCGGCGAGCCCGCGACGCACCGCCGACGCGTACGTCCGCCGCGGCGGATGCGTGAGCCCCCACGCCACGTACACAACGGTCGAGAGCCAAAACAACGCCAGCCCGAGCAACAACAGCAGCGCGAATCCGCCCATCCGCGCTCAGCCCCCGAACAGCCGTACGAGGTCGTTGAACGTCACAACCAGGAACAGCCCGGCGATCAGCACGATCCCCGCGAGCACGCTCAACTCCTGCACGATCTGCGGCGCCGCCTTCCCGCGAATCTGCTCGTAAAGCAGCAACAAAAACTGCCCGCCGTCCACGATCGGCAAGGGCAAGAAGTTGATCACCGCGAGGTTCACCGAGACCAACGCCGTGAAGAACAACAGCCAGATCAACCCGCGGTCGGCGATCTGCGTGCCCACGTGGGCGATCCCCACGGGCCCACGCAGGTGCTCGACACGCACCGTGCCGTGGAACAGACGAGCCAGCGTCAGGTACGTCTGCGACATCACCTGCTTCGTCCGCCGGAAACCCTGCCCTAGGGCGCCGACCAGGCCTTCGCCGCGCAGTGTGATCTCCTCCGGCGCCAGCAAGCCGTAGAGCGTTGTGGTCGAGCCGATCTCGCCCAGCCGAGCCACTTCCGCCGCCGTCAACGTCCACTCGCGCGTGCTCGGTGCGCCGCCGTCCGCGGCCGCGTCAGGGCCCAGCCATACATCGACGGGCACGACGCCGACCTCAACCGAAGCGCCCACGCCCGCTTTGATCTCGTCCGCTAGTTGTGTGCGGAGTTCGAACGCCGCGTCGCTCAGCGTCGAGACCGGCACGCCGCCGATCGAGACAAGTCGCGCGCCCGATCCCTCGATCAGCCTCGAAGCCGCCCGGCCCGTTTCGACCTCGTTGCCCTCCGCGTCGACCAGCATCGGCGCCCGGGCCAGCACACTCGAATCACCCTCCGTCGTCCCGACGATGAACCCGACCGTGCCGCCATTCGAGACCTCGACCGGAATCGTCAGCGCCTCGGCGCTGATCAGTGCATCGCCCACGGCATGGCCCAAGGCGTCGCCCGCCGAGCGCAGCACGCCGAGTTCGAGCGCCCGGCCCGAGTTCGCCCGGATCTCCGCGATGCCTTCGTGCAAAGCGGGGAACTCCACCTGACCCACGCGTGCGAACACGTCGCCGGCCATCAACCCCTGCTTCGGCGCCAACTCTCCCAGTGCGAGCGGGCTCACCCGCATCACCGGCGTCAGCCCCAGCAGATGCTCCACCGCGCGCACGGAGTCCGCCGAACCGCCCGCGACGAAGTCCGTCATCAGCACCGCCTCGGGCTGTGCCGGAACCCGAGTCTGCTGCCCACCCGGTGACTCGACAACGAGCGTCACGCCTTCACGCCCCGCGGCTTCGAGGGCGCGCACGAGATCGGGCCCGTTCGAGGCTTCGACCAGACCCGCCCGCGATGACTCTACCCCAACGATCCGGCTGCCCGGATCGATTCCCTCATAGCCCAGGCGCGCCAGCGTCGCGGTCAGCGCCGCCCGGTCTCGCTCGTGCTCCGTGTCGATCAGGTTCGATCGAGCGGCCAAGAGCCCGAGTTCAAGCAGCCCCGACGTCGGCCCGCGTTCCGGAACGATCGCGAACTCGAGAGGCTCGGCAACACCCGCGCGCTCGACTTCGAGTTTCACCGGCGCGCCGCGCCGGCTCATCGCCGCCTCCACGATGATCTGGGTGAACTCTTCCGCCCGGTCACCGTTCACACGCACAATCCGGTCGCCCGGCAGCAGACGAGATTCGGCAAGGTCCAAGGCCTCGGCGTTCACCGCCACGGCCTGCGCCGCCGGGCTGCCCGGCGCCAAGCCGCCCACCAGCGGCGGCTCGGTCTTGAGCCCGACGCTGAAGACCACCACAAACAGAATCGCCGCGGTGATGAGGTTCATCACCACGCCGGCCGAGATCACGATCATCCGCTTCCACGGCGCCGTCGCCTGCCAGCTTCCGGCTTCCACGGTCTCGCCGTCCGCGCCCAGGTCTTCCTGGCCGACCATCTTCACATAGCCGCCCAAGGGGAACCAACTCAGCCGGTACTCGGTCTCTCCGGCGGCGTCAGCGCGTCCCTCGCGGCGGATCACCGCCGCCGCCTCGGCCGCGCTCGTGCCCCGCCGCAGCCCCACGCCGCGCCGCCAACTCACCACCGGCGGGCCCCATCCGAGCGCGAACGCAGTGACGCGGATGCCCGCCCAGCGCGCTGCGACAAAGTGTCCTAGTTCGTGCAGAAACACGATCGAACCGAACGCCGCGATCACAAGCGTGAGGTCCAACAACGTTCCGATCCATCCGATGAGTGTGTCCACGTCCCGATCCTATCGGCCAACAACCCGCCGCGCTGCAATCACGCCTCCGCATCGAGAGCCGCGGATGAGCCGCCCGGAGGCCTTGGTCCCCACTGACGCACCGCGGTCGGGGCAGGACGGGCCGGCGCCCCGCGCCGCCCGCTAAAAAAACGAGCCCGGAATCGCTCCCGGGCTCGCCATCAATCTGTCCCAATTCCCGAATCGGATTCGATCAGTTCTTGGAGCCGTACTTCACGCTGCAGCCGTACGGGCGGGTCTCGGAAATCTCGACCGTTTCGCCCGCGAGGATCGAGGTCAGCGCGGCACGCACATAGTTGACCTCGCCGGCCTGACGCGGCGACGGGTTGTCGTCGATCGCGCCCGCGTACGCCAGCACGCCATCGCCGTTGATGACGTACATGTGCGGGGTCGTCTTCGCGCCGTACATCCGGCCCACGTCGCCGGACTCATCGATGAGAATCGGGTAGGCGATGTTCCAGTCGGCCTTGATCTCGCTGTTCAGTTCGAGGCCAGCGCCCTGCTTGCCCGGAGCGCCCGAGTTGATCGCCATCCACTTCACGCCCTTGTCCTTGAAGGCGCCGTAGGTGTCGGCCATCGTCGTGTTCGCGTCGTACTGCTTCACGACGAACGGACAGCGCGGGTTGAACCACTCGAGCACCACCGCGTTCACGCCGTCCATCTCCAGGACTTCGTGCAGTGTGTAGGTGTTGCCATCGGTGTCGGTCAGCGTGAAGTCCGGCGCCTTCTCGCCGACCTTCGCGACTTCCTTGGTCTCCATCTGGGCGTACTTGCCCTCTTTTGGTCCCGCCGCGATCGCCACGGCCGCGACCGCGCCCGCCGCCGCGAGACCCATCAGCATCGTCTTAACCATCGATTTCGTCTGCAAAGCCATCGGAATCTCCTTCGCCCGCTCAGGGCGTCGGCGCTCTCGGCGCCACACGAGTGTCTCACTCGAAACTGTCGAACTTCATACACAACAACATAAAGACGCTCATTCAACAACACCCGCCACGCGCCCGCGTGCCGAGTGTCCCAGCCCCAAAGTGTCCGTTCACTCCCCTGCGCCGGTCGTCACACGAACCGTCCGGCTGATCGAAGTGCCGCCGCCGCTCGGCCACCATCGCACGATGCCGGCGACCGCCTCTGCCGATGCACGATCGACGGGCAGCCGCAGTTCTCCCGTGCTTGCCGCGCCGTGGGCGATCAGGTCCTCGATCTCTGCCGAATCGCGTGACGGATAAAACTCCATCCGGCCGGCGCCTGCAACACCGAGCACGAGCAGTTCACCCGACCAGTCGGCGCGGACCTCGTCGCCCGCGGCGACGGGCACCAGCCCGCGGGCAGACGCCAATCGCCCGGCCGCGGAACTCGCCGAGCCCGCGGATGCCGTCACCGGCAGCGTTACGGATGCGCGCCCGAACTCGGGAATGCAGACGTCTTTGCAGACCAGCCATTCGACGTCCGCCGCGAGTTCCACCGTGCCGCCGACAGCCGCGTCTTCCGGCACACGCACCGGAACCAGCAGCGTCACGCGGTCCTCGTAGATGTGATCCAGAATCCCGCCGGGGAGCACGTACCGCTCCGGCGTCGGCCACGCGATCGCGCCGGGCTCGAACCCGGCGGGCACTTCCCAGCTCACCTGCGGCGCGAACCCGGTGTCGTTGCGGCCGTCCCAGTACAGGTGCCAGCCTCGCTCGATCTCAAACTCGAACCCGAGTTCGACCACCTGCCCCGGCGAGACCGAAGTCACCGGGCTCAACAGCCGCACGGCGGCCTTGGCCTCATCGTCCAGCTCGTCGGGCTCCAGTCCAGCCTGCGCCCCCGCGACGGCCAAGCCTGTCAGAAACGCCCCGGCGCTCGCCAGCCCGGCGATTGCGCCCGCACGCCGCAGATCGCCGCGCCGCGCACAGCACGACGACCCTTCGCCGCCCATCCCGTTCGAATCATCCGTCGAGCGAACCATGCACCGTTCTCCATGCCCGAACTCAAGCCCGAGCCGGCTGCCGCGAGGGGAAGGGCGCCGGCTCCCCAAGGCCCGCATCGGCGGGTTCCCGCAGCCATCCCCAACACACTCCTCTTCGCCGCTATTCTCCCGGTGATGCCTCACACGCGCAACACCGATGTCGCCGCTCCTCACAGTCTCCACGCGAAACCGCGGCTCACCCCCCGGTTCGTGGCATCGCGGCGCCCCGATGCTCCCCCTTCCAGACTTCTCAGGGCCGTTCTGCTCGGTCTTGCCCTCCTCGTAACGCCGCTCGTCACGGGCTGTAACAAGGACGTTCGGGATAGCGACATCCAGTTCATTTCACTGCCCGAGCTCCGCCAGCGACAGCTCGACGCCGAGCAGGGGCAGACCGCCCGCGTGCTCATCATCGACCCCCGCTCCCCCGCCCGGTTCGCCCGGGCCCACCTGCCGGGGGCTCAGAACATCCGCCTCAAGGACGTCCCAGAGGAAGACCCCAAGGATCCCCGCCTCGAACGCTTCGACCGCCTGGTCGTCTATGGCGACAACCCCGCGTCCGCCGTTGCCAAGGCCATGGCCAAGCGGCTCATCTACGTCGGCTACGGCCGAAAGACCGTCCGCTGGTTCAGCGGCGGCATGGCCCAGTGGGCCGGCGCCGGTCTGCCCATCGACTATGACCGCGAGCTCTACAACGCCCAGCCCAACCCCGACCCCAACGCGCCGGACGAAGACGAGCCGAGCGAAGCCGGTGACTGAGTGATCGACGCGGACGCGATCGGCCCGCAGACAGCGTGTCAAAAGCCCGCTGGTGAGCAAACCCAGTCGCTATCGACATTGAGTTCAGTCATCGCGTCTCTCCGCGGCCTCCGCGTCCCACTCCGCGCACTCCGCGTACTTCCCATCCGCATCGCCGCGCCGACCCTGAAAACAAAGACCCGGCCCGCCGAAGCGGGCCGGTTCAGTTTCGATTAAGTCCCAGATCTCTGAGCTTTACGCAAGGATGTCCGCGATCGAGTTCGTGAGTCCGATCGCCGCGCCCGG
>JBCBZM010000040.1:0-21813 GCA_039815345.1 Planctomycetota bacterium | reverse complement strand
TGCAGGCCCGCGAGGCGGACTACATGCGCGGGTTTAACTTGCTCTGGATCACCATGCTGCCCGCGACGTTCGGGCTCTTCCGCGCCATGACGCTGCTCGAACGCGGGGACTACGACGACCCGACCGTGCTGGCGACCAAGGACTTGGCGTTCCAGCTCTCGGCCGCACTCTTCGTCGCGATGACGTTCGCGCTGATCCTCGTGTTCAGGCTGCTCTAGCTGTGACACAGGACACGCCGACCATCCCCGTCTTGCACCACCTCGCCCGCAGCGGCGGCACGCTGATCAGCAAGTGCCTCGGCTCGCTGCCGGGTGTCACGCTGCTCAGCGAGATCCATCCGGCCGGCTCGGGCTTTGAGAGCGCGTTCGGCATGCCGCAGTTTCACCCGGGTCGGCAGGCGAGCGCGTGGTTCGGCTTGCTGGAGCCTTCGGAGGTCAAGCCGCTGGCGCCGATGGACCCTGCGTTCCCGGCACTGATCGCCGAGATCGCGCGGCGCTGCCGCGATCGCGGCTCAACGCTGGTGCTGCGCGACTGGTCGCACCTCGACTACATCGGCGAACCCTGGATCACCGACCCGCCGTGCCGGAGCGTGCTGGTCGACGTGCTCGAACACGCGGGGCTCGGCGTGACCCGAGCCTGCACCACGCGGCACCCGGCCGACCAGTGGATGTCCTCGCGCGGGCTCGACGCGCTGGCCAAGCTCGATCTCGGTCGATACCTGACCGGCTGCAAGCGGTTCGCCGAGGCCGCGAACGAGATCGGTTTTGTGCGGTACGAAGACTTCTGCCGCGATCCGGCGCCGACGCTGCGCGACCTCTCCAGGCGGCTTGGCGTGGCGTACGACCCGAGCTGGATGGACCGCTGGCGGTCGTACACAACGATCACGGGCGAGACCTCGGGCGGGCGCGGCGGGCGCGGGCGCTCGGCGCAGATCAAGCCATTGGACCGGCGGCCGATCCCCCCCGCACTCCGAGCCGCCTTCGACGCGCACCCCGACTACGCCCCGGCGTGCGCGCTCATGGGCTACGACCCTTGACGGAGCCCACGGGGCTACATCCGGAAGGACCACGTCCAGAGGGGCCACGTCCGAGAACGTCACTTCGCCGCAATGGGCTCTGAGAATCAAACTCGGGCGGATAGGCTGTACCCCCCCGCGGCTCCGGCGTCTCTGTCGGACGCCGGGCGGGTCCTGAGGAGGAGAAGACATCCATGCACCAGCGATCGACCCGTTCCCTGCTCTCCCGAATCGGCCTGGTGCTGGCGTTGGCCGGGGCGTCCGCGGCCCACGCGCAGACGAGCCTGACGCTCGACGTTGATCCGGCGCAGTCCACACTCTCCGTCGGCGTCTCGTTCAGCGGCGTCAGCCTGTCGGACGATTCGCCCGCCTCGGGCTTTTTGGTGGTTCAGGTCGACAACGAGGCGGCGCCCAGCCGAGGCGTGCTGCTCGATTACCGGTTCGCCCTCGATGAGCCCATCCTGCTGCAGCAGAGTTTCTTTCCATTGGGCGACTTCACGGCCAACGGAAACAACATCGTGCTGCTCGACGGGGCGCCGTGCGAAGGCGCGGGGCCGGCGGCGATCGCACCGAACGGCGATGTCACCGTCCCGGGTGTGCTCGCCACGACCGAGGGCATGATCGACTATGTCGCGACCGGGATCCCCTGTGCCGGGCTGTCAGGCCAAGGCCTGCCCTGCACCGACATGATCGATCTGGCGGCCGATTTCCCCGACCCGGTGGTCGGCTCGCTCAGCGGCACGTTCACCGGCGCCGGCGGCATCGCGACGCTGGTCACCCCGGTCGACATCTTCAACCCGTTCGACCCGCTGGATCCCGCCGCTGGTGGGATCTCGATCGTGGGCACGATCGTCGCAACCGGACCGCTCGGGCAGGCCTGCTCGCCGGCGGATGTCGGGCCGGCCGACGGCTCGAACTGCCGACCCGACGGCTCGGTCGCGCTCTCCGACTTCTCGCTCTATCTGTCCCGCTGGGCCAACAGCGACCCCGCGGCGGATATCACGCCCACCGGAACCTGCCTGCCCGGGCAGGGCGCCGACGGTGTGGACCTGTCTGACTTCTCGTGCTTCCTGAGCCTGTGGGCGAACGGATGCCCGTAACACACTGCAAACGATCAGCTTAGAACCAATCTCCCGGACATTCGGACACGCCGTGGCCGAGGTGTAAGAATCGGAACACACCCATGGCGGGTGTCGTACCGGACAGGGTCTGGCGTCGCTCGATCTGGGCACCGCCGACGGGACGCCCCGGCGTCTCGACCCTGTCCTTTGCACACACTCGTGGCCCACACCCCGAGCGTCCCGAGCCGGTCCTCTTGGAGCGAGAGCGATGTCTGACTTTGTGAAAGCGTCTGAAGTGAACGGAACGACCCGCCCCAGCCGTGTGCGTTGGGTTGCCGGCCTTGCGCTCGGCCTGCTCGCGTTCGCCGCGGCGCCGGTCGCCGCGCAGGGCGTGTTGGCGCCGCAAGTCGAGACCGTCCATCCGTCGCAGTGGGCCAACGGGGACCCGGCCGACGGGAACCTGGCCGCCAGCGACCTGGCGGTGGTCCCGCTCGCATCGGCCGAGGGCCGACTCGTTCGGCTCGCTCCGATCGACAGCCGGGCGTTCGCCGAGATCGAGGCCGAGTCGCAGCAACCGGGCCGACCCCTCCGCTTCGCGTTGCCCGCGCCGACCGATCTGTCTCCGGCGGATCACGGCGTCGTCACCCCGATCGGCAACGGCTTGGTGGAATGGGTGCTGGACATCGATTCGCCGGGCGCACGCAGCCTCAACTTCGGCACGCGCTTCGAGGCGCCCGCGGGCGTGACGCTGTACCTGCTCGACGGCGCCGGGCGGATGGTCGGCGAGCCGTACACCGCCGACGACGCGCCGAGCGGTGAGCTCTGGACCCGCTTGGTGCCCGGTTCGTTTGCCCAGATCGTCGCCGAGATGCCCGCCGACGAGTTCGCGGCCTTCGCCCGCGGCTTCCGGGTGACCTCGATCAACGCCGGCTTCCTCGATGTCGTGCCCGTGCCCGCCGATCTCGACGCCGACCCGGACGCGGCGGTCATGATCGACGATCGGATCAATCAGGGACGCATCGAGCCCGACGCGCCCGGGTTCGTTAGCCCCGAGTCGTTCGCGTTCGAGCTGCGCTCGGCGGCGTGCCACGTCGACGTGGAGTGCCCCGAGGCGGCGCCGTACCAGAGCCAGATCGACTCGGTTGCCCGGATCATCATTGGCGGCGGCGGGCTGTGCTCAGGCGTCATGGTCAACAACGTCCGCGAGGACCAGACGCCGTACTTCCTGACCGCGCACCACTGCAACGCCTGGGCGAACCCGGCGTCGGTCATCTTCTATTGGAACTTCCAGCACTCGATCTGCCGCCCGCCCGGCAGCTCGGCGTCGGGCGCCGGCGGCAACGGCTCGCTCTCGCAGAACCAGACCGGCTCGGTCTTGCGTATGACCAACGCCGAGGCGGACATGACGCTGCTCGAGCTCAACGCCCAGCCGAACCCGCTCTGGAACGTCGAGTGGTCGGGCGTCAACGCGAGCATCTCGCCCGACGCGCCCGGTGCGTTTGCGATCCACCACCCCAGCGGCGATGAGAAGCGCATCAGCTTCGAGGACAACAGCCTCAACTCCGTGCTGTCGGCGCTGCCCGGCCAGCCGAACATCCGCGCCTGGCAGACGCAGTTCGACTTGGGCGGCATTCAGCCCGGCTCCAGCGGCGGGCCGCTGTTCAGCAGCGACGGTCGCGTGATCGGCGTCGGCACCGGCGTCGATACGGTCGTCGCCTGTTTCCCGCAGCAGACCGTGTTCGGACGCGTGAACTACGCCTGGAACACGGGCGGCCAAACCGGCGGACCGCTCAGCGACTGGCTCGATCCCGACAACACCGGACAGAACGTCATCGACCCGCTCTTCGGCGACCTCAGCGGCCCGGGCGCGTTCGCGCTGGTGGCGCCCGCCGAAGCCGAGACCGCCGTCTCGCTCACGCCCACGCTCCAGTGGTCGGCGTCGAACATCGCCACCAGCTACGAGCTTCGGCTCGACGACGACGACAACCCGGCCTTCGACCCGATCGCGGTCGAAACGATCACGGGCACGAGTTGGGATGTGCCCGCGGGCCTGCTCGCCAACGACACGACGTACTACTGGACGGTGCGCGCCTTCAACCCGTTCGGCCAGGCCGACGCCACGCCGGCGGTGGGTTCGTTCGCCACGCTGGTGGACTGCGACGGGAACAGCGTCGATGACCTGTTTGAGATCGCGCAGGGCCTCGCCGAGGACTGCAACAACAACGGCGTGCTCGATTCGTGCGACGTGACACCCGAGCCGTTCGGAGAGATCTCCCCGCAGCTCGGCCCGATCGGAACGAACAGCCACCAGGCGTACACGTTCGCGTCGCCGCCGGTCGCCGACGGCGATGTCACGCTCACGTTCTTCGCCGAGGCGGACATCAACAACACGCAAGAGAACATCACGGTCTCGCTGAACGGCGTGCAGATCGGCGTGGTCTTCGATGAAGCCGGTCAGTACTTCGACTGCTCGCAGATCGGCGAGGACACGCTGGTCGTGAGCGCCTCGGACTGGAACATGTTCGCAACGGGCGGCGGCGGGGACATCGTCGTCGACATGTTCGCGTCGGCGGCGATCAACGCCAATGCGTGTGCCGGTAACAGCTACATCCAGGTGCAAGCCGCGTACGACACCCCGGCGGGGAGTTCGCCCTTGGACATGGACGGCAACGGGATCGTGGACTCGTGCGAGGGCGGGTGCTCGCTGGCCGACATCACGGCCGACGGCACCTGCCAGGTCGGCACCGCCGAGGGAGCGGTGACGCTGTCCGATTTCTCCTGCTACCTCAGCCTGTGGTCGAACAACCAGCCCGAAGCGGACATCACACCCACGGGCACCTGCCTGCCCGGCATGGGCGGCGACGGTGTGGACCTGTCCGACTTCTCCTGCTTCCTGAGTGTCTGGTCGCAGGGCTGCCCGTAAACGCGACATCGGCGCGATGGTTTGGGGGGTTCATGCCCGGAGGTCCAGAATTGCCGGAACCCCCCCGGCACGCAGGGCGAATCGTGTCACGCCGATGTCATGTCGGCCGGGTTGGGTTCTTTCCCGATTCGTGAGATCGCACGTCGCACCATCCGACGCAGAGTGCCCACTTTCACTTGAGAGCTGCAATCTCTCTCGAATTGGACCCCCTGTTCGGGTTGCGTGCGATCGGAAATGAGGCAAACTGCTTCAGAGCCTTTGGCTCAGGGCAGTTGGTTCTTTGGGATGGGTCTTGCCGCCGGGTCTCGGCGGCTGGACAGAGATGGGCCGTCGCTTCAGCGACTGTCAGACCGATCAGCGTCCGCCTTCCGGGCGTGCGGGTTCGCGGCTCACCCGGAGTGAGTCAGCGTTGGGCGGTGTTGCCGCCCCGGTCTGCGGCGAAGAGGGCGAACGGGCAAAGGGTCAGCCGCAACGGGCGGCGGGCTGAGTCACCTGCCGAACCGCCGCATGGCGGACGGCGCAGCAGAAGCACACACGGGGCGCTGAAAGCATGCACGCAATGAAGAAGACCGCACTTATTCTGGCCGCCGCGGGCTGTACCGCTGGATTGGCCGTCGTCGGCTCCGAGATCGACCGATCGCCGCACGCGCACAGCGCGGTCGCGCAGGGCATCGACCTCTCTCGCCTCAACCCCGACAACCCGGTCATGGCGTGTTTCGCTGAGGGCATGCCCGTGCCCACGCGCTTCGCCGCGTCGATCGAGGCGATGTTCCTCGAAGCCCAACTCCGCTACAACGCTTCGGCGAGCTGGACAGGCACCGGCCAGGGCACCACGCTCCGCTGGTCCTTCGTGCCGGACGGCCTGACCATCCCCTCGGGCATCGGCGAGCCCACCGCCCCCAGCAATACGTTCGCCACCTTCGACAGCCAGTTCGGCGGCAACCGCGCACTCTGGATCCAGCAGTTCGAGCGCTCCTTCCAGCGGTGGGAAGACCTCACCGGCCTGAACTACCAGCGCGTGACCTCCGGCGGCAACGACTGGGACGACGGCGCGTTCTGGGGCGCCAGCGGCTCGTCGGTCCGCGGTGACATCCGCATCGCCTCGAAGTTCATCGACGGCGGCAGCGGCTCCAACGTCCTCGCGTACAACAGCTTCCCGACCAACTCCGACATGGTCATGGACTCGTCCAACAACTGGGGATCGTCCTCCAGCAGCTACCGATTCCTCCGCAACGTCGTCATGCACGAGCACGGCCACGGCCTGGGCTATGCCCACATCTGCCCCGCGGTCGGCATCTCGCTCATGGAGCCGTCCATCATCCTCAGCTTCGACGGCCCGCAGCACGACGACATCCGCGGCGGCATGCGCGGCTACGGCGACATCAACGAGCCCGACAACTCCACGGGTCAGGCGACCGACCTCGGCCTGCTCGCCAGCGGCCAGAGCGTCACGCTCGGCACGCTGCCCGCGCAGCCGCAGGCCTCGCCGCAGCCCTCCTTCTCGTCGAGCCTCTCGCTTGACGCCAACGGCGAGCAGGACTTCTTCGAGTTCAGCATCTCGACGCCCGCGATCATCGATTTCAGCCTGACCCCGGTCGGCCGTAACTATGACGACTCGAACCAGTTCGGCAACGGCTCCTGCGGCTCGGGCAACCCGATCGACAGCCGCGATATCGCAAACCTCGCGTTCCAGATCCTCGATTCGGGCGGCTCGCCGATCATCTCGGTCGATAACGCTCAGGTCGGGCAGACCGAATCCACGACCGGCCTGCTGCTCGCCAACTCGGGCAACTACTTCATCCGTATCTACGAGACCAACACCCCGGGCGAGACGCAGCTGTACTCCGGCCAGCTCGATGTCACCGGCGCGGCCGAGTGCACGATCAACTCCGAGTGCGACGACGGCGACGCCTGCACGATCGACGAGTGCGACAACGGCGAGTGCATCAACTTCGCCATTGTGGACTGCAACAACAACGGCCGCGACGACCTCTGCGAGATCGGCGAAGGCTCGGTCGAGGACTGCAACGAGAACGGCGTGCCCGACGCCTGCGACGTCGCGCCCCTGCCGTACGACTCGGGCTCGGGTCAGCTCGGCCCGATCGGCAACGGTTCCGACCAGCAGTTCACGTTCCTCAGCGTGCCCGACGCCGGCGACACCGTCACGCTGACCTTCACCGCCGTCGCCGACATCAACAACCAGGCCGAGCGCCTCGACATCATCGCCAACGGCGTGGACATCGGCGACGCCTACGACGAGCTCAGCGGGTACACCGACTGCGGCAACCCCGACGTGGACACCGTCACCGTCGCGGCTTCGACCTGGAACATGATCGTTGCCAACGGCGGCGGCGACGTGGTCATCGACATCCTCGCCGCGACCTCCATCAACGCCGGTTCCTGCGGCGGCGCCAGCTACGTCGAACTCGACGTCAGTTACGACACCAGCGCCTCGGCCAGCGATGCCAACATGAACGGCATCCCCGATGAATGCGAAGGCGATGTCGCCTGCTCCCCGGCCGACATCACCCAGACCGGCCTGTGCACCCCGGGCATGCCAGACAGCACGGTCGATCTCTCTGACTTCTCCTGCTATCTCTCCGAGTGGTCCTCCTCGGCCGCGATCGCCGACATCACCACCGACGGCGTCTGCACGCCGGGCACCGGCGGCGATGGCGTGACGCTCTCCGACTTCTCCTGCTTCCTCTCCGTGTGGTCCCAGGGCTGCAACCCCTGAGCCGCTGACGAGACCCGGCCCGCTCGCGGGTCCATAACCCAACCTTCGACAACGCCCGCGGGAAGCCGCGGGCGTTGTTCATTGATGACCGTACATACACGAGCCGTGCAGCAGCGGCGCCAACTTCAACGCGGCGGAAGCGCGTGCAACTCAAGATCAAACAGATGCACCCGGCCCGACCAGCCGGGTGTCGAATCCGCCGGCACGCCCAGGCGCTCTAGCACCGGCCGTTCGTCGCCGCCGGCGTCGGTCCGGATCAAGACCCAGCCCGCGTCGGCTGACGCGATCACGCGCTCGTCCCAACTCGGGGCCCACAGCCAGCGCGGGCCGGCATCGGTCCCGGACGCCCGCTCGGCGTAGAGCATGATCTCCGGCCTCGCTTCCACCGCCGCATCGGCCAGCACCACGGCGCCGGGAGGTAACACCTCGGCGATCGCGTAACCGGCCTCACGCCCGCTGGTCGCCCGCACGCCGCGCTCTACGGCGGTGAGGTACGCGACGAAGCCCGCGGCAAGCAGCACCACCCAGAGCACTCCCGGCGTGCGCATGGAGGCGTTCGAAAGCAGCATCGCCCGGCCGATCGCGCGCCGCTTGGCGCCGAACCCACCGGCTTCCAGGCACACGCCCCGCACGACGTACGCCACCATCGGCGCCGTGAGCGTCGCGACCGGCAACAAGTACCGCGGGTTGCTGATGCCCGCCAGCACCGAAACGCCCACGCCGGTGAGCCACGCCAACGCGAGCCCGAGCGCTAACCGCCGAACGGCGCGCTCGTCGTCGTTCGCCTCGGCCTCGGCTCGGGCATCGGGCCCCCACGGGAAGAGCAGCGCGAGGGCGGCGGGCAGCGCCATCGCCCAGACCGTGGGCCCGAGCGCGAGCGTCTGCATCGGCTTGTTCCAGAGGAACGCGCCGGGCGACTGGGCGACCATCGGCAGGCCGGTCTGCCCGAGTTGGATCGCGAGGCGCGCCTCGGCCCAGAGCACCGCGGCGCCCGCGGCCGCGCCGATGACGACCGCGAGCACGCCGAGGCCGATCGGCGGACGTTCTGTCTGTGCGGTGCGCCATCGCAGCCATCCCGCACCCACCAACACACCGCCGAACGCGGGCGCCGCGGCCGGGCCTTTGGTCGCCAGTGCTAACGCCAGACCAACAGCAATCGCGAGTACCGGCCACAGCGCAGGCGTCTCGCGTCGCCCGACCAGCCGATCGATCAAGCCCAAACAGACGAGCATGGCGCCCAGATTGTGCAGCGCCTCGATCTCCGCCGACCGACCGCTCTCCCAGAACCAGGGTGACATGGCCTGCGCCAGACCGGCGGCCAAGCCCCACGGCACGCCGAACCACCGCCACGCGAACAGCATCACGACCAGTGCCATCGCCGTTGACGCCAGCGCACTCGGCAGCCGCGCCCCCCACTCGTGCTCGCCGAACTGGGCCGACGAAACGGCGATCGCCCACGGCGTGCCCGGCGGCTTGCGCACGTACACGGCTTCGAACAACCGCGGCACAAAAAGGTCGCCGGCCGTCAGACCGCCCGGCTCGGCCGCCGCGTCGAGCAACTCCCACGCCGGGCCGACGCGGTGGCCCTCGCTGCGCGTCAGCCCGCCCGAGCCCAGGCCGAAGCCGTAGATCAGTGCGCACGCCGCGATCAGCAGCAGGGACTGCGCCCAGCGACTGGAAGCGATGAAGGCAACGATGTTGGGACGGGGGCCCGCAGCGGGCATCAGCCCTCCGGCGCCGGTTCGGCCGATTCGGTGAGCGCGGCCTCCACGAGCGGGCGCACGGCGTCGAACGTCGGCCGCATCTTGTCGTTCCGCGTCGGGCTGTGCCCGATGCGCTGGGCTTCGTCGTACGCCGCGTCGGCGTCCTCGCCCTGGATGATGGTCCGGTACAGCATGATCGCGCAGCCGGTGCGTTCGGTCCCGGCGCCGCAATGCAGCAGCACGGGCTGGCGTTCAGGATCGGTGACGAGCTTGAGCGCACGGACGTAGTTCTCGGGGTCGCCCGTCGCGTCGCCGTGAAGGTTCAGCCGAATCCGATCGACGCCGAGCGAGTCGGCGACCCGCTGCGCGAGGCGGTCCTCGCGCGAGCCCTCGGTCCACGCGCCGAGATCCACGATGGTCCGGATGTCGCGCTCCTCGACAACGGTTCGGAACGCGGCGGGCGTGAGCTTGCCCGCGCGGTAGAGCTCGCCCGGCTGCACGGCGTGGAACCGCTTGGGGAAGAGGTTGGGCTGGAAGAGCGCGACCCATGCCCAGATGCACAGGCCGACGCCGCCGCCGATGAGCAGGGCGTTGCGCGTGAAGCGCACGGGATTGAACGGTTCGGAAGCCATGGCGACATCGTACGGCCCGGGCTCGCGCGGGACCGATACCATGACGTTCGTGACGAACGAGGCCAACAACACCTCCCGCGCCGAGCCCACTTCGGCCCCCGAGCCCAAAGGCCGCGCCACCGACGATCGCGGGACGGGCAGCGGCGCCGCCTATCCCGAGCCTGTCGATCGCCTGATCGCCGAGCTCGCCTCGCTGCCGGGCATCGGCCGACGCAGCGCCGAACGGCTCGCCTTTCACCTGCTCAAAGCGCGCGAGGAAGACGCGATGGGCCTGGCGCGTGCGATCCGAGACGTCAAGACCTCCGTCCGCCACTGCCAGGTCTGCTTCAACTTCGCCGACGAGGACCGCTGCCGGGTCTGCCGCGACGATCGCCGCGACCGCGGACTGGTGCTCGTCATCGAGCAGCCCAAGGACCTGATCGCGCTCGAACAGACCGGCATGTACAGGGGGCTGTACCACGTGCTGATGGGCCGGCTCAGCCCGCTCGAAGGCGTCGGCCCGGAAGCAATCACGGCCGAGCAGCTATTCCGCCGCATCGAACGGCCCGAGTCCAACGCCGGCGGCGTGCCGGTGCGCGAGGTGATCCTCGGGATGAACCCGACCGTGGAGGGCGAGGGCACGTCGCTGTATCTGGCCGAGGAACTCCGCGCCCGCGGCGTGAAGCTCTCACGCCTGGCGCGGGGCTTGCCGGCGGGGGCGCCGATCGAGTTCGCGTCCAAGGCGGTCTTGGCCGACGCGATCGAAGGCCGGCGGAGCGTGGAATGAAGCTCCCACCGCCGCCGCCCGAGCCGGTGTTTCACGTGCTCCCGCTCGGGGGCCACGGCGGCGGCGCGGAGGCGCCCTCTGAACCGCCGCCGGCAGCCGAGATCGCCGGCATGCTTGACGGTTTAGACGACACCCGCGGCCCGGTGTGGGTCGACGTCGCGCGAACCCATCCGCGAGCACGGGACGTGCTGCGATCGCTCGGCATAACCGACGATATCACCCTCGACGCGCTGCTGATGCAGGAAACCAGGCCTCGGGCATGGTCCGAAGGCGAGGCGTTGGTCGCATTCCTCCGCGGCGTCAACCTCAACGCCGACGCCCGGCCGGAAGACATGATCAGCGTGCGCGTCTGGATGACGCGGGATCGACTCGTCACGCTGCGTGTGTTCCGTGTGATGGCTCTGGAATCGTCGGCCGAGCGTGTGCGCACGGGTCGCGGCGAGGGATCCACCACCGCCACGCTGCTCGACCTGATCCGCGGCCTCACCGAGCGGCTGGAATCAACGATCGAAGGCCTCGAGGCACAGGTGCTCGAAACAGAGCAGGCCCTTTCGGAGCAGTCTCATTCAGAAGGTCCCGGCGAGCGGCTTCGGCTGGCGCCGATCCGCCGGAAGGTCGTCATGCTGCGGCGGTACGTCTCGCCGCAAAGGGACCTGCTGACCCAACTCTCGTCCTCGCGGTTCACCGCGTGGTTCACCGAGGACGACCGCGAGCAGCTCCGCGAGCTCGAAAGCCGGCAGGCCCGGCTGGTCGAAGAGTTAGACGAACTCCGCGAGCGCGCGCAGGTGCTCATCGAGGAAGCCCACGCCGCCGCGGGTCACAAGATGGCCCAGACGAGCTACGTGCTCACGGTGGTGGCGGCTCTGTTCCTGCCGCTGGGCTTTCTGACCGGGCTGCTGGGTGTCAATGTCGGCGGCATTCCGGGTGTCGAGGAGCCGACGGCGTTCTGGGTGCTCTGCGGCCTAATGGTACTGCTGGTCGTCGCACAGATGGTCGTCTTCCGCTGGCGCAAGTGGCTGTAAAGGAGAGCGCCTGAAAGGCCCGGCTCGCGTCGGGCCTTGCAATCGGTGACAATGCACCACACAGCAACCATGCGTTTCGATACCAGCCAATCCATGAAGCTCGGCCAGCAGATGAAGCTGGCGCCCAGGGTCATCCAATCGATGGAGATCCTCCAGATGCCCATGGCCGAGCTCGAAGAGCGCATCGAGCAGGAGATCGAGAGCAACATCACGCTCGAGGTCGCCGAGCCGGGCCGCGACGACGACGACCGCCGCGGCGAAGACCCCGACCCGACCGTGCTCGACCGCACGCCGCTGGACACGGGCGACGAGCGCGCGACCGACGACTTCGCCCGGCTCGATCAGTACGAAGCCGACCACCCCGACGCGGCGGAGAACGAGTACTCGGCCGCGCGCATGGAACGCGACGAACGCCCTGAGCGCTACGAGCCGATCGCGCGCACGCGCACGGGCGATCCGGACCGCGATGTTAAAATGGAAGCCATGGCGGCCGCGCCCGCGCGGGCGGCGTCGCTGGAAGAGCAACTGCTGGATCAGTGGCGCTTGTGCGAAGTGGACGGCGAGCTTCGCGCACTGGGCGCGTTCCTGATCGCAGCGCTCGATCCCGACGGCTTCCTGCGGCAACCGCTGGAAGAGCTCGCGACGCGCCTGCCGGCGGAGCTTCGACCCGAGTCCGGGGCCAACGGCGCCTCCGGCGTCGAACGGCTGGAACGCGCGCTCTACGCCGTGCAGCTCACGCTCGAGCCGCCCGGTATCGCGGCCCGCGACGCGCGCGAGTGCCTGCTGCTCCAGCTCGACCAGATTGAGGACGACGGCGGCTGGGACGACGAGGACGACCGCGATGGCGCCGTGGGCGTGGCGCGGGCGCTCGCCGAGCGGCACCTCGAAGACCTGATGCAGAACCGTCTGCCGCGGATCGCCGAATCCGAGCAGCTCACGATCGATCAGATCAAGGCGGGGCTCGAGCTGCTGCGTCGCCTGAGCCTCGCGCCCGCGCGTCGGCTCATCAGCGACGCGCCGCCGCCGATCATGCCCGACGCGATCGTCGAGTACCTCGAAGACGAGAACCGCTACGCCGCGTACCTCAACGAGACCCGTCTGCCCAACCTGCAGGTCAACCGCGAGTACGCGCTCATGTCGCGCGACCGCGCGGTGGCCAAGAAGGACCGCGACTTCGTCAAGACCAATCTCTCCAACGCGCAATGGCTGATCGACGCGATCGAGCAGCGCAACCGCACGCTGCTGCGGGTGCTGAACGTCGTGGTCGATGCGCAGCGCGACTACTTCGACCTCGGCCCGCAGGCGCTCAAGCCCCTGGCGATGACGGCCGTCGCCGAACAGCTCGGCATCCACGTCGCGACGGTCTCACGGGCGGTCGCTGACAAACACGTCCTCACGCCCCGCGGCGTGGTCGCGCTGCGTTCGTTCTTCTCCGGCGGCTCGCAGACGGACGACGGCGAGGACGTGAGCTGGGACTCGATCAAGGCCGCGCTGCAAGAGGTGGTGGACGAGGAAAACAAGTCCAAGCCCTTCAGCGACGACGCGCTGGTGAAGCAGCTCAAAGAACGCGGCATCGAGATCGCCCGGCGGACGGTGGCCAAGTACCGGGCGCAGCTCGGGATTCCTTCGGCTCGGTTGCGTAAGACGTACTGAAGTCAGTACGCGGAGGGCGCGGAGGGGTTGTTGATGTCGCAGCGGCGAGTATCGGTTCGATACTCAGATGATCGGCCGATGGGGCTGACGCTGCTCTACGTGGCTTCCGGTTGCCCGGTGCTGCTCATCGCCATGTCAATGACATCATCTCCGACAGGAGTGGTGTTCGGAGTTGCGGTGATGTTGGTGGCGCAGTTGCTCGGCATCGGGGCGATGAGCGGCTTGGCTTCTTCAGTGCTAGCTGGTCAAAGCCGTTCCCAAGTCCGGCATGTGCCTGTCATTTCCGTCGTTGTGTGGTCGTGGTTATCACAGCTCGTGCTTTTAGCCACTATCGCCGTCGCAATCAGCTACATCGACCCATTCCTAGCGGGCGCGATTGGCGGCGCGATCGTTGGCCCGGTTGGCTACCTCACACTCGTAGCTTGGGTACTACGGAACAGGCCTTAGCGCGTCCACGTTGGCCAACGTACAGAATCGGAACGGGAAACGGCCCATCCTCCGCGCTCTCCGCGTCCCGCTCTGCGACCTCCGCGTACCGCCTTCTCGCGCAACGGCGACCGGTCCTTACCGCCGCTCACCCGCATAGATCTCGGCCGTCGCCTTGAGCTTGAAGGCCCGCGGCCAGAAGTCGGGGTTCTTGAACACGACCGGCTCGGTGGAGCCGGCGACCTCGCGGGCGGGAACCTTGCCGAACATCGTGTAGGCGTCGATCAGGCGGTCGGAGCCCCAGGGGATGACCTCCTGCACCTGCACACGCAGGCCGGCGTCCTCGATCGAGGCGCGCATCGAGTCGGCCGACATGTCGCGCCCGCGCCAGTGCTCCTCGGGCGCGGGCGTTTCCAGGTGCTTGAACTCGTCCATGTGCGGCGCCAGGTTGGAGTGGTGAATGAACGCCACGCCGCCCGGCTTGAGCGCGCGCGCGAGGCCCTTCACGTAGCTGTCCATCACGTCGGCGTTGGCGTGCACGAGGGAGTGCAGGCTGAAGCAGAAGTCGATCGAATCGGGCTCGAGCATGTCGAGGCTTCGGCCGTCGTTGACGTGGTAGGTCATCGCCTTCTTCGCGGCCAGGCCGCTCTTGCCATAGCCGTCTTGGCCGAAGCGTTTCTTGCAGTGCTCGATGCAGTTGGGCGTGAGGTCGACGAGGGTCATCTTGTCGCAGTGCGGGCGGAGGAACTCGGTCCACAAGCCATAGCCAGGCGCGAGCTCGAGGATGTGGGCACTGGGCAGGAGATGCCGGATGCGCGGGTAGACGATGCCGTACCAGAGGATGTCGGGCCCGCCGAAGCCTTGGGTCCACTCGCGTCCCTCGTTGGTCCAGTCGTAGATGGACCAGTAGCTGCGGTTTTCTTCGACGGTGGGCATGGTCTGGTCTCCAAGGAAAGCGCCCCGGCGTGGGGCTGCGGCAAGCCTACGCCGCGGACCGCCGCCGAGCCGCGCTCAGCGCGTGCCGGCGAGCTTGCGGACCGTAAAATCGAACCCGCGGACCATGCCCGCGTGGATGGTGTAGACGATGACGGCATAGGCCAGGCCGCCCACCACCGCGCCGATGGCCAGGGCGATCCGCGCCGGCAGCAGGCCGGCGTCACTCACCACTGCGAACAGCCCCGAGACCGGCTGCACGACCGCCTGCACCGCGCTGGCCGGGCTGAGCCCGCTCAGCACCGGGCCGAGGACGTCCACATCCGGCCCGGCCCGCCAGCCGCAGAGCCCGACCGTGCCCGCGACGGCGAGGATGACCCCGGCCGCGCCCACCACCGAGCCGATCATGCCCTTGCTCTTCAGCGACCACTGCAGCCCGACCATGACACAGAAGGCCATGAACGGCAGCGCGACGAGCCCCACGACCAGGCCCGCCTCGGGCAGCACCGCGGGCACGACGACCGTGCCGTTGAGCACGGCCTGTGAGACCGAAACGTCGGCGCCGGCGCCCGTCGCCTGCGCCAGCAGCACCGCCGCGCCCGCCGCCAGCAATGTGCCGATCGGGACCAGCGCTAAAGGTGTGAGATACGCAACCAATCCGCGCAGCTTGCCCCACAAGTAGGCGCTCGGCGTGATGGGCGTGGTGAGCAGCAGGTCGAGTGTGCCGTCCTCGCGTTCCTTGCTGATGGCGGTCGCCGAGGTGTTCATCGCGATGAGCATGACGACGCCAAGCTCGCCCCAGACGGTCGCCTGCAACGCGAGCTGGAAACCGGGCGTCGAGAGATCGCCCAGACGCCAGAAGACGACCAGCCCGATCCCCCATGCGGCGCCGGCAAGGATGAACAGCCAGCGCGCCGCGATCTTGCCCAGCGTTGAGTTGCGGGCCGCGGCTTCGCGCCAGGCGATCGGGTTCGAGCCCACGGTTCGCGGCGGGCGGTGCTCGGCCCCGGCGGCGCCCAAACCGAAGACCTTGCGGTACCACGGCGTGCCCGCGCTGCCGCCCTTGGCCACGCTGGCCAGCCCGCCGAGCCGCGCGGTGAACGCGCTCACCGCGATCAGCGCCAGACTCGCGACGACGCAGACCGTGCACCACGCGGTGACGGGGTGTTCGAGCATCCAGCCCGAGCCCTCGGACGCCCGCGGGTAGCCGGCGGGGTTCAGCAACGCCCGCTGTGCGAGGAACGGGTTCAGAGCCGTCAATCGCGTGACGCCGCCGGTCGCCGGGCGCAGGGCAACGTCGAGCGCCGCCGTGAGCGCGACGTAACTCACCGCGACGATGTAGAACGCGAACACGGCCCGCTTGCCGACGAGCCGGCTGACGGACAGCGCGATCGCGATGGCGCCCACGATCAGCGCGGCCGAGCCGGCGATGAGATAGCTCCCGACGATGCTCGTCCCCGGCACCCCGCCGAAGTACTGCGTCAACGCGAACAAAGGCAGGCTGGCAAAGAGCAGCGCGAGCACAAAGAAGAGCCGACCGAGCAGGTTGCCCAGCACGATCTGGAGAGCGCCCATCGGCGTAGTGAGCAGGATGTCCCAGGTCTTGGGGTTGGCTTCCTGGGCGATGGCGCCGGCCATGAAGACGGGCGTGAGTAGGAAGATCAGCCCGATCTGCACGTACGCCGCGACGGTGAAGCTGCGGGCGCCGGCCTGGGCGAGTTCGATATAGGACAGGTTCCCTGCGCCGACGTTCGCCCACAGCACCCACAGCAACGCCAGCGAGAGCAGCAGCAGATAGCCCGTGCGGAGGTACAGGTGCTTCGTCCGGCGCGACGCGTTCTGCACCAGACGGACCGCGATCGGGTTCGTCGGGCCCAGGTTCAACAGCCATCGCAACAGTACGGGCATGGGCAGATGGTACGACAAACCCCGGCGAAGAGCGCCGGCCGATCTCGATGCGCGGTAACGGCACTGCCCCAGCACCGGATCGACTCAATCTAAAAAGAAGCCCACGCTTCGCAGCGCGGGCTTCCGGGTGTCAACATGAGAGGCAGGTGACGCTCCAAGAGCGTCTGCGGTCGCTCGCGGCCCGGGTCCGCTGGCCCGGCTAGGCCGAGTCAGCAGAAGCGAGAAAGAGAGAGAAAGCCGCGACCGGCCGCATTCGAGGCTTAGCGGCGACGACGGGCCGCGGCCAGACCACCGAGGCCGAGCATCGCGAGCGAAGCCGGCGCCGGGATGAAGCTGACGTTGAGCTGAGTCGTGCCGACCGCGGTGGAGGTCGAGGAGGCGTCGAAGGCGTCGGCGAAGACGCTGTTGAACGCGCCGGCGGCGATGTAGTAGGTGCCGTCGGCGAGGGCGCCCACGTCGTCGCTGAGGAGTTCCGACAGGAAGTTGCTGCCGATGACCGCGTCATCGTTGGTGGCGATGACGTTGCCGTCGGAGTCGTAGAGAGCGAGCTCGGTGTCGTCGTCGCTGAAGGAACCACCGGTGTTGGTGGAACCGAAGGTGTCGATGGACCAATCGAGGCCGCCCGCGCCGTCTTCGACGTCGAAAGTGAACCAAGTGATCTCACCGGCGTTCAGCGGGACCGAGGTCGAGCTGGACGGGTTCGAGCCGAGGTTGATCGCGGTCGGGGCCATGACGGAGTCGAAGCCGAGGGTGATGTCAACGTTGTTCCAGCTGGCGTCCGAGCCGCCGAAGGTCTGGAGCGCGTTGAAGAACAGGCTGTCGCCGCCGGAGTAGTTCGGGCTCAGGAAGCCGTTCCAGGTCAGGCTGACGGGAGCGTCGGAGCCGAGCGCGTCCGGGGAAGCGCCGGGGTCGGCGTAGAAGGTGAACAGGGTGGGGTCATCGACGCCCGGCGCGAAGGCGGCGTCGGTGAACGCCCAGATGGCCTCGTCGGAGAACGGGTTGCCGCCGCCGGCGACCCAGTCAGCCGTGACGCTGAACGAGGTGTAGTTGGCGGCGGGGATGCCGGCGCCGTTGAGGTCAACGCTGATGCCCGCGTCGTTCACGGCGAGGTTGCCGAGGTTGACGTTGAACTGAGCGTTGGCCGCGGTGGCGAGGCCGGCGGCGGCGATAATGGCGATGGTCTTCTTCATGACGGAAACCTTTCTCTAACTCTCGTTGCCTCAATCGGTGACGGGCGCACTCGGGCGACCCCGTCACTTCGAACACTTGGCCTAGGCTCGCCCCCTCCGAACGCTCCTACGAACGCGCCCGGCCGAGCCATCCTCAGGAACCAGCGGTTCGGCCTACTGACCGCCGGCTTTCGAAGGGTTCCTCGCTTCTTTCGAAGTGAAGAACCGGTGTGTCCCATGAAGGGAGAGAGAACCATCTGCGTCGCGGTGAGAGAGAGTGTGAGAGAGCGATGCGACGCAAACGGGCAACGAGACAAAGCAGCAAGACGAATCAGCGGCGGCGGCGAGCCGCGGCCAGACCTCCCAGACCCAGCAACGCGACCGAGGCCGGCGCGGGGATCGGGGCGATGGTGAAACTAAAGAACGCGATACCGTTATCGATGCCGTTGGCAAGGTCACGCTCGATCGAGGACTGACCCAGCACGCCGTTGACGTTGACGAGCACATCGAACGCTTCGAGGTCTTCAAGACCGTCCACGATCGCGAAGTCCGTATCGAAGATCGAATCGAACTCGGACACGGCCAGGATGTACTCGCCGGCGCCGAGCGTCTGGAGCGAGAGCGAGCCGTCGGGCGCCACGCTGACGCCGTTGCCGATGGTGACCTGGCTCTGGAGCTCGCCGCCCGGCTCGTCGTCGTTCTGAGCGACCAGAGTGCCGTCGGCGGCGTACACCGCGAGTTCGGAGTCGAACGACGAAGCGAGCGTGTCCACGCTGAAACTGTCGCCCTCGATCGCGACCACACCCAGATCGATCGCCATGGCGGGCGCGTTCGGGGAGAGGGCGCCGGGGGCGATCGTGTTGCTGGGAAGGTCCGAAGCCGCGAATAGCTCGAGCACCGTGTTCGTGAAGTCGGCGTCACCGAAGACGCCCGAGTTGGCGACCACGTCGTAGCTGGGCAACGCCGGGGCGACGCCCGCGTTGAACCCGCCGGCGAACGTGAGGCCGGACACAGGCAGGCCGTCGTCGGCGCCGTTGACCGCGGCCGGGGTCGGCGTGGCGAACAAGAACGTGTTGGGATCGCCCAGGCCCATGCTCGCCTCGGAGCTGAACGGATCGCCCGAGAAGGCGGCCCAGTCGCTGGCCAGACGCCACGCAACGAAGTTCTGGCTGAAATCAAGGCCGGAGGTATCCACGCCCACAAAGCCGATGCCCGGCGTAAAGAAACCGTCGGCGCCGCTCGTGAAGATGTCGCCCACGTTGATCGTCTCGGACGGCGTCTGCGCCACGGCAACGCCGGCGAGTGCGACAAAGGCGGAAATGGCAATGGTTCTCGAACGCATGATTCCTAAGCCCCCCAACAACGGCCGAAGCCGCGACCCACGCCGGATCGATGCGCACACAAACCGCGCACCGAAAACAAATCC
Source organism: Planctomycetota bacterium (assembly GCA_039815345.1). GTDB lineage: Bacteria > Planctomycetota > Phycisphaerae > Phycisphaerales > UBA1924 > JBCBZM01. The sequence continues at coordinate 2,439 of JBCBZM010000040.1, read as the reverse complement.
GGCAATCACCAACCCGTGCTCACAGACCCGAACGCAGGCAGCGCAGCACGCGAAGCTGCCGGGCGTGAACTCTCAAGATGAACGGGGACGCAGTGCGGCAAACGCCTGACGATCAACCAATGAATCTGGCGATCGCTGTGCTGCGGGGAATCTCTCTTCTCGTTCCTTCTTCCCGTCCCTTTCTTCTCCGAGCGGGTTCTCGAGGCCCGCTGGTATATGAATAGCCGACGCCATGCACATGATTCAAGCGCTGACCAGTCATTTGGCGCATTTTTTCGCTTCGACGCGAACATGGGTGGAACCGCCAACCGCGACGCCTTGTCGGCCTCTTCTACCCAGTTTCGCGCCGACCTCACTCACGCCGGGACCGAGGGGGCGGTCGATCGCTGACCGCGCGGCACGTCCGATTACATCCGCCCGTTCATCACGCCGTCACCCACGCAAACGGCCGACGCCCCCGATGGAGACGCCGGCCGATCAAAGTTCCTTACAAGCTCTAGCTTTGCCGCTCTTCATGGTTCAAGAGCGACCCACCGCTTAGGTCGACTCGGCTTCGGCGCGAGCCGCGGGCTCGTTGTCCTCGGCCGGCGGCGCCTTGGGGGGCGCGTCCTGCGGCTCGAAGAGCAGACGCTCGTCGCCCTCCGCCTTCGTGACCTTGATGAGCTCCTTGTTGTGCAACTCACCGGCCAGCAGCATCTCGCTGAGCGGGTCCTCGATGTGATGCCCGATCGCGCGACGCAGCGGGCGGGCGCCGAAGTCCGGGTTGTACCCCTTCTCGATCAGGAAGTCCTTGGCCGACTCATCCAGATCCAGCACGAAGCCCTGATCCTTCAGACGCTCGGCGATCTTGCGGACCTCGTACTCCACGATCTCGTCGAGGTCCTCCCGCGTCAGCGGCTTGAAGACGATGATGTCGTCCAGACGGTTGATGAACTCCGGGCGGAAGAACCGCTCGATCTCCTTCATCAACACGCCCTTGACGTTGTCGAAGTCGACCTCCTCGGAACGCTTCTGGAAGCCGAAACCGCCGCCGCCCTTGATCAGGTCCGCGCCAATGTTCGACGTCATGATCAGGATCGTGTTGCGGAAGTCGACGTTGCGGCCGAACGAATCCGTCAGGCGCCCCTCTTCCATGATCTGGAGGAGCATGTTGAACACGTCCGGGTGCGCCTTCTCGACTTCGTCCAGCAAGACCACCGCGTACGGCCGACGACGGATCTGCTCGGTGAGCTGCCCGCCCTCTTCGTAGCCGACGTACCCGGGAGGGGCGCCGACCAGACGGCTGACGTTGTGCTTCTCCATGTACTCGGACATGTCGAGGTGAATCAACGCCTCTTCGTCCCCGAACATGAACTCGCTGAGCGCCTTGCTGAGCAGCGTCTTGCCCACGCCCGACGGGCCCACGAAGATGAAGCTGCCCATCGGACGCTTCGGATCCTTCAGCCCGGCACGGGCACGGCGGATCGCACGCGACACCGCCTTGATCGCCTCTTCCTGGCTGATGACCTTCTTGTGCAGCTCCTTCTCCAGGTCGAGCAGGCGCGCGGCCTCCTCCTTCTCGAGACGCTGCAGCGGCACGCCCGTCATCTTGCTGACCACCTCGGCGATGATCTCCTCGTCGACGACGCCGCCCGTTTCCTGGGCCTTCGTCCGCCACTCCTTCTGAATCTCTTCCTTCTTGCGCTTCAACTGCTCGGCCTGATCACGCAGCTCGGCGGCACGCTCGTAGTCCGCGGCCTTCACGGCCTCGTCCTTCTCCACGCTCAGCCGTTCCACGTCCGCCTCGAGATCCGCCAGGTTTGGCGGCTTGGTCATGCTCTTGATCCGCACGCGGGCGCCCGCCTCGTCGATCACATCGATCGACTTGTCGGGCTGCACCCGGCCGGTGATGTACCGCCCGCTGAGCTCCACCGCCGCCTCGACGGCCTCGTCGGTGATCCGCACGCGGTGGTGCTGCTCGTAGCGATCGCGCAGACCCTTGAGGATCTCGACCGCCTGCTCGTTGCTGGGCTGGTCGACCACGATCGACTGGAAACGCCGCGCCAGCGCCGCGTCCTTCTCGATGTACTTGCGATACTCGTCGAACGTCGTCGCGCCGATGCACTGGATCTCGCCGCGAGCGAGCGCCGGCTTGAGCACGTTCGACGCGTCGATCGCGCCCTCCGCCCCGCCCGCGCCCACCAGCGTGTGCAGCTCGTCGATGAACAGGATCACGTTCTTGGCGCGGCGGACCTCGTTCATCACCGCCTTGATGCGCTCCTCGAACTGGCCGCGGTACTTCGTGCCTGCGACCATCATCGCCAGGTCGAGCACCACCAGCCGCTTGTCGTACAGGATCTCCGGCACCTCGTTGGCGATGATGCGCTGCGCCAGGCCCTCGACGATCGCCGTCTTGCCCACGCCCGCCTCGCCCAGCAGCACCGGGTTGTTCTTCGTGCG
>JBCBZM010000044.1:0-21345 GCA_039815345.1 Planctomycetota bacterium | reverse complement strand
GCGGGCGATGGGGCTGGCGCCGGTCGGGGTCGCGTTTCTCGGCGGCGGGGCGTAGCGTGTCGCGTATGGCCGAGACCAACAACGCAAACGCTTCACTGCACGACTATGACCCAACGGCGTCGCTGCGCTCGGCAGCCGAGACCGCGGCGGCGTTCGCGGCCGCTCCGGAAACCGCGGCGTTCCTGCGCGAAGCAACCCGAAGCTTCGCGGAGATTTTGGCCTCGGGCGGCAAGCTGCTGGCCGCGGGCAACGGCGGGTCGTCCACGCAGGCCGGGCACTTTGCCGAGGAACTGACCGGCCGATTCCACGCCGACCGCCGGCCGCTGGCGGCGCTGGCGTGCACCGACGCGGGGCACATCACCTGCACGGCGAACGACTACGGGTACGACGAGGTCTTCGCCCGCTGGATCACGGCGCTCGCCCGCCCGGGCGACGCGGTGCTGCTGCTGAGCACGAGCGGGAACTCGGAGAACATCGTGCGCGCCGCGGCCGCGGCGAAGCAGGCGGGCGCCACGACCGTCGCACTCTTGGGCAACGACGGCGGGCGGCTGGCCGGAGCGTGCGACCTGGAACTCATCTGTCCCGGCGCGGGGAGTGATCGGGTGCAGGAGTGCCATTTGATCGCGGTGCATCTTTTGATTGAGGGGGTGGAGGGGCGATTGGGGGTTGGGTGACGTGAACTGGAGCAAGCAGTATGCGGGTGGCATTTCAAGACAAGAGCCACGCGATCTTTACCTAACTGAATAGATTCGCTCACTGAAACTCAACTGGGCAAGCCAACACACTCATGCGCCGAGAATGAAAATGATCGCTTGCAAGTATTTGTCTCACTGGTACTTATCAAAGCCCGCCGGCGACCGGTGGGACCTCATCGTCCACAAAGACATGCCTCACTCAAAAGAGTGCAAGTCCGCGCACCACGCCAATCCCATCTTAATGCTTAAAAGTGTTCCCGTGCTGGAACTTGCGTTGCATCCATCAATATGGTGGAACGAGATTCCTGTATCGATAGGCAAGTGGGTTCCGCCTTGGGAGACACCATCCGTCACGGTCTACTACGGTTACGGATGGGGCACAATGCCCACTGGTCGATTTAAAAATCGTTTCAGGCATGGGGCTGAGATTGCCGCCGCATTGACTGCTGAAGGATGGACGCGACTCGATACCTATGATTGTGTTAGGATCGTACCGTTCGCATCGCTTAAGTTATCGACAGACCCGCTTGTGAAGGAGGCACACCTGTAGATGTTATCGAGCGCCGGAGTTCTACGCCCCAGCGTTACGAACAAGTCCTTCACATCGGCACACTCGCATCTCGTCGATGCTGCCTGCTCTGCTTTCTGACGACATCGCCGCAGGTAAGGCGGGTGATTAGTTGGCACACCGGATAGCAATCACGGACACCCCAACGCCCACTCGCTCAGATAGCACGAAAAGTCCGACAGATCCACGCCGTCGCCCTCGGTGCCGCGGATGCATTGGCCGGTGGCAGTGATGTCGGCGTTGGGGTCGTCCTGGGCCCAGAGCGAGAGGTAGCAGGCGAAGTCGCTGAGGGTGATGACGCCGTCGCCCGTGCCGAAGTTGCAGGCGCCGTCGGTGGTGATGTCGGCCGGGGCGCAGGGGGGGAAGTCGGCGAGGATGTCGCCGGGGCCGACGATCTCGTTGGTAAAGGGCGTCAGCGGGCTGAACTGGCCCCATTGGCTGGTGACCCAGATGTACGTCTCGCCGGCGAGGAGCACGGTCTCGAACGCGCTCGTGCCGCGGGGGACCTCGAAGGGCGAGAAGCCGTTGCCGAGGCCGTAATCGAGCAGGTTGTCGAGCGGGTTGGCCGGGTCGAACGAGCCTTTGTAGATAAAGCTGAAGTGGTCACCGACGACGTCGAGCGCGCTGGTGAAGCTGTAGCCGCCGGAGACCTCGACGCTGAACTCGAACGCGTCGTATGAGACCGGGCCGAGGCCGGAGACGCCCTCGATGAAGAACGGCCGGTTCCAACTCGTCGCCGGGTCGGGGGCGCCGGTGTAGGTGACGGAGACATCGGGGACTTCGACCGTGAGGTGCAAGACGCCATCGGTGAGACGCGAGACCCCGCCGGCGGCGGGGATGTTGCGAAAGTCGAGCGTATAGGCGCCGGCGCCGGCTTCCGCGGGCGCAAAGCCGGCGGGCGAGAAGTCGGCGATGGGGTAGCTGGCGATGGTGACATCGCCGCCGATGTTGGGCCCCCAGGTGAAGGACTGCCCGCTGGGGCCCTGGGCTTCGACGACCATGTCGAGCGACCAGGGGAAGCTGCCGCCGCCGAGGTCGCCCGAGACGAACTGCCACTCGCCCGTGATTGCGACGCCGGTCGCGTTTTCCGCGGCGGCAAAGTTCACGGGGATGCCGACGGGTATGTCGCCGAAGTCGAACGTGGGCACGGGGACCGAGTCGATGATCTTCGGCGCGGCGTGGGCAGCCGCGGCGAGCGCGAGCGCCGCCGCGGTGGCGGCTATGGATGTACGCATGGTGCAGGTTCTCTCAGTCGGAGGGCGTCCCACGAACGGCGAACGGTATGCGCTCAGCGGCGGCGGCGCGTCGCGGCGAAACCTCCCAGGCCCAGCACCGCGAGCGACGCGGGCGCTGGGATGATCGAGGCGCCGTTGATGTTGTAGCCGTTCGAGCCGAGGAAGTTGTCCTCGTCGAAGAACAGGCTCGCGGAGTCGTCGTTGGAATCCCAAAGAACGAGGTCGCCGTTCTCGAACATCGTGCCGGAAATCATCTCGTCGCCGAACGCGCTGATGAGGTAGGTGCCGTCGCCGAAGGCGTGGATCGCGCTGAGTTCGGCGCTGCCGTCGTCGAAGATCTCGGCCTGCCCGTGGAGGACCGAGACGGTGTCGGTCGGCGAGTTCCAGAGGAGGATGTCGCCCTCGGTGACCGCAACGCCGCCGATGGTGTTGGTGAAGTTGCCGGTGGAGAAGACGATGTTGCCGTCGGCGAGGACACTGGCGGCGTCGATGTCATCGCCGATCGCGGCTTCGCTGATTTCAAAGACGCTCGCAGTATCGGTCGCGGGGTCGTAACGGATGAGATCGCCGTCGCTGAACGTGCCGCCGCCTAGGTTGCGGTTGTTGAAGATGGTCGAGAGCAGGTAGGTCCCGTCGCCGAGCCAGTGGAAGGCATCGACGTCGACGTTGGTGCCGCCGAAGAGGCCCTCGTCGAAGATCTCGGAGCCGAATGAGCCGGCCTGGTTGGTTTCGACGATGTCGCCGTCGGTGAAGGTCAGGCCCGGGAGTTGGTTGTCGATGTTGTCGCTGACCGTCAGGCCGAGCTGGGCCTGGGCGGCGCCGGCGAGGGCGGTCATGGCGAAACCCGTGGTGGCGGCGATCGCGATGCGGTTGGTCTTCGTCGTACGGATCATGTCTTGTCTCTCCAGTCTCTCGTGCGCTGCGGGCAGCGCGGATGCGTGTTCAGGGCGAGCTCAATTCGGCCGGACACGGCCGATATGCCTACGCGATCGCCGATGGGCACACTCAAAGGCCCGGCGGACACATCGCGTCCTCGTGGTTCGGGTGAACCCTTCTCCTCCTTGCCCTCAGCGCGCGGACACCACGCATCGAGGGCCAAGTCCCGGCGACAACTTGTCGCAAGACACTCGGTATCGGCGGTTCTCTCGTATCCGCCGGCGTAACCACGTTACCGGAGCGGTTTCGAGGAATGCAAGGGTCTTTTGGGGAAAAGGTTGGGATGGGCGTGTGGGGTCTGGAGGCCCTGAACCCGGCGCGCATCAGGGATCACGATCACGCGAGTTATGCTCGACGCCGGAGGCGTATCGATGATCGAGCGCTCCGCAGTGCGCGGGTCGACAAGCGGAGGCTGGCACGCCGCCGGTAGTTCGGTGGTCTCGGGTTGGGGTATTGCAATGGGAAGGGACAGCGTCTTGATTCGGGTCTTGAGCCTCGGTATCGAGTGAAGACCACGAGAGCACTGGTAGCAAGCTACCAATGGCACAGAAAGGTGAGCGACATGAACCCAAGGAAACCGCGCTTCAGTTCCGCGTGCCGCTTGTGGCTCGCTACCAGTGAGAACGGCTACCCGTGCCACCCGCCGACTTTGGTAGCTCGCTACAAGAGTCGGACGCCTTCGAGTGCGACCGCCGGAGTAGACCACGACCATGACTGCTTTTGAAATACTCGAACAACTGGCCTTACTCAACTGGGACGTTATAGCGACGGGTCGAATGAGAGGATGGATCACCGACGCTGATCTAAGCAGCTTTGCTGCCCGCGAAGCCGATCCATCGCTCCCCTACGAAATGCTAACTGCTATCTTGGAGTTGGAGAATGCCGAGCAACTTTCCGCTGAAGTGATCGACCAGTTTTTGTTTCAGCTCAGCCCTAAGCCAATAGATCAAAGAAGTACCGAACTCGACGTCCTGCGTCTTGCAAAATTAATCGAGCTCAAAACACAAGACATTGAGTGGGAAGATCTGGTAACAAGACTTGAAGAACTCCGGTCCGATTTCGGCTACCCCGAGGATATGCACGGATGCTCTCGATACGGGGCGGGCCCAAGCGACCCGCTCGTCGAGATGAAGTCTGTCATCGAACGGCTAAAGAGTCGATTCTGCGTCGGCCGTCCCTAGGAATCGGAGGGCTACCACTCCGCTATGACAGAGCGGGCCGCGAGTTGGACTCGGTTCTTGATAAACAGAGCAGCACGCGGCGAATCTTTCGCACTAATCAGTGCTCTTATCACCGCTTCTGGATCCAGGAAACTTCTCTCACGCCCTCCGTATAATCACACCGGAGGTCCCCATGCCCTACTACACCCAGCTCGGCCAGATTCCCAAGAAACGCCACACGCAGTTCCGTCGGCCGGACGGCGGGCTGTACAGCGAGGAACTCTTCGGCACCGAGGGGTTCGTCGGGCCGACCAGCACGATGTACCACATCCACCCGCCGACGCAGGTGACGGGGTGGAAGACCGTCTACGGCACGGCGCCGGAGTACGTCGAAACGGACGTGATGCGGATGCGGCACCTTGTGTCCACGCGGCTGCCGGCCAAGGGGGACCCGGTGACCGGGCGCGTTGTGATTCTGGGCAACGCCGACGTGGAGATGTCGCTCTGCACGCCGGCCGAGCCGATGACGTACCACTTCAAGAACGCGCAGGGTGATGAGTGCCTGTTCATCCACTACGGCACGGGCACGCTGCGCACGTTTATGGGCACGCTCAAGTTCGGGCCCAAGGACTACGTCGTCATTCCCAAGGGCATCATCTACAAGATGACGTTCGACGAGCGGCCCGACGACGGCTCGGACGATGAGGCCTTCGGCGGGGCGACCAAGGCCGAGATGCCGTACGGCAAGTTCGTGAACTTCGAGACGGCGAACGGCTCGCACATCCTGCCGCCGCCGCGGTACATCTCGAAGAAGACGGCCCAGTTTCTGGAGCACGCGCCGTACTGCGAGCGGGATCTGGTTGTGCCGTTCTTCGACGACGACCACCCGCTCTACACCGATGAGCGGGGCTCGTTCGAGGTGCGGATCAAGGCGCGGAACAGTGTGCATAAGTACGAGTACGACTACCACCCGATGGACATCGTGGGTTGGGACGGCTGCTACTACCCGTACATCTTCAACATCGAGGACTTTGCGCCGATCACGGGCAAGCTGCACATGCCGCCGCCGATCCATCAGACGTTTGAGGGGCACAACTTTGTGATCTGTTCGTTCTGCCCGCGGATGCTGGACTGGCATCCGGAGGCGATCGTGGTGCCGTACAACCATTCCAATCTCGACTCGGATGAAGTGCTGTACTACGTCGAGGGGAACTACAAAGCCCGCAAGGGCATCGATGTGGGTTCGATCAGCCTGCACCCCCAAGGCATCCCCCACGGCCCGCACCCGGGCACGGTGGAGAAGTCGATCGGCGCCAAGTTCACGAACGAACTGGCGGTGATGTGCGACACATTCCGCCCGTTGTTCCCGACGAAGGCCGCGCTGGAGTTGGACGACCCCAAATACCCGGCGTCGTGGGAAGAGGCGGACAAGGCGGAGAACGCCATGCGGGGCGGCCTGAACGGATCGGCGAACGGGTCCGCGACGAAGCAAGCCGCCGGCGGCACGCCGGACGGCTCGACGACCACGTGGAAGCCCGACGCCTGATTCGCCTCTTGCCGGCTTTAGACCGCGGTGACGCAACGCTACGGCGGTTGGCGTGTCGGTCGGTTGAGAGCGGGCGGGCAGGCCGGTAGCCTTCGCGGGTCGGCCGGGCAGGTGCGGTTCATGATGACCCGCACGCCCGGCCCGAGCACGCTCGGCGCCAGACGCCGGGCGCCTGCGGAGTGCCCACGCTGGACGCGAATGTCACCAATCTCCGCGCGATCGCGCTGCTCGCGCTGCTGTCGCTCACGTGGTCCGCCGCGCGGGCCCAGGCGCCGAACACCGACGCGCCGGGTTCGGTCGGCCCGATCGCGAACGTCGACCCGCTGGACATCACGGGGCGCGACTTCGCGGGTCAGCGGCTGCCGCTGGAGGCCGTGGATGGTCCGATCCGCATGCGGGCCGCACGCACGTGGGCCTGGGAAGAGCCCGCGCGGGTGGCGCCGGGCGGGCGTCGGCTGCACCCGGTTCGGCGGCTGTTTCTCGAGGGCGATGTGCTGGTCGAGCTCGGCCCGTACGACCGTTTCTCGGCGCGGTCGGCAACGCTCTGGCTCAAGCCGATCAACGATGTAGACCCGGACGCGGACGGGCGGACGTGGCAGGTCTTCGCGTACTTCGACGAGGTGGGCAGCGGCGCCGTTGACGCGGCCGTCGGGCTGACAGCCGATCGGCTGCCGGTCGAGGCGGTCATCCGCGCCGACAGCCCGATCGAGCTGCGCACCGACGCTCGGCTCGACCGTCGGCCGGACGACGCGCTCGTGTTCGATGGCGAGGGCGTGCTGGCGTCGTACCTGCGGCGGCTGGTGCGAGGTGATCGGCCGGGCTCGGGGCCCTCGGCGTTCGACGCCTCCCGCGTGCTCAGGCCGGCCGAGCCCCGATTCGAAACGGGCGACGGCGAAGCGACGGCCGAAGAAATCGAGGACTTCCTGAACGCCCTGCCGCCGGCTTCGGGCGGGCGGCCGATCTTCGCCGACGAAGGCATCGTGACGCTCTCGGTCGGCAACCTAACCCTGTCGCGGAGCGAGACGGAGAACTCGATCATCGCTTCGGGCGGTGTGGTCGTGCAGTACGCCGAGGCGGACAGCTCGCGCATCCTGCAGATGGACGCCGAGCGCGCGGTGATCTTTCTCAAGCCCGGGCCGCTCGCGAGCCTCGTGACGCTCGCGCCCGAAGACATCTACGGGATCTATCTCGAAGGCGACGTGGTCGCGACGGACGGCGAGTACACGCTGCGCGGGCCGCGGGTGTATTACGACCTTACGAGCGACCGCGCGTTGATCCTCGACGCGGTCTTCTGGACCTACGACGCCCGGCGCCGAATGGCGGTGTACCTGCGTGCCGAGGCGATCCGCCAGGAAGCGGACAACCAGTTCAGCGCCGAGCGCGCGACGCTGGCGAACACGGCCTTTTTCAGCCCGCACCTGGCGGTGGGCGTACGGGACATCACACTGCGGCGCGAGCCGATCCCCGGCGGCGGTGGCAGGCGGACGATCGCCGACGCGCGCGGCGTCACGCTCCGCGGCGGCGGGGTGCCGTTCTTCTATATACCCAGGCTCAAGGGCGACCCCGAAGCCATCCCGCTCGAAGCGATCGGCTACGGAGACTCCCGCGGCTCGGGCCCCGTCATCAGCACGACCTGGGATCTGGCGACGCTGCTGGGCGTTGAGAAGCCCAAGGGCGTGGACGTGGACATCCTCGCCGACGCGTACTTCGAGCGCGGCGCCGGGCTGGGCGCCAACATCGACTGGGACCGCGGCGCCAACGAGGGCGGCCTGTTCACGTACATGCTGCCGCAGGACAGCGGCACGGACCGCTCGCGCTCGGGCAGCGAGATCGACCGCGACGACGAGTTCCGCGGCTTGGTCTTGTTCGAAAACCGCTGGACGATCAACGACCGGTGGACGCTGCTGAGTGAGGCGGCGCACGTTTCGGACGAGCTGTTTGTGGATGTCTTCTTCCGCGAACTGGGGCGCAACCGCCGCGAGTTCACGAACCGTCTTGCGCTTCGGTACATCGAGGAAAACGAGGCGTTCTACGCGATCGGGCAGATCAACTCCAACGACTTCACGCCGAACGAGTACCTGCTCCAGTCGCAGGGCTATACGGTCGATCGCCTGCCCGAGCTGAGCTATCACCGCATCGGCGACGACGTGCTCGAGTCCGTCGCGCCCGGCCTGCTGAGCTACTTTGCCGAGTACCGGTACAGCCGGATGCGGTTCAACTTCGTCGAACCCACCGCGTCGGAACTCGGCTTCACGACGCGCAACCGCTCGCTCGCGGCGTTCGGGCTCGACCCCAACGACACGCTCGGCGACCGACTCCGCGCGAGCGGGCTCAACGAAGACGAGGTCAACCGCTTCGACATGCGGCACGAGCTGAGCTCGCAGCTCGCGGCCGGGCCGGTCAATCTCACGCCCTTCGCGGTCGGGCGGCTGACGGCGTACGACTCGAACTTCTCCGGCTTCAGCCCGAACGAGGAAGACCGCGTGCGCCTCTGGGGCTCGGTGGGCATTCGCGCCGCGACGCAGTTCCACCGGGTGGACAACTCGGTCGAATCGCGTCTGTTCGACCTGCACCGCATCCGCCACATCATCGAGCCGGGCGTCACGGTCATGCACTCCGGCTCTACGATCGATAGCGTCAACCTGCCCGTGTACGACGAGAGCGTCGAGTCGATCATCGAGGGCACGCTCACGCGTATCGGCGTGCGGCAGACGTGGCAGACCTACCGCGGCGGGCCGGGCCGGTGGCGCTCGGTCGATGTGCTGGAACTCGACACGGCCGTGGTCATCACCTCCGACGACGCGGACCGTGACAGCACGATCGGCCGCTACTTCGAATATCGGCCCGAGCTCAGCAACGCGGGCGAGTACTTCACCGCCGACGCGACGTGGCGCGTGTCCGACGCCGTCGCCCTGGCTGGCAGCACGATCTACGACTTCGAAGCCAACCAAGCCGCTCGGCACAGCGCGGGCGCACTGGTGCAGCATTCGCCGCGGTTCTCGTCCTTCGCCGAGGTCCGGTTCATCAACCCGGTGGACTCAACGTATCTCGACTTCGGCGCCAACTACGAGATCACGAAGAAGTACAACGCCGCCTTCGCCGCGAGCTGGGACGCCGACGAGGACGAGTTCCAACGGCTGAGCGTCCAGATCACCCGCGAGTTCCCGAACGCCGAGCTTGGTTTCTCGATCTCCCGCAACGAGGTCACGGACGACACGAGCTTCGGGTTCATCCTTCGGCCGCTCGGTTTCGGGCAGTCGTTCGGCGTCCGCGGCGTGGGTTCGCGCACGGGCAATGGCTCCGCCGGTGGGGTCTAATCAACCTCGATTCAGCTATCGATCAGCTGTCGCTTTCATCGCTGCCTGCGTCGCGGCGCGCCTGCACGGCCCGCGAGTACGCGAGCACGCACATCGACGCGGGAATGAACGCTTTCTCGCCCGCCGATTCGGCAACGCCCTCGAGCGACTTGTTCTCGCCGCGCCGCGTTTCCGCCGCCAGTTCCTGGGCCGTGTTGGTCACGACATCGGCGAGGTACCCAAGGATCGCAAACTCCTCGTCCGCCGCTGGGCGCCAGCGTGCGATCAGCGGGTTGGTGATCGGCGGGACGACATACCAACGGTCGTCGACCTCGGTCATCACCATGCCGAACGGCGGCAATACGGGTTTGCCGTCCCACATGATCGCGGCTTTGGTGTTCGAGATTTTCTCCGACGAGATACGGTCCTGCGAGCGCTCGATGAAGCCATAGGGATCAGCCGCGAGCGAGGTGAGCAGCGTCTGGATGCGGTCTCGCCCGCTCGGCCCGTCGCCGCGATTGCGTCCGCGCCGACCGGCGCCGCGGAGCAGGTCGCCGAGCAAACCGTTGGCGTCGTTGCCCGAGCGCAGCGCCTCGACGTCTTCTGGGAACTTCTCTTCGACCGTCGCGGCCAGCTCGGCCAACGCGCCAAACGCCCGGCCGAGACGCAGATACACAGCCCGCTCGCGCGGATCGTCGGTCCAGAGCAACTCGTGCAGGCGCTCGTGGTCCCCCGCTTCCACCATCGCGCGGGCGCTCTCGAACACGTCCTCCGGAGTGGACTGGGCGTAGTCACCACCCCGGTCGCAGCCGACCATGGAGGCCAGCACGCAGCAGACGATCGGCATCAGACACAGGATTCGGACGGCTCGCGGCATGCCCAAGGCTAGCTCGCTCTGGCCCGCTCCGCGAGCACGCAGCGCCCGGCGGCCGCATAGCCTTAGCGATGCGATTGACCGTGAACGCCGAGCCGCGCGATCTGCCCGAGGGGGCCACCCTCGCGACGCTGATCCGAGAGTTGGGCCTCGAAGGCCAGCCCTGCGCCGCCGAGGTCAACCGGGACCTCGTCCCCAAACGCCAGCACGCCGAGCACGTGCTGCATGAGGGCGACACGGTCGAGCTGGTCACTCTTGTCGGCGGCGGCTGAGGCAGGCGCGACGGTCATCGCTGCGGATGCGAACCGAGCAACTCGTCGGCGAGGCGGTTGTTGTATTCGATGATCTCGCCGTTGAGCTTGATCGCGTCGATAACCCACCAGACAAACCAAGCGAGCAAGCCGGGGATGCCGATAAAGAAGAACACAAGCGGCAGCGAGAGCCAGTACAGCAGCAGCATGCCGATGCCATGGCCGGTGCGGCCCATGTAGAAATGGTGCCCACCGAAGACGCCCGTGAACCACCAGAGCAGGTAGCCCACGACGGGGCTCTTTTTGTTCGCGTCGTACCGCATCATCGTCGCCGCGTCGCCGTCGTGCATGCTGCTGATCCTTCCCGTGGGCGCCAAGTTGCGCGCCGAATCCCGTCCATCGTGTCGCGGCCGACCGATCGGCTCGTCGCCATTCCGCGGCCGCTCCGTCGCGGCACGGCTCTATGATAACTCCATGCCACAGTCCCCCGAATCCAACATCGCCGCCGCCGAGCCCGCCTTCGCCCCGCTGCACATCGCCGGCCGAGCGTTCAACAGCCGCCTGCTCGTGGGCACGGGCAAGTACGAGACGTACGACCTGATGGCCCACGCGCTCGATGCTTCGGCCTGCGAGGTGGTCACTGTCGCGGTTCGGCGTGAACGGCTGATCAACGACCGCGGCGAGTCCCTGCTCGACCACATCGACACCGGCCGGTACACCATCCTGCCCAACACCGCCGGCTGCTTCAGCGCCGAGGATGCTGTGCGTGTCGCGCGATTGGGCCGCGAGCTGCTCGGCCAGATCGGCAACCCGGGCGCGTCGTGGGTCAAGCTCGAAGTGCTGGGCGATAAGAAGACCCTGCTGCCCGACCCGACCGGCACGCTCGAAGCCTGCCGCGAGTTGGTCAAGGACGGCTTCGAGGTGCTGTGCTACTCCAGCGACGACCCGATCGCCGCGGTGCGACTCAAAGAAGCCGGCGCCGCCAGTGTCATGCCCGCCGGCAGCCCGATCGGCAGCGGCCAGGGCGTGCTCAACCGCAACAACATCGTGCTCTGCCTTGAACTCCTCAAAGAAGGCGACGCGGCCTACCCCGTTATCGTCGACGCCGGTGTCGGCTCGGCCTCGGACGTCTCCATCGCCATGGAACTCGGCGCCGACGGCGTCCTGCTCAACACCGCCGTCGCGCACGCGAGCGACCCGGTCCTGATGGCCCACGCCATGCGTCACGCGCTGACCGCCGGCCGGCAGTCGTACCTCGCGGGGCGCATTGAAAAGAAGCTGTACGCGACAGCTTCAAGCCCGTTCGAGGGCGCTGTGAGTTACATCCCGGGGGAGTGATTGCGGCGAGCCGATCAGCGTCGGCGCCGCGCAAACACGCTGCCCACGCCCGCCAGAGCGAGCATCGCAGTGCTCGGCGCGGGCACCAACACCATGGCGCCCGCGCGCGTCGCGTTGCCCTCCGCGAAGACCCCGAGGTACTGCCAGTCTGCGTCGTACTTCAGCAGTTTACCGTTGTTGGTGCTGCTCACGATGCGCGACCCGTCCGCGAGCGTGACCCAGTCCACCGGCCCAGACATGGGCGCCGAGTTGTTGCGCAGGTCGACCGTACGCAGGAGCCGCCCGGTTTCACTGTCGTGCTCGGTCATCCTGTTGCCCAGGAAGTTCACCGCCAGAATCGAGGAGCCGTCCTCGGAGAACTCCGCGTGCAGAGGCCGATTGAGGCCGGAACCCTGCGTCAGAATGCGCTCGAAGTCCCCAGTCTGCTCGTCGTAGATCCGATACTCGCTCCGCAGCCAGTCACCGATGACCACCTTGCCGTTGCCGTCGAACATCACGGCCTCCGGCACGGCCATCCCTGATGCGAACACGCCCAAGCTCGCGCCCGTGTTCTCGTCGAAGCGGAACACCCGACCCGTGCGCCCGTCCGAGACCCAGAGCGCCCCGTTGTGGAACGTAATGCCGGCAGGCCCGACCATTTGCGGCGATTCCGCAAAGACCCCCAGCGAGGCGCCGGTGGCCATGTCGTAGCGGTGCACCTTCCGCGACAGATCACCCGCGACGAGCAGCGAGCCATCGGGGGCGACGTTGATCCCGAGAGGCTGATTCAGCCCGCCCGAACCCGACTCAAAGACCGTGCCCAGGTATTGCCCATCGAGGTCGTACTTCCGGACGGTGTCTTCTGCCGCGTCGGTCACCAACAGAAACTGCTGCGAGGCAAACGCAACCCCGACCTGTCCGGCAAAAACCCACATGAGCACCATTAACGCAAAGAGCCGCTTCAACATACCGTCCTCCAGTTCGTACCAATGCTTGCTCGATTCACAAACACTTCTACGACCGGAACGGCGACGGGATTTGTCAGATCATGCGCATCGCACGCCGCTCGCTTCTACCGGAACTTCGAAGGCGGGCGGCCGAACGCAGCGGCGAACGCTCGGGAAAGCTGGGCCAGATCCGCAAAGCCCCAACGAGCAGCAATCTGCCACAACGAGTCGCGCGTATCGAGGACATCCATGAAGGCACGACGCAGGCGCATCTGATGAAACGTGCGTGCAATCGTCTCGCCCGTGTTGGCGCGGAAAATCCTGGCGAAGTGCGCCGGAGAGATCCGAACCGAGCGTCCAACGTCCGCGAGCGACACGCGGCGGTGCAGGTTCTGCTCCATGTAGCGCAACGCGTCCCGGACGGCCGATGCGTAGAACTCCGCCGTATCGGCCCGCTGCATGTCACCGCGAGGGGCGCCCGCTGATGGCGACTGCCCCGAGGCCATCGATTCGTGCAGCACCGCCGCGGCCTCTTCTTCGATCCAGAGCGGATCGGGCGCCTCGCCCGCCGATTGGCCTGCAGCTCTGATCGCGCGATATAACCGCTGTTGCCTCACAAACAACCGCTCGCTGATCGGAGCCACGCCGCCCGCAAAGCCCGACGGATTCGCCTCCATCGCGCTCCGGATTACTTCCGGCGCGAACTGAAAGACGATGGATCGCTCGCCGCGCTCATCAACAAGTTCCCGTGTGTACGTCCAACCCGCATTGGAGAACATGGCGTGCATGGGCGTGATCACTCGGTCGGCCTGCCGGCTCGGGAGGCCTCGCACGGCGGTTCTCAACGAACGCATCGGGAAGGCGATCTGGTGGTCGTCCGGCGTCTGGCAAGGCCGGCGCCACGCATCGGACTCCGGCGGCACATCGAGCAGACCGATCGCCACCATGGACGACTTGAAGTGCCACGTTTCCGAATGACGCCATGCCATGCCGACTGACATACGCCATCAGGCTACGCACGGATGCGGATCGCTCCAAGCCCGGCTCGGGACAATGCGCGAACCGGGGGTCCCGTAACCGTCAACCGCCGCACCCCGCCGCCCAATAGCTCAGATAGCACGAGAAGTCATTCAAGCGCACACCATCACCCGACGCCGCGACATCGCAGCCCTCGGCCCCGGTTAGGTCGGCCAGTGGGTCGTTGTTCGACCAGCGAATCAGGAACAGGCTGAAGTCCGAAAGCGTGACGGCGCCGTCGGGGATGCCGTTCTGCGTGCTGTCCGTGGTGATGTCCGCGACGCACAGCGGCCCGTCGTGCAGCGTCGCCACGACCAGCCCGGCGTCGCCGTCGTCGAACTGGGCGGCGAACACCAACTCACCGCGCGCGTTGTACATCGCTTCGCGCGTCTGCCCCGCCACCCACAGCAACTCGGCTCGCCGCCACTCGATGATGAACGGGTCTCGGTTCGCATCAAAACGGTACCCCGTGCGGACAACAAGCCGAAGGTCGCCGTTCGCGTCGGTCGCCCAGATGCCTTCATCGTTGCTCGGGTTCACGCCCGGCCCGTCGATCCAGCCGACGAACGCCACGCGCCCGGCGTCGCTGATGGTGACATCGGCGAAGTCGGTGAAGTAGATGCCCGAGTCCGTCCCCGGCGCCGGGCTCCCCTCTCGTGCGATCAGTTCCAGGGCGCCGGCCCGGCCCGCCCACACGCAGGCGTCGTTCTCGAGCGTCACGCCCGGCCCTTCGACCCATCCGTCAAAGGCGATCTCGCCTTGGATGTTGATCGTCGGGCTGCCGATCGTGCGGTGCACCGTGCCGGCGCCGACCTGCGGCGTAGGCTGGCTTGTTCGCGCCACAAGCGTCACGGGCCCGTTTGCCGGCCGGAACCAGACCGCCTCGTGACCCGTGACTTCCTGATCGGGCCCGAGCAGCGAACTACGGAACGCGAGCGCTCCGTCCGCGTTGGTGGCAAGCCGCTGCTTGCCGATCGGGCCGTAAAGAGCCCCGGGCACACCGGGCGCCGCGTCACCCTCTCGTGCGATCTTGACCACCCGGCCGTTGCGTTCGGCCCAGATGCCGGTATCCGAGTCACCGCCGACGTTCGCGCCGAGCAGCGACGCCGCAAACATCGTGCGGCCGACATCGTCGAGCGAAGGCTCACCGAAGCGATCGAACGAGACGCCCGGGTCGGTGTCCGGCGCCGCCGTGTTCGACTGGGCGACGATGCCGAGAGGGCCGTCGGCGTTTGACAGCACCACGTTGTTCGATCCGAACTCATCGTCGCCGACTCGACCGATGACAGCCGTGAACGCGACTTCGCTTTCGGCGTTGGTCGCGACGCGGTCGCCGAACGCGCGGAACCGGGCGCCGAGGTAGGCGCCCGGCGCCGGGTCGCCTTCGCGCGCAACGAGCATCAGCAGGCCGCCGCCTCCCGTGCCGAGGCCCGTATAAACCACCTCGTCGGTCGCGTCCGTGACGCCCGGTCCGATGAGTTGCCCGCGGAACGCCACCCGGCCCGACGCTGCAAGCGACGAGGAGTCGAGCAACGGCGCCAGGCTCACGCCCGCCGGCAGCCCGTTCGCCGCCGAGCCATCGCCTGCGACCAGGGACCGGCCGCGGGCGTCGTCCAGCCAGATGCCTCCGCCATTGACATCTTCGCCCGTCGGGCTCCGCAACGCCGCGATGAAGGCGAGGTCCCCGTTGTTGTTCAGCATGGGCGAACCGAACGCGTCACCACGATCGAACTCCATGCCCGCGGGCGCACCGACGGATGTCGCCCCCGCGACGGCGGCGAGCCGGAACCGCACCTCTGAGGCCGCCGATTCCGAAGCCGCCGTATCCGACGCCAGCGCAGGCTCCGCGGCGACCCAGGCCGCGAGTGCGCACGACAAGATGTAGAACGCCGGAGCGCCTCGAAGGGTGTAAACGATGACTCGCTCTCCGCCGCCGCAAGCACCCAACGATCCGCCGGGTCCCTTCAGCGTCCCACTGCCGCGATACCTCGACGAGGGGCCAATCCGTGACCCATCGATGCGGTAAGTTTGCGATCCCTTACGTGAAGATCCACCCGCCGGATGTAACAAGAGAGACCAGCACGCCTCACGACTCAACAGAGCGTGTAACGGAGTGTCACGCGTGCAAATGCATGCCGCGACGCATCATCCGGCACACGCGCCGAGCGGCCGTGTCGCGACAGGCGGTACGCTCCGCTCCCGCCTGATCAGGACCGTACCTATCGATAGACCCCATCGAGGCTGAAGGAACGCAACATGCTCACATGCGCTGCGGCGACCGGCGATCGACTCGGCGAAGGACCGGTCTGGCTGCCCAACGAGCACGCGTTGCGCTGGGTCGATATCGAAGGCCGACGCTGGCACGCGATGGATGTCGAGACCGGCGCCCTTGAAACCATCGAGTTGGATCGCCGGCTGACGGCGTTCGCGCCGATCGAAGGCACGGACCCGATCCGTTTCATCGCCGCGTTCGACGCCGGGCTCGCCATCTGCGACGGCCGCGGCTCGGTCGATCGCTGGCTGCACACGCCCGAGGCCGATCGAACCACCAACCGCTTCAACGACGGCGGCGCCGACGCCGCGGGTCGATTCCTGGCCGGCACGATGAACGAACACGACGCGGCGCCCACGGGGTCGCTCTACGTGCTGGACGCGCGCGCCGAGTTACGCACGCTCCGCACCGGCCTCGGCATCGCGAACACGATCGCGTTCAGTCCCGACGGGCGAACCCTCTATACCGCTGACTCTGCCACGAGCGACCTCGCGGCGTTCCGGTATGACCCCGACACCGGCACGCTCGGCGAGCGCATTGAGTCCTTCCGGCCCAGCCCCGACCTGCCCGGTGTGCCCGACGGCTCGGCGATGGACGCGGAGGGTTACCTCTGGAACGCCCGGTGGGACGGCCGCCGCGTGCTTCGACTCGCGCCCGACGGCTCGCTCGACCGCGAACTCGAACTGCCGGTCAGCCGACCCACGTCCTGCGCCTTTGTTGGGTCCAAGCTCTACATCACGACCGCGATCGCTGACCTGACACCCGAACAACTCCGGGATGAGCCGCAGGCGGGTTCGCTGTTCGTCGCGGATGTCGGCGTCGAAGGCGTTCCACGGCCGCCGGTCGCCCGCGATGTGGCAGGCCTCTGACGCGCGGTACCGAGCCGGCAAATCACCGCAACGGCTCGAACGTCCGCGGGATCACACCGCCGTTCGAGGCGACGACCTCCTTGTACCAGTGGTACGAGTCCTTGGGGATGCGCTCGAGAGTCTGGTAGTCCACGTAGACCAACCCGAACCGCATGCGGTACCCCTGCGCCCACTCGTAGTTATCCATGATCGACCACTGGAAGTACCCCCGCACGTCGACGCCTTCCGAGACCGCGCGTCGCAGCGCGGCGAGGTAGCGCGTCAGGAAGTCCACGCGGGCCGCGTCGTGCACCTTGCCGTCGGCGTGGACCCAGTCCATCGATGCGAGCCCGTTCTCGGTGATGTACATCGGCAGCTGGTACTTCTCGGCGATGAACTTGGGACCCCAATACAGCGCCTCGGGTGTGACCGGCCAGTGGTGCATCGTGGTCGGCCAGCCGCGCGGGCGGGTCACGGTCTCGGGCTGCCCATCGGCGCCCATGGTGACCTGGTGGGCCTGATAGATGTTGACGCCGTAGAAATCGAGCGGCTGGCGGATGATTTCTAGATCGCCCGAGCGGATATCGGGCACATCAACGCCGAAGGCGCGCAGCCCGTCTTCGGGGTATCGCCCGAACACGACCGGGTCGCTGTACCACGAGTTGTTGAACGCCCAGCCGCGCTGATCGAACACGCCCAGTGTCGCGAGGCGCGCCGCCTCGATATCCCGCGGATCCTCCGATGCCGGCACCGCGCACACGCCCACCGGCGCCCAGCCGACAACCGCTTTCTTCGGCGCATGCTCGCGCAGTGCATTGGTCGCCATGCCGTGCGCCATCAGCACGTGATGCGTCGCGAGCAACGCGTCCGGGCGGGAGTACTTCATACCCGGCGCGTGCTCGCCTTCCACGTGCCCGTGGTTCAAGAACACCTGCGGCTCATTGATCGTCATCCAATGCTGCACCCGGTCGCCCAGCCGCTCGGCGACCACGGCCGCGTAATCGCCAAACCACTTGGGGCTGTCGGGGTGCAGCCAGCCACCCCGGTGAAACAGCGCCAGCGGCATGTCCCAGTGGTACAGCGTGATCCACGGCTCGACGCCGTGGTGCAAGAGCGTGTCCACGAGCCGGTCGTAGTAGGCGAGACCCGCCTCGTTGACCTCGCCCGTGCCCTCGGGCATCACGCGCGGCCAGGCCATGGAAAGCCGGTACGCCGAGGCGCCCAGATCCGCGATCAGGCGGACATCCTCTGGATAGCGGTGGTACTGGTTGCAGGCGATGTCGCCGGTGTGCCCCTCGTACACCGCGCCCGGCCGCCTCGAGAACGCGTCCCAGACACTCGGGCCCCGCCCGCCCTCCGTCGCGGCGCCCTCGACCTGATAGGCCGCGGACGCGACACCCCACTTGAAGCCATCTGGAAACGACATGCCGGCTCTCCGAACTGCATATACCCAAACAAAAAACGATCGCACGATCCAGTGTCACCGCTTGCAACGGCAAACACGGAGATGTATCATACCAGAGACGATTCCGAAACGTATCTCGAACCCTCTCGCAGGCCGACACGGTACCAACCGGCGATCACAACCAGCGAGTCCAGAACGGGAGCACGCGTGGCCACGCTTCGCGAGATTGCTAAGAACACCGGGGTTTCGGTTGCGACCGTTTCCCGAGCCCTGAACCACGACGCCGCCGTGAGCGAGACGCTGCGCGATCGCGTCCTCACCGAGGCCGAGCGTGTCGGCTACTCCTTGCCGGCCGCCGACCGCCGAACCACCCGCATCGCGCTCGCCTATCCGGGCACGCCGGTGCGTCTCGAGTACGGCTCGTTCGACGCGAGCATCGTCTCGGGCGTGGTCGCGGGCGCCGGGGCCGACCGGTTCGAGGTCTCGATCCTCGATATCGCCAGCCTCCGCACCGAGGGCGAGAGCTACACGCAGATGTTCCGCCGCGTCGGCATCGCGGGCGTGGTCTTGCGCACGTACGCCGACAAGCGCGACGTCTGCGAAGCGATCGCCGACGAGGGCTTTCCCAGCGTCGTTGTCTCCGATCGGTTCGATCACCCCCGCGTGAACTACGTCGCGTACGACTCCGCGGCCGACACACGCCTCGCGGTCGAGCACCTTGTGCACCTGGGACACGAGCGCGTCGCCCTCGTGGTGCACGCCGTGACCGACTCGGACCACACCGATCGCCGCAACGCGTACGAACAAGTGCTCCGCGAGGCCGGGCTGGGCATCTCGAGCGAACTCATCGTGGAGGTCATCGCCGACGTGGACGGCGGCGCCTCGGCGATGAGCCGACTGCTCAGCCTGCCCAAGCCCCCCACCGCCGTGCTCTTCACCGATCCGCTCTCGACGATCGGCGGCCTGCGGCGTGCCCTCGAACTCGGCCTGCGCGTGCCCGACGAGCTTTCCATCGTGGGCTTCGACGACGGCGAGATGCGCAAGCTGACCTACCCCGTCTACTCGGCCGTCTGCCAGGATTCCTGGGCGTTGGCCTTCGGCGCCACGCGATGGCTCACGGGCGAACTCCGCAAACGCGAAGGCCAAACTTTCCGAGAGCTCAAACGCACCTACTTCGAGGTCAACGGCACTACCTGTGCACCGCCGGCTCACCCGGTCCGCGTATCGCCGCACGGACGACGGATGGAGGTCGTGGAATGAACACCGTCCACCGCACACAACGGACCGGCGCCTTCACGCTGATTGAACTGCTCGTGGTCATCGCGATCATCGCCCTGCTCATCGGCATCCTGCTGCCGGCGCTCGGCAAGGCCCAACAAGCGGGCCTGCGCGTCGCGTGCTCGGCCAACGTCCGCTCCCAAGCGCTCGCGCTCAACATGTACGCCAACGACAACGACGAACGGCTGCCGATCGCACGCGTCGGGGTTTGGGAGGACTATCTACCGCCGTTGCGTAACGCGCCGTGGTTGCAGGACGTGCTCATCCCGTACGTCGAGGGCACGTTCGGCGACGGCAACTACTCCGACGTGTTCCGCTGCCCGGCGATCGAGCGAGGCCAGGGCTTCGCCAACGAGCCGTTGCCCGACGGCAGCCTCATGAGCGACCGACTCCAGAACGACTACCGCTACAACTTCTGGGAAGCCATCCAGATCCCCACGCCACCGATCGCAAGCGACTACGTCTGGCGAGCCAAGCGCATCAGCAACGCCGTGCGGCCCAACTTTGCCACGCTCACGTTCGACATGGCCTTCGCCGACTGGAAGCCTCGCAACTTCCCGCACGGCACGGGCTCGGGCGCGATCAATGTCAGCTATCTCGACGGGCATGCCTCCGCGATGTCCGCCGATGAATACTTCGAACTGAATCCCGAGACCGAACGCAACGAACGGTTCAATCCATTCATTACTCGTGGCTGGAGCACCGAACCGTGATGCGTACCCAATTGCCTATCTTCGCACTGGCCGTCGTCGCCCTCATTGCGACGGCCATGCCCGCGGCCCACGCCGCGCTGCCGTTTGTGCGCGTGCAAGGCGACAAGTTCGTCGACGACACCGGCGCCCAGGTCAACCTCCGCGGCGTCAACCTGGGCAACTGGCTCAGCCTCGAGACGTGGATGTTCGGCCTCGACGAATCCATCGTTCGAGACCAGCGCACCGTCTTCGACATCCTCGAACAACGCTTCGGCGCCGAAGAAGCCGAGCGCCTGCTCGACATCCACCGCGCCGGCTGGATCACCCAGCGCGACTTCGACCAGATCGCCGCCCTCGGCTTCAACTCGGTCCGCATCCCGCTGTGGTACGGCCTGATGGAGCGCGAGCACGAGCCGTTCATGCTCCGCGAGGACGCCTGGGAATGGACCGACCGCGCCCTGGAGATGGCCGAGCAAGCCGGCGTCTATGTCCTCTTCGACATGCACGGCGTGCAGGGCGGTCAGAGCCTCGATCAACCCAGCGGTGACGTCAACGCCAACGACATCTGGAACAGCCCGCAAGACCGCGAACGGCTCGCTTGGCTCTGGCAGCACTTCGCTCGCCAATACAAGAACAACCCACACTTCCTCGGCTACGACGTCATCAACGAGCCCTACGGCGACTTCAGCACCGACCACCGCCAGGACCTCATCGAGATCGTCGACCGCATCCACAGCGTGGTGCGTGAGATCGACCCCGATCGGCCGATCCTGATTCCCGGATCCATCGAGGGCATCGACTTCTACGGCGACCCGGCCGCCCGCGGCTGGACGGGTATCGGGTTCACCGAGCACTTCTACCCGGGCATCTTCGACGGCAACGAGCGTTCGCTCGGCACGCACGCGCGGTTCTGGAACGGCGAGGCCGCGGGCAAGCGCGCATTCGTTGAGAGCGTCAACGCGCCGTACGTCATCGGCGAGTTCAATCCGATCTGGAACAGCGCCGGCG
>JBCBZM010000089.1:0-12649 GCA_039815345.1 Planctomycetota bacterium | reverse complement strand
GCTGGGCCAGAGGTTTGCCGAATGCCTCTTTGGAGAGCGACCGTTTGCACATCAACTCCAACGCGGCCTCGGCCTGACCAATCGCGCGCATGCAGTGGTGAATGCGCTCGAAACCCCCGGCTGGTTGTCGATCACGACGTTCCCGACACCGCCGTTGTTGGCGAAGATCGAGTGGTCGTACGCCATGACTGCTGAGACGTTCGCAAAGGCGGTGTCCACAACGATGCCATCAGTACTGTTGCTCACGAAGGTGCTATGCGAGATCGATAACGTGGGCGAGCCGAAAACGCCCTGGTACAAGATCGTGCCGCGAGAACCGCCGTTGCCGCTGAAGGTTGAGTTTACAATCGCGCCGCCGACATCCTGTATGTAGAGTGCGCTGCCACCGGAGTTGGAACCGTTCTCGATGAAAGAGCAGTCTCGGATGTCGACGAGACCACCAGTCGCGATCGCGCCACCTATAATCGCGCTGCTGTTGCGAAACACACAACGCCGAATCTTGAGCCTGTCATCACCAAGAACAAGGTTGATCGCGCCTCCGTTTTGGCCGACACCTGTCACGTTCCCATCGGCGAGCGTTAGCGCATTGAACTCGTACGATTGCACGCCGGTGCCGCCAGCTTGAAAGATCCGTGTTGTGTCGCCACCGCTGATCGTGATGACGTCAGCTCCGGGACCGTCAATCAAAAGCGACTCAAGAACTCGCAGTTCGCCGTTGGTCAGCGAAATGGCGCCTGATAGTCCCGGGGCGAAAAGGACCACGTCGGCGCCTGGATTCGCGTTGGCATCGAACACGGCCTGGCGCAGGCTGCCCGGCAGATCGCCCGCCGCCGCGACCGGCCCATCACTCAGGTTCGAGACCAGGAAGGCCTCGTCGCCGAACGAAACGTTGTCAAGCCCCAGCCGCGACGTGCTGGTGAATCGATCTCGAAACGTCACGCGAGCCACGGGCGTCTCGCTGATGAAACCGAGGAAGGCAGGCGTACCGGTCTGCAATGGCTGCTGCCAGAACGTCCCATCCAGCTCAATATCGATCGGATTGCCCGAGAGCGGCGCCAGCAGATCGGCGCCCCAGGCGCGCACGGGCGGGTCGAAGATCAGCGTGACCGTGCTCTTCGGGCTGCCGTCTACCTCGAAGTCGAGATGCACCGTGCCATCCACATTATTGGGCCCGCTGCCGTCCTCGATCCTCAGGAACCCCTGCGCGGCAGGCGAGTTCTCGGCGGTCTCGATCGTCAGCAGGCCGGCGTGGAAAACGCCAAGGGGCGCGTTGGGGCCGGGCCCGAACGCGTTGAAAGTCTCGGTCTGGAAGCTGCCCGCCGCGGCCTCCCAGCTTCCGCGGTCGGTGAACGTGGTCTGGGCCGTCGCAGCGGCGCCAGCGACCAAGAAGCCCGCCGCCGCGACGGCGCGTGCCCAACGAGTAGTGAAATCATCGAGTTGCAGTGCCATGGTGTCCTCCTTGGGACCGGCTGAGGATGTTCAACGCCGACGAACGTCGCCGACAGTGGTCTTCCGCCGTGTGAGGCTGGACACTGACACCGCTTTCGAAGAAAATCCGCTGATGACGGGGGATCGAGACATCACGCTGCTGCTCCGCCGAGCCAGCGACGGCGATGGCGCCGCCGCGGATGATCTCCTGCCGCTGATCTACGACGAGCTGCGCGAACTGGCCGCGGCCAAGATGCGTCGCCTGCCGCCCGGCCAGACGCTCCAGGCGACCGCGCTCGTTCACGAGGCTTTTATGCGCAGCGTCGGAAACGACGACGCGAGATTCGAGGATCGGCGGCACTTCTTCCTCGTCGCCGCGGGCGCGATGCGAGACATCCTGGTCGAGAAGGCGCGATCCAAGTCTCGGGTCAAGCGGGGCGGCGATCGTCGTCGAGTTTCGCTCGAAGGCCTGAGCCGCGGCATCGACGCGCCGCCAGACGAACTCCTCGCCCTCGACGAGGCACTGGTTCGACTGGAGCAAGAGTCGCCGCGCCTCCATCGATTGGTGCTGCTGAGATTCTTCGCGGGCCTGACCGTCGCCCAGGCGGCGGACCACCTGGAAATCAACGAGCGCACCGCCGCGCGTGACTGGCGAATCGCTAAGGCGAAGCTGCACGCAATGCTGCGTGCATCCACCGACGGCAGCCCTACGGATGGACCGGCGCCATGACCGATGAGTCTCGCATCTACGACCTCTTTGATCGAGCTCGGCAGGTTCCCGAGCCGGAACGCGAGGCGTTCATCGATCTCGAGGCTGATGACGCACACATCGCCGAGGGCGTGCGCGAGCTCATCAAGCAAGACGCCGACACACCGGAGGCGTTCCTGTCGATCGACGAACCAGCCTCCGCCCATGACCCGCAGGCCTCGCCCGACGAGACGCAACCAGAACGGATCGGCCCCTACCGCGTGATCCGGGAGATCGGGCGCGGCGGCATGGGCGTCGTCTACGAGGCGGCGCAGGAGAGCCCGGATCGACACGTCGCGCTCAAGGTGATGAGCGTAGGTCTCGGGCGTCCGGACCGCGCCGGCCGGTTCAAACGCGAGGTGCAGGCGCTCGGCAAGTTGCAGCACCGCGGCATCGCCCACATCTACGACTCAGGCTCGGCGTCGCTCGGTGACAGCGAACGCCCGTTTTACACCATGGAACTGATCGACGGCCCGACGCTGGAGGTCTACGCCGAACAGCACGGCCTCGGCACGCGGCAGAAGCTGGAGTTGATCGCGCGCGTGTGCGACGCGGTGCAGCACGCCCACCAGAAGGGCGTCATCCACCGCGATCTCAAGCCCGCCAACGTCCTCGTTGTCAGCGATGCGGGATCGTCGCGTGACTCGACCAACGACTTCCACGACGTCGGCCAGCCCAAGATCCTCGACTTCGGCATCGCGCGGTTCACCGATGCCGACATGCAGGCCACGATGCAGACGGACACCGGCCAGATCATCGGCACCCTCGCGTACATGAGCCCGGAGCAGCTCGACGGCCGGCCGGACGACCTCGACACACGCGTGGATGTCTACGCACTGGGCGTGATGCTCTACACGATCCTGGTCGGCCGACCGCCGCACGACATCGGAACCGTGCCCGTTCCAGAGGCGCTCCGCCGGATCAAAGAGGACGAGCCCACACGACTGCGAACCTTCGACATCTCGCTACGCGGCGATGTCGAGACGATCGTCGAAAAGGCGATGTCAAAGGACCGCGATCGGCGGTACGTTTCCGCCGCCGCGCTATCCGAGGACATCCGGCGATACTTGTCCAGCGAGCCGATCGCCGCACGCCCGCCCAGCGCGGCGTACCAACTCCGCAAGTTCGCGGGGCGCAACCGTGCGCTCGTTGGCGGCATTGCCACAACGATGCTCGTGATCCTTCTGGGCATCATCGGCACGACAATCGGCCTCGTCTCGGCCGTACGCGCCAATCGGACACTTGAACAAACGAACGTGCAGCTCGGGCAGGCCAACGAGACGCTCGAGGTGACGAACGCCCAGCTCGATGCAACCAACGAGAGCCTCGTCGCAACGAAGAGCGAGCTCGAGCAGTCCAACGCGGATCTCGAGCGGATCGTCGGGTTCCAGCAGCGGCAGTTGGAGACGGTCGATGTCCGAGCCGTGGGCGACCAGCAGCGCGACCGTCTCCTTGCAGATGTTGCAGCCGAGGACGCCGAAACGCTGACACGCCTGCTAAACGACATCAACTTCGCCGATCAAGCTCGACTCACACTCGACGCAAGCATTTTCATCCCCACGACAGAGGCGATCGAGACCGAGTTCGCCGACAGTCCGGAAATCCAAGGCCGTTTGCACTCCGCGGTAGGCACGGCACGGCGGAGTCTCGGCCTCTTCGAAGAGGCGAACACCTCGCTCCAAAGAGCGGTGGAACTTCTCGACCCGATGACCGCCGCAGATCCCCTGATGGCGCTCCTCGCCAAAGAACGGCTCGCGCAGGTACGCATCGACCAGGGACGTTTCGAAGACGCCGAGCGTCTGTACCGCGAGCAACTCGAAGAGATCAAGGCCCTCTACGGCGAATCCGATCTCGGGGTCTACCGCTGCATGCAGGGCCTCGCCGTCGCGTTGTGGCGCCAAGGAAAGGCCGAGGAAGCCGAGGCCTACCTCACACCAGCTATTGAGGCGTACGAAGACATTACGAACGGCGCCGACGCCGCGTTCGAGGACCTGCTCCGCATGAAAAGCACGCGGGCGGCGATTCGACACAGTGTCGGTGATTACGAAACAAGCATCCGGATTGACTTCGAGGCTCTCGACGGCTATCGGAAGCTCTACGGCAACGAAGACAGCCGGACCCAAGAGGCGCTCAGCAATCTTGCACGCACGCTCGCCGACGTGGGCCGCTACGAGGAAGCCGAGCGTCTCGCGCGAGAGGCGATGCAGATCGGCGAGTCCACGTTCGGCCGCAGCCACCCCGACACGCTCTCGGTGATGTCCGTCCTCGCGTGGGTGCTCAACCAAACAGGCCGCTACACCGAGGAAGAGACCATCAGGCGTGAAGTGCTCGATCGTCGCCGAGAGACGCTCGGGCCATCACATCCACGCGTCGGTGGAGCGCTCAACAATCTCGCAGCGTGTATCGACTCTCAAGGGCGGTACGAAGAGGCCGAAGCGCTTTATAGCGAGACGCTCACCATGCTCCTCGAGAGCCTCGGCCCAGACCACCTCCATACGCTGTCGACGATGAACAACCTCGGCTCCATCAACAACGCACTCGGGCGAACCGAGGAGTCCGCCAGGTACTACCGAGACGCATTCGTCGGCCTGCGGCGGGTGGTGGGGGCCGAGCACCCCAACACGCTCGTATCGATGAGCAATCTCGCGTTCGCCCTGCTGGCCATGGGCCAGGTGGAGGAGGCCGAGCCGCTGCTCATCGAAGCGTTTGAGACCGCTCGACGTACGTTCGGCGAGGAGCATCCTCGAACGATCAAGGCAACATTCAACAAGGCTAGCTTTCTGGTTGAGACCAACAGGACAGCAGAAGCGGAGCCGTTGTGCATTGATGCGCTCGATCGTTATGCACAGATGAAAGGCGATGACCACTTCGACACCCTTCGCGCGGTCGTCCTCATGGGCCGCCTCCGCATGGCACAAGACCGGCACGAGGACGCTGAGGTGTTCTTCCGAGATGCCGCCGAGCGACGCGCACGGGTGCTCGGAGAGGATCACCCCGACACCCAGAATGCGCGCAGGTTGCTGGCCGCGGCCGGCGACTTGACCAAGGACGATCTCACCGAGTGAATTCTCGCGCGAGACGGCACGTTTAAGGGCTGACTACGCGGTTCCGATCGTCACCGTTTGCCGGCGGCCGGGTCGCACCTGGTGCGCGATGAACCAACACCTGCTACGGCCGCTAGCCCCCTCGTGAGTCGCGATATGTCCGCAAGTCGCTCACCATAAAGGTCAATCCGAGGCGCACGAAGCCGGCGGTGGGCTACCCCCCCCCCTGCACGGAGCGCACTGGTTTGCCAGAGATGCACTACCCGCTACTGCTCGCCCTGAGCTAGAACTGGTCGTGGTTCGCAATCACCCGACACCAAGGCACATACCCTTTATCGGGTAGCCGGGTCGCTCCCGGCGTTGGGTGGGCGCGGTTACTGGACCTGCCCGTGACGGCGCCCGATCCAGCCCACAAAGGGCAGGCCGTTCGATGCCGGAGCACGGCTTCTATGTGCTCGCGCGGATCGGCGAGCGCGACGCGCCGATCGCGCATCTTC
Source organism: Planctomycetota bacterium (assembly GCA_039815345.1). Classification (GTDB taxonomy): domain Bacteria; phylum Planctomycetota; class Phycisphaerae; order Phycisphaerales; family UBA1924; genus JBCBZM01. The sequence goes on along the minus strand of JBCBZM010000089.1, from coordinate 6,932 downwards.
CACGAAAGAGTTGGGCAAGGCAGGTCGCGCGGCTCGTGAGCCGCGACAACAGGCTCGATCCCAGGCCAGACTGCCGGGTCGTCGCGAGCAGCGAGGACGTGGATTGGCTGCTCTGGGATCGCGACATGCAGGACATCGAAGAAGAGGTCATGTACACGGAAATCTCGTGGGGTGCTGAAACTGGCGAGGACCTACCTCGGGATGCCATGCTCTCGCCGATTACCTACCCCCCAATCAAGCTGACGCCCATCGCACGGTCGATGGTCGTCGCCCACCCTCTAGTTGACGTATTGCCCAACCCACGCGATCGACGAATCACATCCGCCTTGAGGATCGTGCTCAGCGAGCCTGAAGCCCGCGCGTTGCTGTTTCTCAACAATCAGAACATGGCACGCTCACGCGTGTACATCGCCGACAACGCGCCGATGGACCGTACTAGCGTTAGTAACGCGGTGGCTGCGCTGATCGATCACGGATTCGTGAACGACCGCGGTCGAAACACAGGCGTGGAGAGCACGCCACAGGGACGGGAGTGGATCCAGCACGAGGCGCCCTGACGCCAGCCGCCCGGTTCTTCAACCGACCGTGCAACGGACCCATCAACCGACCGGCATTGCGGGACGCACAACGCGCTTTCATTCCACATGAACCCAGGACGCACACCTCAACGACTCGCGACGCTATCTCGGGCCGCGCGACTGCTCGGGATCAACTCGAGATGGCTGCGGATTGAGGCTGAAGCCGGCCGCTTGCCTGGCCTTCGCGCGGGCGATCGATGGCTTTTCGACATGTCTCGGCTCACCGAGGCCCTCCATCGATGCGTCCTCGACGAGCCGTCGGATGGGTCGGGAAAGGGCTTTGTGGATCGTGACCGGTGACCTCCCTGGCGAATCCGCCCGGGCGCTGGCAGGCTCCACCGGCGGGTTGGACGAATGACGCGAGCGTACCGCACTGCTGATCGACGCCCCATCCGCGGCCAAGCCCCTTGCCCTAAGCACGCGCACGCTCTGGTCACTCACCCGATGCGGCGCCATCCCCTGCGTCCGCATCGGCCGTCGCGTGCTGTACCGCCCGTGCGAGTTGGAGGCTTGGGTGGCGGCCGGCGCGCCCGATTCTCCCGGATCCGGCGACCGCATCCGCGAGTCGATGCGCGAGGGGGGACGATGAGTCCCGAGCGAGCGTGGCCGCCCCAGCACCTGTCCCGGAGGTGCGCCATGATCTCCGTCGAGTTTCTTGGCGCGTTGCAGGGCATCGATCCTGGCGCCCTTCGCGTCTATCTCGGCATCCTGGCGCACGTGAGTGGCCAGAGCGGGAGGGCCCGCGTCGGATTCGAGCAGCTCGGACGCCTCTCGGGCCTCCAGGATCGGGCGACCCGCGACGCAGTCAAGCGCGTTGAGCATTGGCCAACAACGTGCCGTCCGGAACCACGTCGCAGCCCTCCATCCCCAACTAGATACCTGCTTGGACGCAGCGAGGGCGGACGAGTATCTGCTCGACAAGATCGCCGAGTACGAACTCCATCGCCAAGACTGGAAGGAGCCCGATGATGAAGACCAACAGCACCTGGTGCGATGACTCGATCAAACAGTTGTCATGCGACATCGCTTGCCGATACGCTGCTTCCATGTCCTCAGTCATGGATCAACTTCGAGCCGCCGTCGATTCGTCCGATGAAAGCGCGTACGCCATCGCCAAAGGCTCGGGCGTGGACCGCTCGCAGTTGTCCCGTCTACTGAGCAGCGAGCGCGACCTGAGCATGGAGTCCGCCGAGCGGCTTGCCGACTACCTCGGCCTCGAGATTGTCGTCCGCCCGAAGCGCAGCATGCGGAGGAGCAAGTGATGCCCGCTCGATCCCGATCACGCGGCAACGGCGAGGGCTCCCTGTTTCGACGCGGCGGCGCCGGGCCGTGATACGCGAGCTGGTACGGCGGCGACGGCAAACGCAAGGAGCGATCGACGCGGACCACCAGCCGGGCTGACGCCGAGCGAATCATGCGCAAGTGGGTTGAACGCGCCGCCCTCGAACGCGAGGGCCTTGTGACACCAGAGGGCGGCACCGAACTCGACCGCGCGGGTATGACGGGCCGTGCCCGACGCCTGCTCTACGAACTCGCGATCCAGACCGGGCTTCGGTCGAGTGAACTGCGAAGTCTGACCCGCTCTGACCTGATCCTCGATGCCGACCGGCCCCACCTCCTGCTCGACGCGGGGCGAACCAAGAACGGCAAGGCCGCGCGCCAGTTCATCCAGGTGCAACTCGCCGATGAGCTGTCAGCGTGGGTCGCCCATGCCATGCCCGGCGCCCAGGTGTTCGTCATGCCGCGCCGCGAGCATGTTGCCAAGATGCTCCGCGCGGATCTGGCCGCAGCCCGCTCAGCGTGGCTCGACCAGATCGGCTCAGACGCCGCGCTACGCATGCAGCGCGAGCCGAGCGACTTCCTCCTAGCCGAGGACCACGACGGGCGGCATCTGGACTTCCACGCCCTCCGACACACCTGCGGCGCCTGGGCCGCAGTCGGCGGGGCATCGCCCAAGGCGATCCAGACGCCCATGCGGCACTCCTCGATCACGCTCACCCTCGACACCTACGGCCACCTGCTGCCAGACGAGGCTGCCGAGACGGTGGCGAAGATGCCGACAGTCGCAGCTGTCCCGCTGCAACTCACCGGCACCCATGACACGGCAGGCCGTGCCGTGGGATCTGTTGTCAGTCGACACCCAGCAGTGGGCCCCGCAACGGCAGGGCGATTCGACGCGATTGACCGCGACCCAACGCGACACCCCAAAACTAAAACAGGCCTTGGCGATATGCCAAGGCCGTTTCAGAAGCGAGGCGGACGGGACTCGAACCCGCAACCACCGGATCGACAGTCCGGTACTCTAACCAATTGAGCTACCGCCCCGAGATCGATCAAACAGATCTCACGGCCGCTTTCGGCCGCCGTGAATGTAGGCTCCATCCCCCGCAAGTCAAGCGCCCGAACACCGCGGATCGCATCCGACCGACGCCGCCCGGGCCGCGAATCCCGTCTCAACCAGCGATCCGTACGTCTCGCGGGTTCTCGGCCTGGACCGAGAACGGATTGCCCTCGTCGGGCGACACCTTGGTCGCCGCCAGATACGCAGCCGCGCAGGCGCCGATCAGCGCCACCACCGCCACGAACATCAACGCCGTGTACACGTTCGGCGTCGGGCCCATCCGCCCGCGTCCGCCCGGCATCTGCATCCCAAAGTCAGCCATGGAAATCTGTCTCCCGTCGCTCCGAGGCGACGCTGCGCAGGCCGTCGACGCCCGCGATCTGAATCTATGTCAACACGCCAGGACGGGCCCGATTACTGCAGTGAGCTCAGCACAAGGTCGCCCGCCTGCACCGATCCACCCGAACCCAGCGTGTCCACCACGCCCACGGCCCAGTTCAGATCAACTTGCAGAATCACCAGGTTGCCGACGAACGTGCGCCCCTCCCGCGCGATGAACATCTTCATGTTCTCCTGCACGCGGTCGTTCGAGCCCAGACTGACACGAGCCAGCGTCTGACCCGTCGAGGGATCCACACGCACTTCCTGCACCCGACCCGTCACCGGCGGGCCGGACATCGTCACCACGCCGCCGTCGCTCTCCGAGCGCGCACCCAGGCCGCCGGTCGACTCGGCCGAAGCCACCGCCGCGTTCGCCTCCGCGAGCTGCTCTTGCAACGCCCGCAGGTTCTGCGTCAGCACCTCAACCTGGCTATCCAGATCGCTGATCCGATCCTCAAGGTCGAGCTTCTCTCGGCGGAACCGGAGCTCGCTGTCGCGCAGCCCGGTCACCTCGCCGCGATAGCTCTCGAGCAGGTTCGTCTGTGTCTGCAGCGTCTCGTTGAGCTGATCGACCTGACCAGCCGTGGCGTCCCGGTCGGCCTCGGCCTTGCGGCGGTCGCGCTGGAGCTGCGAGTTCTCTCGCTCCAGTCGGGACACATCGTCGGCCAGCGACGCGGCACGGTTTTGCACCTGCTGCGACTCCAGCCGCAACCGGCCGATCTCTTCGTCCTCGGCCGCCGCCTGCTGAGCACGCGCCGCTTCCAACGCCGCGATCTGCGTCCGCGCTTCGGACAGCGCCGTCGAGACCCGGTCCGAGTTCACGGCCATCGGGATCACCAACGCCGCCAACAGCAGGCTCAACACCGCCGCGAACAGCACAAAGATCTTCGTCAAAATATGCACGCTCAGACTCCGTGAGACGCTACGCCGCGGCCGACCAGCCCCGGAACCCATTCCGAAGCCCGAGGACCCAACTTACGAACCCCAACACCAAAACCAATCCCAGCCCCGACCAGCAAACCCAGTTCGCTGACCCAGCGAGCCAACCCAGCCCCCAGCGCCACAGTCCCACCACACGGCACCGCGGCTGCACAGGATAACGCGTGTCGACGCGTCCCGCCGCCCGAGCCAGCCCCATCCCACGCAACGCGGCGGACCCTACCGCCCCCCGACCCGGTCCGCCACCCGCAGGATACCCGCCGCCGCCGCCATCCGCACACGCTCCGACGGATCGTCCAGCATCGCGTCCAGCTTGGGCAGGGTCTCCAGGCGGCTCGACTCTCCGTACACGAAGGCGGCCAGCGCCCGCACCCGCTCGGAACCGTCGAACCTCAACTCATCCGCGTACCGCGTCGCCCCGGTTTCACCCAGTTTCACCAGCGACCGCGCCGCCGTGAGCTGGATCTCGGGCGGCATCCCGCGGCCGGTCTCATCCCGGAACCCCGCCACCGCCACCAACTCGTCGATCTGACGCCGCTCGCCCACGTTGCCCAGAGCCTGCAACGCCAGCAGCGTCGCCTCCAACTCCTCCGGCCGAGACGGGTACAACGCCGACCGAAGCGTCTGAATCTGCTCGGTATCGCCCAGCTTCACCATCGCCTCGGCGATCTGAAGCTCCAGCACCCGCCGCTCGGCTTCCGAGCCCGGTTGTCGGCTCTCAACGGCCGCCTGCCGGAGCATCGCCAGCGCCGACGGGTTTCCCATCTCCCCCAGCACGAACGCCGCGTGGGCCCGGACGTGCGGCGAAGGATCGCGGAGCAACGCGTCCCCGATCGGCGTCGGATCGGGCGAAGCACCGGTCGCCCACAACGCGTACAACGCCGACATCCGCACGTACGGCGACGGATCGCGCACCAAAGGCCACACCTGCGTCTGCAAACCCGCCAGCCGCTCTCGGCCCACCAACGTCGCCGCCACGCTCCGCACGCCCGCGTTCTCGTCGCTCAGCCCCTGCCGAGCCGCCGGCTCGAGCCGGCCCGCCGAAGCCGACAACGCCTCCAGCGCATTCGCACGCGTCTCAGGAGAAGGCGACCGGAACCCCTCGTTCAGAAGATCCACCGCCCGCTCGCGAAGACCCGACCGATCCACCGGCCGATCGAACCGAGCCGCCACCCACTGCCCGTTCACCCACCGCCCGCCCTCTCGCGGCTCGCCTTCCGCCGACAACGCCGAGCCACCATCACCCCCACTGCCACCGGCGCCGCCGGTCCCAGAGCACCCCGTCACCCACGCCGCGGCGCCCACCGCCGCCACCGTTATCCAACGCCCGCGCCCTCTTCCGTCACGCATCCCGTTACGCATCCGCGCCGCCTTCCGCACCCCGCGCCCCGCCCGACTGTACTTCGCCCGCGCCCCGGCCGGAGTTCGTCCGAGCCGCCGCGCCCAACAACGCCCACAAAACCAATCCCAGCGCACCCAGCATCAGCACCCAGGGCGTCATCCAACCCCCCGCCCGGTACACCGTCCGCGTCTCCTCATCCGCGAGCGCCACCTCGGCCACCAGCACACCCGCCTCGCGCGGGCCGAGTTCCGCCGTGATCCGCCCGCGCCCATCGATCGCGCACGAAGCTCCCGTGTTCGCCGCCCGCACCATCGGCACACCCAACTCCACGCAGCGCCAGCGAGCGTGCATCGTGTGCCAACGGCGCCCGAGATCAAAATCGCCGAACCAGCCGTCGTTCGTGAGGTTCACCAGCACACGCGCCCCGTCGTCGCGATCCACCAGCCGCCGGCACACCCACGCCGCGGTCGCCTCGAAGCAGATTGGTGTCCCGATCCGCACCGGGCCCCGACGCCTCGTCGGCACATTCAAGGTCACCGCGTCGTCGCCCGCGTCCAGATCGAACGACATCCCCGCCGCCCCCAGCGACAACAACGCCCGCTCCAGCGACGGGAACCTCGAGATGCCCGGCATCACCTCTCCAAACGGCGTCAAGTGCAGCTTCGCGTACCACCGCTGCGAGACTTCGCCGCCCGACACCACCATCGCCGCGTTGTACGCGCCCTCCCAGTCCCGGCGCACGCCCTCGCCGTCCGGCTCGAACGTCAGCCCGCGGTACCCCGTCGCGCCCACCACCATCGGGGCACCGAGTTCGGCTTGGAACAGCAACAACTCATCCGCAATCGTCGTCGAAGGAATCCAGCCCCGTGTCGTCACGTTCCAGGCAAGCCCCGTCCGCCGCTCGGCCGCCAGGCTCTCGGGGTCCAGCGTCTGCCCGGGGAACATGGTCTCAGGCCAAACAATGACATCGGGATCCGCCGCCGCCGCCTCGCGCGTGCGCTCCACAAACCGCACAAAGTCCGCGACGCGTCGGTCCACACCCCACCGCACTTTGTTGTCCATCGGCAGGTTGGTTTGCACCGCCGCGATGCGCACCAAGTCGTTCGTCGTGACCGCGCCGCCGCCAACCCAACCCAGCACAAGCCAAGCGCCGGCCGCCACGACGACCATTCCCCCTGCCGCCCAACGCATCCGCCCCGCCGCCAGCAACCCGAGCGCCGCCGACGCCGTCGCGACCAAGAGCGACAACACCTATGGGCCGAGAATGCACCCCGATGACGGTCGGGTTGTGTCTAACTTTGTGGTTCAGGCTTTACAGAACGAGCCGATTACGCTGTTCGGGGACGGTTCT
>JBCBZM010000072.1:0-15187 GCA_039815345.1 Planctomycetota bacterium | reverse complement strand
CGTAGCGCAGGGCGCCCGGGGGCCCGTCGCCCCCGTCGTCCGACGTCACGAGAGCTCACGCCTTGCGTCGGTACCGAGTTCACTCGGGCCCCGGCGCCCTCCCGCCCGAGCGGGAGCGCACAAGGAACCGCGACCATGTTGGTCCTTTCCAGGCAACGCGACGAAACGATCATGATCGGCGACGAGATCGAGATCACGGTCGTCGACATCCGAGGGGACAAGGTCCGCCTCGGCATCAACGCACCCACCCGGATCGCCGTGCACCGCAAAGAGGTGTACGAGGCGATCCGCGTCGAGAACGAACAGGCCGCCCGCATCAAGGGCGGGGACTTCGGCCCGATCGCGGCCGCCATCAGCCCGGGCCCCCGCAAGAGCGGGCGTGCGAGCGAGTTGGCGACGCGGCCGACCGGAGCCGCGGCCGGCGGCGAACCCGCCCGAGCGGCCGACGCCCAGGCGCCGGTCACCCGGACCACGCGCACGCAGGCGCCATCAGGAACCACGCGGGGCACAGGCCCCGCCAAGAGCGTCGGGCGGTAACCGCCCGGCAGGAGTGAACAGCTCGGCGCCGAACGGTCGGCGCCGGGGGCACGGATCGAACCGGATAGACAACGGCGGCCCCACGCGGAGGCGCGTCAGGATCACACGGGCAACGGGCGTTCGAAACACGCCCGACCCGACAGGCCGACCGGGCCCCCGACGGGCCGGACAATCAAGGAGGATTGTCATGACCAGAATCAACTCGAACATCCCGAGCCTCATCGCGCGTGCGAACCTCGGACGCGCCAACGAGGAACTGGACCTCCGGCTCCAACGCCTCAGCACCGGGCTGCGCATCAACCGGGGGTCGGACGACCCGGCCGGCCTGATCGTGTCCGAGCGGCTGCGGTCCGACATCGAAGGCGTCAAGCAGGGCATCCGCAACGCGGACCGCGCCTCCAACGTCATCGCGACGACCGAGGGCTCGCTGGCCGAGGTCAACGATCTGCTCAACTCGGTCCGGGCGCTCGTCGTCGAGGCGGCCAACACCGGCGCCTTCAGCCCCGAAGAGATCGAAGCCAACCAGGCCCAGATCGACTCGGCGATCGACTCGATCACACGCATCAGCAACACCGCCACCTTCGGCGGGCTCAAGCTGCTCAACGGCTCGCTCGACTACACGCTCTCGGGCGTGTCCGCGTCGGCGATCAGCCGGACCAGCGTCCGGGGCGCCAGTTTCCTCAACGCGTCATCGCTCGATGTCCAGGTTGACGTTGTCGCCTCGGCGCAGAAGGGCTCGCTCTACCTTTCTGGAACGCTCGGCAGCGCCGACGGCTCCAACTTCGGAGTCGTTGCGTCGGATACCACGCTCAGGGTCCGCGGGCCGGATGGCGTCATTGAGCTGAGTTTCAGCTCTGGCGTAGCGCTGGCGGATGTGGTGACCGGTATCAACAACCAGGCGAGCTTCACCGGAGTCGAAGCCGCGCTGATCAACAACGATCCGACCTCCGGGCTCGTCTTCCGCTCCACCGGGTTCGGCACCAACGAGTTCGTCTCGGTCGAAAGGGTCGGCGGACCGGCCGATTCGGCAACGAGCTGGTTCCAGCTCGTGAAGTTCGATGACGGCGCGCCATTCGTGGAACCGACCCCCTTCTGGGCCGATGCCGCGGTCAATACCAACGTGACCGCCGCCAAGCGTGACGCCGGTCAGGACGTACAGGCGCTCATCAACGGCGCCCTCGGCCGGGGCGACGGGCTCAACGTCAGCCTCGACACGCCATCGCTGGCCGTGGACATGCTGCTCAGCGAAGACCTCGGCACGCTGGCCGGGGCGCCGGGCAACGTGTCGACGTCGTACTCCATCACCGGCGGCGGCGCGCTCTTCCAGCTTGGCCCGGAAGTCACCGCGCAGCAGCAGGTCAACATCGGCGTCCAGTCGATCGCCGCCTCGCTCCTCGGGGGTAACCTCAACAACGGGCAGCTCGAGTTCCTCTCGTCGCTGAAGACCGGCGGCGCCAACGACCTCGAGACCAGCGCCGACCGCGGCAACTTCGCGCCCACCTCGCAGATCCTCGAGAACGCGATCGACGAGGTGTCTCAGGTCCGAGGCCGACTCGGCGCCTTTGAGCGGAACGTCCTGCAGACGAACGTCCGTTCGCTCCAGGCGTCGTTCGAGAACCTGTCGGCGTCTGTGTCGAGCATCCGGGATGCGGACTTCGCGTTCGAGACCTCCGAGCTGACACGCTCGCAGATCTTGACGTCGTCCACGACTCAGATCCTGAGCCTGGCAAACCAGCAGTCGCAGCAGGTGCTCCAGCTCCTCGGCTAAGGCCCTTCCTCTTTATGGAAACACAGCGTCGCGTCCCCGCGGCTCCCCACAACCAACGAAGCTCTCGCCCGATAATCATCAACGCCCCGGAACGACCTTCCGGGGCGTTTTCGTGCGCGCTTCAGACAAGATCGACGCTGGCCAAAGCGGCTGGCGCCTCTGCGCGGGCAGGGTCGGGGTTCGTCAGGAACCGAGGCCGCGCAAACGGAGGGGCAACCCCTGTTTTCCGACCCCGTGACGCGGCGTGCGCTTAACCCGGGTCCTGTGGGGGCCGATCCGTGTTCCGTGAAGGCCGCACTGGAAGTCCCAGCGGCAAAACCAAGATCGGCCCGCGCTGGATCGCGGGACACGCACGGCGGATAACCGCCGGATCTCGGGGCATCGGACGCCACGGGGTTACGCGACCTGGCATGGGCGCCGCACGGACGCCGATTGACACACGGAGGTTTTCGGTATGAGTCGGATTAACACGAATGTTCAGTCTCTGCTCGCTCAGCGCGTGCTCGGTCAGAACAACCAGAACCTGGGCCGCTCGCTCGAGCGCCTCAGCACCGGTCTTCGCATCAGCCGCGCCAAGGACGACCCGGCCGGCCTGATCGCCAGTGAGAATCTCCGCTCGGAGCTCACCGCGACGAACGCCGCCATCGGCAACGCCCAGCGCGCCGATCAGGTCGTGAACATCGCCGAGGGCGGTCTCCAGGAGATCTCCAACCTGCTGACCGAACTGCAGGGCCTGCTCACGACCAACGCGTCGTCGGCGGGTCTGTCGTCCGCAGAGAAGGACGCGAACCAGCTCCAGATCGACTCGATCATCCAGACGGTCGACCGCATCAGCTCGTCCACGAGCTTCCAGGGCATCAAGCTGCTCAACGGCAACTTTGACTACCAGGCCAACAACGTGAACGGCGCGGTCGACAGCTTCCGCATCAACGGCGCCAAGTTCGACGGCACCAGCCTCGACGTCGACGTCGTCGTCACCCAGTCCGCCCAGCAGGGCACCCTGCTGCTCAGCCTTGGCGGCACCGACATCGATCTCAACGCCGGCTCGCAGTTCGTCTTCGAAGTCGCCGGCACCGACGGCGCACGAGAGTTCTCGTTCGCCTCCGGCACCAGCCGCGCCGACATCGTCGCCGCGATCAACTCGTTCACCGACGTGACCGGCGTCGTCGCTTCGGCCGACGCTGGCACGGGCATCCGCGTCTACGCCGAGGACTTCGGCTCGAGCGACTTCGTCTCGGTCAAGGTCGTCAACAACGGCGGTCTGTCCAACGGCACGAACGACACCAACGGCATCTACAACTACGAGGGCACCGACTACAACACGGCCGATACCACCATCGCCGCCGCGTTCGATGTCGGCGCCGCCACCAACGGCATCCGCGATGAGGGCCAGGACGTCGGCGCCTCGGTCAACGGCATCACCGCGACCTCGTCCGGCCGAACCGTCCGCGTCAACAGCGACTTCCTCAACGTCGAAATCGACCTCACCACCGCCGGCGCGCAGACGCCCGACGGGATCCAGGCGTTCTCCATCTCTGGCGGCGGCGCCTCGTTCATGCTCGACGGCAACGTCGATATCCAGGGCGAGGTTTCTCTCGGTATCGCGGATGTGGCGACCCGGAAGATCGGCCGTTTCAACGATGGCTCGAGCACCTTCTTCCTCGATGACCTTGGTTCGGGCAAGGGCCTGAACCTGATCGACGGCGATCTGAACAAGGCTCAGGAAGTCGTCGCCAACGCCCTCTCCGAGATCTCCTCGACCCGAGGCCGACTCGGCGCCTTCCAGCGGAACACCGTGGCCGCGACCATCAACTCGCTCGGCATCGCCGTCGAGAACACCGCGGCCGCCGAGTCCGTCATCCGTGACGCCGACTTCGCCGCCGAGAGTGCCAACCTGACCCGCAACCAGATCCTCGTGTCCGCTTCGACGAACACGCTGGCACTGGCGGGCCAGCAGCCGCAGAACGTCCTCCAGCTTCTCGGCTAAGCCGGGCTGACGACGAACTGACGGATACCTAGCGACCTTCCGGGGCCTCGGCATGCAGCCGGGGCCCTGTTTTTTCTGGCCGTCCCACGGGGATTGCAGCGGCGATCGGCCCGACGCCGATGCTCTCGGTCATGGATGCCGAGGTCCCCCCAGCTCTGGAACGCGCCCGCCGGGCGTTCCTTGCGTATCTGCGTATCGAGGCCGGGCTCTCGCCGGCGACCCTCGAAGCGTACGGCCGGGATCTGCGCGATCTCTTTCTGTCCGCTTCCGCCGCTGGCGCGACCACGCCCGAGGGCCTGACGCCGCGTGTGCTCGCCGATCACATCCGCTCGCTCAAGAGCGAACGCGACATGGCGCCCGCGTCGGTCGCGAGGCATCTGGCCACGATGAAAGTCTTCGGGCGATGGCTCGTCGCCCGAGGCTGGGCCGACGAGAACCCAGCGACGATCATCGATCAGCCCACGCGCTGGAAGAAACTGCCCGGCGTGCTCTCGCCCACGCAGGTGAAAAAGCTGCTCAGCGCGCCCGCGCCGCCGACCTCACCCGAGAAACTCAACGCCGCCGACCGCGTGCTGTACCTGCGCGACCGCGCGATGCTGGAGATGATGTACGCCTCCGGCCTGCGCGCCAGCGAGGTCGGCTCGCTCGCGGTTGATGACCACATCGCCGATCTCGACGTGCTCCGTGTCACGGGCAAGGGCAACAAACAACGCCTCGTGCCGATGGGCGCGCCGGCCCGCGCGGCGCTCGACGCGTATCTGAACCGGGCGCGGCCGGTACTACTCCGGCCGGACGGGCGGGACCGCGGCCGGCTGCTGCTGTCCCGGACCGGTCGGCCGCTGGATCGGGTCGCGGTCTGGCAGCTCGTCCGCAAGCACGCCAACGCGGCCGGCCTAGAAGGCGTCCACCCGCACGTGCTCCGGCACTCCTTCGCGACGCACCTGCTCTCCGGAGGCGCCGATCTTCGCGTCGTCCAGGAACTGCTCGGCCACGCCGACATCGCGACCACGCAGATCTACACCCACGTCGACGGCGCCCGCCTGCGATCGGTCCACAAGCAGTTCCATCCACGCGGCTAATTCCAAACAAAATACAATCAGACTCGCATTTCGCTCCCACAGCGACCGGCGCCAACAACCCAGAAGACGTGTAGCGGCGTACTCGGCCGTAGGATATAGTTCTTTCAGAGAGTTCTGAAACCAACGAAGCCCGAAGCCCGATTGCACTTCAGCATGATCGCACCGAATCGGCCAACCCCTGCCTCAAACGCCTATCGAGCTCCGTCGGTCCATCCCTCTATGGATGCGACCGACCGCGGGCTGCTGCACGCCGTGGTGACGGGCGACGCCCGGCTGACCTCCGACCAAGGCCTTGATCTGTTCCACCGCCTGCCGCTGCACGAACTCGGCCGGCTTGCCGATGCGCGCAGCCGAGCGATGCACGGCGACACCTTCCGCACCTACGTCATCGATCGCAACATCAACTACACCAACGTCTGCACCGCGCGGTGCACGTTCTGCGCCTTCCGCCGCGACGCCGACGACCACGACGCGTACACCCTCGAGGTCGAGCAGATCCTGGAGAAGATCGGCGAGCTCGTAGCGATCGGCGGCAACCAGATCCTGATGCAGGGTGGGATGAACCCCGAGCTGCCTCTGGACTGGTATCTCGATCTGCTCTCGACCATCAAAGAACGCTACCCGGGCGTGCACGTGCACGCGTTCAGCCCGCCGGAGCTGATCGAGTTCGTCGAGTTCTTCGACCCGCCGGGCGAGACGCTGTTCGCCAAGCTGCGTTGGGTGCTGGCCCGTCTGCAAGCCGCGGGGCTCGACTCGCTGCCCGGCGGCGGCGGCGAGATCTTCGCGCATCCCGTGCGTCGCAAGATCGGTCTGGGCAAGTGCGACGCCGAGGCGTGGCTGACCACGATGTATGCCGCCCAGTCGCTGGGCATGTTCACCAGCGCGACGATGATGTTCGGGCATATCGAGGGGTACGCCGACCGCGTGCACCACATGGCGTTGGTGCGACAGTGGCAGGACTGGGCCCTCGCGCAGGGCGCCAACCCGTCGATCGAATCGCCCGTGGGCGCCAACTCTTGGGGTCACTACAAGGCGTTCATCTCGTGGCCGTTCCAGCGCGAGAACACGCCGCTCGGCCGCGTGAAGGACTGGGGCGTGCGCGAGGATGACGTCGGCGCCTTTCCGGGGGACGCCGTCGCCAACCTCGAGGGCACGGGCGACCGCTCGGCCCATCCCGAGTTCGGCCGACGTGTCCGGCGGTCGAGCGCGACCGACTATCTGCGCACCCAGGCGCTCAGCCGCCTCATGCTCGACAACGTTTACTCCATCGGCGCGAGCTGGGTCACCATGGGCCCGCATATCGGCCAGGTCGCGCTCATGTTCGGCGCGAGCGACATGGGCAGCGTGATGATGGAAGAGAACGTCGTCTCATCGGCCGGCACGACGTACTGCCTCGACGAGGCCGTGCTCTGCCGCCTCATCCGCGGCGCCGGGTTCATCCCCGCGCAACGCAACAACACCTACGACCTGCTCCGCATCCACGACGGCCCGGACAGCCCGGATCTGTCGGTTACGGATTGGTCCACGCACCGCGCTCAACGGCTCAAGGCCGTGCTGGCCGAAGACGACGCCGCCGCGCAGGGCGGCACGGCCGAGTTGACGATCTCCGCGGGCGCCAAGACGACCGCAGAGGTCTGACATTCAAGCTCTATTCTGAAGCGAGTTCTTCGTACACAGCGCCGATCGCGATCGGCCGGAGTTGATCGAACCCGCGTCCCTTCATGAAGTCGAACGTCATCGCCTGTGCGTCCTCTTTCGACGTGCCCTTGCCGATCTCGGCCTTTACTGACTCGCGCAGTTGCTCGAGGTATCGCCGCATCTCGCCGATGAGCTTGCGCCCGCCCACGGGCCCGTGTCCCGGCACGACCGTCGTGTTGTCGTCGCAGAGCTTGTCGATCGAGTTCAGCGAGTTGATCCAGCCGAGGCTGTTGGCGCCGGCGTCTACGTCGAAGAACGGGTGCAGGCCATTGAAGATCAGATCGCCGGTGTGGACAAGGTTCAACTCGGGCACGAACACAACAAAGTCGTTGTCCGTGTGACCGGCGCCGAAGTGCTGGGCCATGACGTTGCGCGTGGGTTGGCCGTCTTTCTTGCCCCACGGCAACCAATGGCCCTCGTTCGCGATGGTCGGCGCCCAGTCGTCCGCGGACAGACCCGCCGCACGATCGGCCAGTTCGGTCACGCGCGGGAGCAACTCGGCCCGTTGCGGCAGCCGCGCCACCGTCGCCGGGCCGTTGCGCAGCGCGGCGAGGTACCGATCGACCTGCGAGGCGATCTTCGGCGCCGCGTTGGTGTGGGCGATGATGTCGACGTCTTTGACCAACCTCGACGCCGCGTGATCTCCGCGGAACGCGCCTTTGCGGAACGCCAGATTGCCACCCGTGTGATCGGCGTGGTGGTGCGTGACGATCAATGCGAGCGACATCTTGCCGTCGGCGACCGACGGCTTGGGCCCGCCCTCGCCCGCGGCCAGCGTGATCGCGTCTTCGCGCAGCGCGGTTGCGAAGTAGGGGAACTTGGAATCCACCACGATCACGGACATGCCGTCCGACAACGCGACGACATTCCCGCCCTGCACCGATTGCTTGGTCACCCATGCATGGGCGTCACCCTCGTTCGCCAGCTTGGCCCAAGGCAGGATCGTCGCGTGCTCATCCTGCAGAGCTTGACGAACCCCAAGCTGAAGGGCGCCCGAAGCAGGCATCCAGATGAAGCCCAAGCCGGCGGCTGCCGTCATCCAGGTCATCACGTCTCGGCGGGTCGGGTCCATGCGGCTGGGGTTCATGGCGGGTCTCCGGTGGCGTCTGATGGGCGCCGGCATGAGCCTACCATGGTCGCTCGGCGGGCCAGCCCGCCCGCCCGAACCTGTTTCACGAGGCATACAAGCGTTTGACGCACGAGGAACCGAACCTATGAAGGCCAACGAACTCCGCCCCGGCATCGCCGTCAACCTCGACGGCCGCGTCCTCGTCGTCATAAAAACCGACCACGTCAAGCCGGGCAAGGGCCCCGCGTACGTGCAGGCCAAGATGCGCGACATCAAGGGCACGGGCACGGTCGAAAAACGCTTCAGCTCGTCGGATAACATCGACGGCGCCACGCTCGACCGCCGCGAGATGGAGTTCCTCTACGAGTCCGGCGACATGTTCACCTTCATGGACATGGAGGACTACGACCAGATCGAGATCCCGGCCGAGCTCGTCGGCAACGACAAGCACTACCTCACGCCCAACCTCAAGCTCATCATCATGTTCCACGACGGCAAGCCGGTGACGCTCGAGCTGCCCGGCTCGGTCGAGGTCGAGATCACCGACACGCCCCCCGGCATCAAGGGCGCGACCGTGACCAACCAGCTCAAGGAAGCTGAGTGCGACACGGGCCTCAAGACCCGCGTGCCGCCGTTCATCGAGGTCGGCGAGAAGGTCAAGGTCAACACGAGCGACGGGTCGTACATCAGCCGCGCCAAGGAATAGGCCCGGAAAGAACAGGCGCATCGTGCCCGCATTCGACCGCCACATCCTGCTGATGGGCCTGCGCGCCAGCGGCAAGTCATCGCTCGCGCGGCTGCTCGGCGCCCGCCTGGGCATGGACTGGCTCGACCTCGACGCGCGCACCCCCAGCGTGGCCGGGCGAGACACCGTGCGGCAGGTCTTCGAGCTCGACGGCGAAGCGGGCTTCCGAGCCGCCGAACTGGAAGCGCTGCACCAAGTGCTGGTCGAGCCGCCGGCGGTCATCGCGCTGGGCGGGGGCACCCCCACCGCGACCGGCGCGTCGGGCTTCCTGACCGGCGCCACCAAAGCCGGGGCGCCGCTGATCTACCTGAGGGCCCAGCCGGACACGCTCGCCGCACGACTCGCCGAAGCCGAAGAACAAGCGGGCAACGAGCACCGCCCGTCGCTCTCGGGCAAGCCGATCACCGACGAGATCGCCGAGCAGTTCGAGGCCCGCGACCCGCTCTACAAAGAACTCGCGACGCAGATCGTGGACGTGGACGGGCTCGAGATCAACGACGCCGCAACGCGTGTGATCGAAGCCATCGCCAACTAACTTCGGCAAGTTCGTTCAAGCATCGGCCGCGCGTACGGCCGCGCCGAAGGCCGCGATCAAGGCCGTGTCCTTCACGCCTTTCTCGCGTTCCACACCGCTGGACACATCGACGCCGTAGGGACGCAGCGTGCGGATCGCCTCGCCCACGTTGTCGGGCGTCAGGCCGCCGGCGACGATGACCGGCTTGGCGATCGCCGCCATCGGCTGGGCCAGCTGCTCCCAGTCGAATGTCTCGCCCGTGCCGCCGGCCGAGCCGTCCACCAGGATCGCGTCCACCTCTTCGATCGCGTCCCAGCGTTTGAGCTCGTCGGCGATCGTGCCCGTATCGAAGCGGATCGCCTTGATCACGCCCGGCCCGCATCGGCGGACGGTTTCGTCCGTCTCGTTGCCGTGAAGCTGGCTGATCGCGGTCGGGCAGACCTGCTCCAGATCGGCGAAACGGTCGACGTCGAGGTTGGCCGTCACGCCCACACCCGCCACAAACGGCCCTGCGGCGGAGAGGTAACCCAGCAACTCGAAGCCGCGCTCGGGCGCGATGTAGCGCGGCGAGCCCTTGACGAACATGAAGCCGATCGCGTCGGCGCCGGCCGCGACGCAGGCATCGATCGTCGCCTCATCGCGCACGCCGCAAACCTTGATCCGTGTGCGTCCGGTCATACGGCGTCGTCTCCGTTGGTCTTCATCTCACCGATCTCGGCGAGCAGTGTCTTGGCAAGTGCCGTGTCGTCGTCGCGCAGGCGCGCGAAGACGCGTTCGATCAGCGCCTTCCCTTCATCGCCGCGGCTCAGGTACCGCACGTACAGCAGCGCCAGCATCAGCGAAGTCCGGGGCGTTTCGTCGTCGCGCGGATACGCCTCGATAAACCGCTCGTACGCCCGTGCCGCGAGCGCGTGATCGCCGGCCGCGAAGAGATGATTGCCCAGCGTGAGCTGGTGCGAGCGTGAGAGCACGGTGGCCGTGGGCTCGCCCGCGTGGCGTTCGAGCAGCCCCCTGTACCCCGTGGCCGCCCGGTCCAGCTCGTTCGACGCCACGGCCCGCGCCACTTCCGTCCGCAGCGCCACCGCATCCTCGGACAACGTCGAAGGCCGATCGACCGAGAGCCGCGAGGGCTCGGCGGCGATCTGAGACGTTGCCTCGCGGAACTGTCGGCGGCGCTTGGCCTGCCGCATGATCGTCGCCAACTCGTACGGCTCGTGCGGGATGACCCTGAAAATCAACAACGCGAAGCTGACCGCGATGCCGAAGGCGTACCCGCCCAAGTGCGCCTCGTACGCCACGCGGCTGCGCGAGCCGAGCAACACGGGAATGAAGTCCTTGACGATCGCGAAGGCGATGAACCACCAACTCGGGATCATGAAGACGCCGATGAGAATGAAAAACAGCAGCACCTTGATGCGTGTTTTGGGGAAGAGCACAATGTACGCGCCCGTGACCGCCGCGACAGCGCCCGACGCCCCTAGCAGCGACCCGGTACTGAAGAGCGCAGAGGCCAAGCCCGCGGCGATGCCGCCGCCGAGGTAGAACGCGAGGAATCCGATCCTACCGAGCCGGTCCTCGACGTTCGGCCCGAGCACGTACAGGAAGAGCATGTTGAAAAAGATGTGCATCGGCCCGCCGTGGAGAAAGGCGTAGGTCACGAGTGTCCAGAGCCCCGAAACGACGAACGGAGCGTCGCCGCTGCCCGGCTGAAAGCGGAACGCCCCGAGCGGATCCACGTGACCCGAGGCGACCATAAGCACGTCCACGAGGTACACGATCACATTGAGCGCGATCAGCGCGTACACCACGAGCGTCGGTCGGCGGAGCGGGCGGTCTGTGCCCAACGGAATCAGCACGGGCGAGTCTAGGTCGCACCCCCCGCCCGCGAGCCGCAAACGGGCACACCCCGAAGCGACCTGAGGCTTGCGCGCCTTCGCCCGTGGTCATCGCGCGGCCTCCCCGCTACAGTCCCGCTGGCCGGGCGGTGTGGCGCCCGATGACTTCAACCGACCAACGAACCGACCGGGAGACGCAGGATGACCGAGTACGCCAAGGGCCTCGCGGGTGTGGTGGCCGCCGAGACCGAAATGTCCTTCATCGACGGCGAGAAGGGCGTGCTCGAGTACGTTGGCATCCCGATCGGAGAACTCAGCAGCAAGTCCACGTTCGAGGAAACGGTCTTCCTCCTCTGGAACCGCCGCCTCCCGAACAAGGCCGAACTCGAGAAGTTCACCACCCAGCTCCGCGGCGCCTACGAGCTGCCAGCCGGCATGGACAACCGCCTGCTCAGCCTGCCCATGAAGGCCCACCCGATGCACGTGCTGCGGACGATGGTCTCGGCCCTCAGCCTGCACGACCCCGATCCGAACAACCTCGATCTCGACGAGGTCCGCCGCAAGGCCGTCAACATCCTCGGGCACAGCCCGACGATCATCGCCTACTTCGACCGCTACCGCCGCGGGCTCCCGCTCATCCGCCCGCGCAAGGACCTTTCCTTCGCGGCCAACTTCCTCTACATGCTCAACGGCGAAGAGCCCACGCCCACCATGGAGCGCGCCTTCGACATCTGCATGATCCTCCACGCCGACCACGGGTTCAATAACTCCACCTTCGCCGCCAAGGTCATCATCTCCACGCTCTCCGATCTCTACTCGGCCATCACCGGCGCGATCGGCTCGCTGCGCGGCCCGCTGCACGGCGGCGCCAACGAGGGCGTCATGCACATGCTCAACGAGATCCCCACCGTTGCCGACGCCGAGGCGTACATCATGGGCAAGCTCGAACGCAAAGAGAAGATCATGGGCTTCGGGCACCGCGTCTACAAGGCCAAGGACCCCCGCGCGACCGACCTCCAGTCCCTCGCCAAGCAGCTCGCCGAGGACACGGGCAACGGCGATCTCTACGCCAAGAGCCACGCGATCGAGCAGGTCATGGAGCGCGAGGTCGCCGCCAAGGGCATCTACCCCAACGTCGACTTCTACAGCGCGACCACGTACCACTGCATCGGGCTCAAGCTCGACCTGTTCACCCCGATGTTCGCGATGAGCCGCGTGGGCGGCTGGTCGGGCCACGTGCTCGAACAACTCGCCGACAACCGCCTTTTCCGCCCCGCCGCCGCGTACGTCGGCCCGCACGAGCAGCCCTACACGCCGATCGAGAAGCGGTAATCGGCCCAGCTAGTAGCCCACCAGTGCCAGCACGCCGTCCATCAGCAGCCGTTGCTGGGCCTCATCGCCCGGGAACGCTTTGACGCGCAGCCGGGTCCAGTCGCCGCTGCGTTTGGCGGCAATGGTGACCGAGTCGAACGTGTCGAGCACGCCGCCGCCCGGCGCCTTGCCCCGCACCTCGCCGCTTTCATCTGTGCGTTCGCGGCGGACGACGGTGTAGCCGCGATCGCGCAGCGTGGTCTCCGCGGCCGACAGCGCCGCCCGCGGCTCCACCGCCGCGCTCACCCACGCCTCGGCCGTATCAAAGCTGAAGCGGACCACCACCGGGCTGCGCTCGCCTTGCAAACGCTCGCTCGGCTTGGCGCACCCGTGCAAGACCGAGCCGGACACGGTGATTCCGCACACAACAGCCGCAGCGACCCCCGCGCCGAAAGGCCGCCGCCGAACGTGATGTCGAACGTAATCAAGACGGGTCCGATCCATCGCGCGTCTCTCCGAGCCACCGCCCCATATCGAGATCGTCCAGTGAGAGTCGGCCTCGCCATTCTTCGAGCGCTTCGACCAGCAGCGGGTCCACCGGGTCGCTGTCGGCCTTGGACGCGGACGGCTCGGAGGACTCCGAATCGCTTTCGGGCTTGTCTGGGAGCTGCGGCGGCGTGTGCGACGCGGGCGCCGGCGGCTGCTCGGCTTCCCCGGCCTCACCCGCCTCCTCGCGCAGGCGTTCGACCTGACGCCGGACCTCCGCCGGTGAGAAGCCCAGTTCGCCCGCGACTTCGTCGATCAGGTCCGGTCCGACCTCGAACACCCGCAGCCAGGCCCGCACCCGGTCGTCCGCCAGAGGGATCGCCTTGGCGAAGGACGGATACGGGTCGGGTCGACGCCGATCGGCGTCCGCGGCCAACTCCCGGAGAAAGTCATCGCTCGGGATGACCCCCGCCCGCTGACGCCTGGCCGCTCGCTGAATGCGGCGGTCGTTGGAGACCACCGTCATCCGCCGGGCCGCACTGCTGTCGGCCAGCATCTGCTCGATCAGCCCGTCGGCGTCCCGGCCCGGCCCGGCATAGATGATGCGAAGATCGTCGTCCTGTCCGGGCCGAACCCGGCCCCAGCCTTCTTTGGCATGCCACCGCCGGCCCGGGGGCGTGCCGTCACAAACCAGCACCGCGTGGTCCCCGCCATGACGGCTTGCACGGACCATGTTGGCCAGACCTTCGACATCCAGACCCGCCTGTTCTGGGGGAAGCACGCCGACGACACCGAGCACGTTATAGGTATCGACGACAAGCAACGCGGTGTGCCACCTCAATGAGGACCCGGCTGACCCGCCCTCGGTCGGCCCCGGCGCATCCTGCGGCTGGACTTGACCTTGAGCGGTATGAGGCCTTGACTACAGGCCCCGCCGGACGTGCGGGGACAGTACGGCCCCGGACGGCGGTTGTCCGGGGCGTGAGCGATGAAAGCGATGGTTCAGCAGGACCAAAGCAGGCGCCCGGCTCAAGCCGGGACGTTTGAGGAGTGTGCGCGGATGGCGATCCGGATCAAGGCCCGTGGCGGCGAGTCTGTCGAGCAGATGATGCGTCGCTTCAAGAAGCTCTGCGAGAAAGAGGGCCTGACGAAGGACGTCAAGCGCAAGGAGTTCTTCGAGAAGCCCAGCGAGCGCCGCCGTCGCGCCGCGCGCAAGAGCGAAGTCCGCCGACTCCGCATGGACGCGCCGCTCCGCTAAGGCGCCACCGGCCTCTGTTCTGGGCCGACCGAGAGAGAGCGCGGTTGCAGACCGGAGCTCAACGAGGACTCGACCGGGTCGACATACGTCGGCCCTGTTTGTTTTTGGGCTTCGCCAAACACGCGGGCCGCCGTAATCGGACGCGTAACTCCGTACGAGTTCATGCGCGATTCCGAGCGCTCAGTTTGAGCGTGCGCGCGCAGCGTGCATAAACTCCCTTCCCCCCGCGACGCGGGTGGGCCGCGACTCTTTTTCGCGGCGGCGGAACGACCTCAATCGAAGCCAAGGGCCCCTCCGCTGGACGGCGCGATCGCCGCCTCTGCAAGCCCTGGGAGAAGGAACACGCGATGCTGACCACGTTGTCTTCGAGCCCGTCCATCACGGGCCTTCCGACGACGCTCGCCGCTTTCGGCGACGTCCACTTCCTCTATTGGCTCGCGCCGGCGGGGGCGCTCATCGCGCTGCTGATGGCGTTTGTCTTCTCCGGCTCGGTGATGAAGAAGTCCGAGGGCGACTCGGAGATGGTGCGCATCGCCGACGCCGTGCGCGACGGCGCCATGGCTTATCTCGTCCGCCAGTACAAAGTTGTCGCGGGCGTCTTCGTCCTCCTCATCGCCTTCCTCGCGGTGATGTACCTGCTCAAACTCCAGTCATGGCAGACCATGATCGGCGTGCCCATCGCCGGCATCTTCAGTGGTCTCTGCGGCTGGTTCGGCATGAAGATGGCGACCAACGCCAGCGCCCGGACGGCCAACGCCGCCAAGAGCTCGCTCAACGAAGGCCTCACCGTTGCCTTCCGCTCGGGCGCCGTCATGGGTCTCGTGGTCGTCGGCTTCGCGCTGTTCGACGTCTCCGTCTGGTTCCTGGTTCTCAACGCCCTGGACATGGGCGGCATCACCG
>JBCBZM010000124.1:0-7765 GCA_039815345.1 Planctomycetota bacterium | reverse complement strand
CTGGCATTAAAGGATTCAAGCTCCTTGAGCAGTCTCTTTCCTCTCTTGGGTGGTGTTCGTGGCCCTTGTTCTGCACTTTGGTCGCGGCGGCTTCGGCGGCGGCGGCGGCAGCCGTGGCGGCGGCGGTGGCGGCCGTGGCGGCGGCTGGTAAACACAGCACCGTCATCACCCACTGAATGAACACGCGAGCCGGACAACGTCCGGCTCGCTTTCTTTTTCGCCTCGATGAATCCTTGTCGCGATCAGCCGCCGGCACGCTCAGCCCGGCACTCAGGCCCGGCGATACCGTGCGATGAACAGGATCCCGATCAGCGCCGACGCGGCGACCAAGCCGATCACCCACATCGGCCGATCCGTAGCCCCCAGCCAGATCATCGAGATCCCCGACGCGACAAGCACCATCGCGATCGAAATCACGCGGGCCTTCATCGGCATCGGCTCGGCGCCGTCGACGTACCGCATGTACGGCGCAAAGAAGCGGTTCCGCAGCAGCCGGTCTTCCAGCCACGGGCAGCCCTTGGCGAAGCACCACGATGCGATGATCAGGAAGACCGTGGTCGGCAAGCCCGGGACGACCACGCCCAGTCCGCCCAGCGCCACACAGGCCACACCCAGCGCGGCGTATGCCCAGCGAATACCCGACGGCGTCGACGCCTCGGGCAAAGCCGCGAGTTTCGGCGGTCGAACTGGCGAATGCACGCTCATCGGCGGAGCGTAGCCGTGGAGATGGGCGGCTGTCGACCGTTCTTGAGACTCAATCTCAATAAGAGGCGCCCTGTTCGTCCAGATTTGGTTTCCGGGGCTCCTATCCTCGCTGCGATGGCGGCTCACGAGGGACAACCCGGCTCGGGACAACCCGGCTCGCATCGGCGAGATTCGCTCCGCCGGGTCGTCGTGAAGGTGGGCAGCGCGGTCATCGTGCGGGACGGTCGGCTCGATCGGACGCAGATCGACCGGCTCGCCGCCGAGGTCTCGGGCCTCCGTCGGCGCGGCGTCGAGGTGGTGATCGTCTCATCCGGCGCCGTGGCAGGCGGGTTGGCAGGCCTGGGCATGGAGGGCGCGCCGCGTCGGATCCTCGACAAACAGGCTGCGGCCGCGATCGGGCAGCAACGCCTCATGCGCGCCTGGGGCGATGCGCTCTCCGAGGCCGGAGGCCACACCACCGGCCAGGTCCTGCTCACCGCCGACGATCTCGAAGACCGCACGCGCTATCTCAACGCCCGGCACACGCTCGAACGGCTGCTGCTCGCCGGCGCGGTTCCGGTGGTGAACGAGAACGACAGCGTCTCGTTCGATGAACTCCGCCTCGGCGACAACGACCGCCTGAGCGCGCTCGTCGCCGCCGCCCTCGACGCCGATCTGTTGCTCATGCTCTCGACCGTGCAAGGCCTGCAAGATCGGGACGGTGAAGTGGTGCGCGAAGTCGCTGACATAGCGCGCGTGCGCGAACTCGTGCGGGCCGACACGTCCGGCCCGGGCACGGGCGGCATGGCGACGAAGCTGGACGCAGCGCAGATCGCGACGAGCAACGGCGTCGCGTGCGTGATCGCCGGCGGCGCCCGGGCGCGGGCGATCACCGACGCGGCCGACGGCGCCGACGTCGGCACGAAGTTCATCGTCCGGGCGAGCGGCCCGAGCGCGCGCAAGGCGTGGATCGCCTACTCGGCCAAGGTCCGCGGCGTGGTGGTCATCGACGCGGGCGCGATCGACGCGATCAAGCATCGCGGCGCCAGCCTGTTGCCCAAGGGCATTGTCGATGTACACGGCGACTTCCCCATGGGCGCCGTCGTCGAGCTCCGCGGGCCGAGCGGGGACCCGATCGCCCGCGGGCTGGCCTGCTACGCGTCGGAAGACCTGCGGCGGATCCGCGGCAAGCGCGCCGGGGAGATCGAATCCACACTCGGCTTTTCGTACGCCGACGCGGCGGTGCACCGCGACGACCTCACGCTTGTCGAACCGGAGGGGGCGCCATCATGAGCGAAACGGCTGAGTATTCGGACGCCATCGAAGCGGTGCTGGCCGAGGCCCGCCGGGCCAAGGCCGCCTCGCGTTGGGTCGCGAACCTCGACACCCGCGAGAAGAACGCGATCCTGAGCGATCTTGCCGACGCGATCGAGAGCGACGCGTCCGCCTTGCTCGACGCGAACGCGCAGGACATGAATGCCGCCCGCAAGGCGGGCTTGCCCGAGGCCAAGCTGCGCCGGCTCGAGCTGCGCGAGCGATCGGTCGCGCAACTCGCCGAGGGCGTTCGGCAGGTCGCCGCGTTGCCCGACCCGGTCGGCGCCGTGACGCGCGACGACACGACGCCGGCGGGCCTGCGGGTGCGGAAGGTGCGCACGCCGCTGGGTCTGGTGATGATGATCTACGAAGCGCGGCCGGGCGTGACGCTCGATGCCTTTGCGTTGTGCTTCAAGTCGGGCAACGCCTGCCTGCTCAAGGGCGGCCGCGAGGCGGAGCACTCCAACCGGGCGCTCGCGAAACTCGCGCACCGCGTGCTGCGCGCGCACGGCGCCGGTGCAGAGCAGGCTGCCGCGATCACCCTGGTCACCACATCGGACCGCGACGCGATCAAGGCGCTGCTCGGCCTGGAAGGCGTCATCGACCTGGCGATCCCGCGCGGCGGGGAGACGCTGATCCGCTTCGTGCACGAGCACGCCCGCGTGCCGACGATCCAGCACTTCCAGGGCGTCTGCCACGTCTACATCGACGCGGCGGCCGACCTGGACAGCGCGCTGGAGATCGTGATGAACGCGAAGATCTCCGCGCCCGCGACCTGCAACGCGGCCGAGTGTGTCGTGGTGCACCGGGCCGTGGCGGACGCCTTCGTGCCGAGATTGATCGAGCACGCCGAACGCGCGGGTGTGCGGCTGTTGGGTGACACGCCCATTGTCGAGGCCGCCGCCGGCGCGGCGCACGTGGGCCGAGCGGACGAGAGCGATTGGGGGCGCGAGTTTCTCGATCTGACCCTCGCGGCCAAGGTCGTAGACTCGTTCGACGACGCGATCGCGCACATCGATCGGCACGGCTCGCTGCACACCGAGGCGATCATCACCGAAGACGCGGACGCCGCCGAGCGGTTCACGCGGCGCGTCGACGCGTCGTGCGTGGTGGTCAACGCGTCCACGCGGTTCAACGACGGACATCAACTGGGCCTGGGCGCCGAGATCGGCATCTCGACCAGCAAGATCCACGCATTCGGGCCGATGGGTCTCGAAGAACTGACCACGCAGCGATGGATCGTCACCGGGCAAGGGCACACGCGGTGAGCCACGCCGATGCCGGCCACGCGGGCACGGGCGGCCGGTTCTTCGGTGTCTTCATGGTCCTCATGGCGCTCGGCGGGTGGACGATCGTGCCGCTGTTTCTCAGGCATTTTGCCGAGTCGATCGACCCGTGGACGAGCAACGGCTGGCGCTACGGCTTCGCGGCGCTGCTCTGGTCGCCCGTACTGGTCTGGGGGCTCACACGCCGAAAGCTGCCGGCCGGGCTGTGGACGCTCGCGCTCGTGCCGGCCGCGTTCAACTCGGCCGGGCAGATCTGCTTCACGCTCGCGCACTACCAGATCGACCCGGGCCTGCTCACCTTTGGTCTGCGCGTGCAGATCGTGTGCGTGGCGATCGGCGCGGCGATCATGTTCCCGAGTGAGCGACGCATCGTCCGCTCGCGCGGATTTCTGATCGGCGGCATCATGGTCATCGCGGGCACCATCGGCACGGCCGCGGGCGGTGATTTCTCCCGCGAGGGCACTGCGTTCGGCGTGGCGCTCGCCATGATCTCCGGCGCACTTTTCGGCGGGTACAGCCTCGCCGTGCGACGCTACCTGCACGGGCTGCACCCGATCGTCGCGTTCGCGGTGATCAGCCTCTACACCGCCGGCGCGATGGTCACGCTCATGCTCTTTCTGGGTCGCCGCGGCGGGCTCGAAGCACTCGACACCGCCATCCTCAGCCGCGAACAGTTCGGCCTGCTGTTGCTCTCGTCGCTCGCGGGCATCGCGCTCGGGCACGTCGCGTACTACATCAGCATCGCCCGGCTCGGCGTGGCAGTCTCGACGGGTGTGATCCAACTCCAGCCCGTTGCGGTGGGGTTGTGCTCGATGGTGCTCTTCAACGAACTGCTCACGCCGACGCAGTGGGGCACCGGCGCTGTGGCGATCGGCGGCGCCGCGCTGATGCTCTGGGTCCAGCACCGCATGGTCACGCGCGATCGCCAAGAAGCCCTGACCGCTGTTTCGGCCGACGAATACCGCGAGCTGCCGCCCGATCACGTCGTTGCCGCTTCCGCGGACGGGGACGAGCGGTAGCTACTTGGCAGATGCCGCCAGCTTCCACCGCACGCCGTCGCGTTCGACCGGGCGGTAGAGCGTGTCGCGCTCCACCGGCGTGAGGCCGGCGTCGGTGATCGCGCGTTGCAGGTCCCACGCCGTGGTTTCCTGGTGCGTGGTGGAGCCGCCGACCTTGGTGATGTCGTACCAGACCACGGTGCCGTCCACGTCGTCGGCGCCGGAGCGGAGCATGAGCTGCGCCATCGGCAGCGTCTGCATGATCCAGAACGCCTTGACGTGCGGGAAGTTGTCGAGCATCAGCCGGGCGATGGCGATGGTGCGGAGGTTTTCCAGACCTTCCGGCCCGGGCAGGTGCTCGAGCTCCGAGCCGTCGGGGAAGAACGGCAGCGGGATGATCGTCTGGAAGTAGCCACCTCGATCGCTCATCGAGGGTGCGGGCATGTCGATGCCAGCACGCGTCAGGGTGATGACGGCAGAGTCAATCTCGGCCAGCGCCGCGAGTGATTCAAGGGTCGGGTCCTGGACGTGCGCGACGCCTTCGTAGCCCAGGCGCGACAGCGCCTGATCCTGCGCTCGACGCAGGATTTCCATGTGCACCAGCCGTTCGCGGCGTTGGTCGATGTGCCCGTACAGAATCGTCGCGTTGCTGTTCAGCCCCAGCTCGTGCGCGATCGTGTGAACGTCGAGCCATTCGTCGCTGCGGATCTTGCCCTTGAAAGCTTCATCATGCACGCGGTCATCGAAGACCTCGGCGCCGCCACCCGGAAGTGAGCCGAGGCCCGCGGCCTTCAACTCGCTGAGCACCCAGCGGATGCTCTCTTTGCGGTCGGCCCGCTTGTACTTGCGCGCGATCTTGGCGAGGTGGACGATCTCGACCGCGGTGAACGCCTTGATGTGCAGCTCGCCGCCGATGGAGGCGACCTCTTCGGTGATCGCCCGCATCATGTCTGGGTAGTAGTCCCAGGGCAGGTATGGGTGCAGGCCGCCGACGATGTGCATCTCGGTCGCGCCGTTTTCCACGGCCGAGCGTGCTTCGGCGCGGATGTAGTCGAGGTCGCGGGTGTACGCGCCCTCGTCGCCCTTCTTGCGGTAGAACTCGCAGAACTTGCACGAGAGCGCGCAGACGTTCGAGTAGTTCATGTGCCGGTTGATGTTGTAGTACGCCGTGTCGCCGTGCAGGCGGAGGCGGATCTCGTCGGCCAAGCCGATGACGCCGTAGATGTCGGTGGTCTCGTAGAGCGTCATGCCGTCGTCGATCGACAGCCGCTCGCCGGCCAGCGCCTTCGCGCGGATGGCTTCGAGCCGGGCGTCATGAAAGACGGGCGCCGAGGGGGACGCCGAAGGCGGGGTGCTGGCCAGCGGTGCAGTGGGGGCGCTCATGCCACAAGGATCGGCGCGTCGGGCTCAGATTTCAACATGTTTTGAAAGAAACGAAAGCAGTTGCCCTCCTGATCGAGGGAAGGACGCTCCGATCTCGCTGCGAACAGCGATCTTTTCAGACGGTTTGGACGCATAACACTTGATTGATCGTTCAATCATCGATAGATTGAACGATCAATCAAGCAACTGGAACCGATGTCATGCCTGCCCCCGTCAGTGAAACCCGAGACAAGATCCTCGACACTGCGATGCGGCTGTTCTTGGAGCAGGGGTTCCAGGCCACCGGCATCTCGACCATTCTCCGCGAGGCGGGCGTCCACTCGGGCAGCCTGTACCACGCGTTTCCGAACAAGGAAGCCCTGCTCGTCGGCGTGCTCCAGCGGTATCAGGCCGGTCTTCGGCCGATCGTGATGGACCCCGTCGAGCAGGCCGAGCCCGACCCGCTCGAACGCATCTTCACGCTGCTGGCGTGGTACCGATCAAACATGGTCGCCACCGGTTGTCGGCTCGGCTGCCCGATCGGCAACCTCGCGCTCGAGGTCAGCGACACCTACCCGGCCGTGCGCCCCGAGATCGATAAGAACTTCGAGAACTGGGCCGACGCGATCCTCGAGTGGCTCGAGGAGGCCGGCGACCGGTTGCCGGCGTCGTGCGACCGCCGGGCCCTGTCACGGTTTGTGCTCACCGTGATGGAAGGCGGCCTCATGCAGGTGCGCACGCACGACAGCCTGGAGCCGTTCGATCAATCCGTCGCGCAGCTCCGGGCTTATGTCGAGGCGCTGCGGGTACAGGCGGATGGAGAAAGACAATGAAGTGTGTGTGGTGGATTGGACGCCGAGACTTCGGCGAGAAAGGTGGACCGGTGATGAGTCGCAAGCATGTATGGGCGGGTCTGGGTTCGATCGCGTTGTTGAGCGGGGCCGTCGCGGCACACCCGCACGACGGGCCGGAACTCGATGACCGGTTCGCCGCCATGGCGCCCTTGGTTGGCTACGAGTGGACCATCGACGCGAAGTGGGCCGACGGGACCGAGATCAAAGCCCGCAATCAGTACCGCATGGGGCTCAACGGGCAGTTCGTCGTCGCGGACACCTTCGCCGCCGACGCGGGCGGGCCCGAGTACCACCGCTACCACACCATCTATACCATCGACCCGCGCAGCCGCGAGTTGATCGCCCACGGCTTCACGTTCGACGGCACGGCCGCGGTGGTCGAGTTCGAACTCACCGAATCCGACGATGGTGACACCGTGCTCCAGGCGACTACCGAGAACCCCGGCGGGCTGCTGCGGCAGTCGATCGAGATTGAAGGCGACCGGTATGTCTGGAACGTCTGGATGCAGCCGGCGGGCATGGACGAGTGGATGCCCATGATGACCGACGGCGTCTGGAAGCGCGGCGAAGCGCTTGACCACGGCCATGACCATGACCACGACCACGGTCATCACTGACTGACCGAGGAGCCGGCTTCGATCGGCCAGGGATCGAAGCGTCTGCCAGATCGGCAGGCGAGGCCTGGCCGGCGAGATCGTTCGGCCGGCGCATGCCGTGAACAGGCTCGAAAACCGCCGACGCCGGGCCGCCAGAGCGTGCCCGGCGTTTTGGCGCGCCGCTTGCAACGTGTCTCCACGCCGCCGCGCACCCACGCGGGGAGGGGCCCTCACACGGCACTACGCAATCGGCGGCGGCAACCGGAACCGGGCACAGCAGACCGGGCCGGCGGACTCAGACCTAAGGAGACGACCCATGTCCAAAATCATCGGCATCGACCTCGGCACCACCAACTCCGTCGTCGCCGTTATGGAAGGCGATCAGCCCAAGGTGCTGATCAATGCGTCGGGCAACCGCACGACCCCCTCGGTCGTCGCCTTCACCGACAAGGGCGAGCGGCTCATCGGCCAGCCCGCCAAGCACCAGCAGGTCACCAACCCCAAGAACACCGTCTATTCGATGAAGCGGTTCATGGGTCGGCGGGCCAGCGAGGTCGCCTCGGAAGAGAAGAACGTGCCCTACGAGGTCGTTCACGGCGCCGGCGCGGAGCAAGAATTATTGAACCTTTTGGATACATCCAAGGTAGCGCTGGATGTGATTCACCTAGGTG
>JBCBZM010000108.1:0-9763 GCA_039815345.1 Planctomycetota bacterium | reverse complement strand
GCCAGATCAAGATCGCCGGCCGCGTGGTGAACGATGTTCACCCGAAGGACCGGGACATCGCGATGGTCTTCCAGAACTACGCGCTCTACCCCCACATGACGGTCCGGGCCAACATGGCGTTCGCGCTCAAACTCCGCAAGGTGCCGAAGGCCGAGATCCAGCGCCGCGTCTCCGAAGCCGCCCGCATCCTCGACCTGGAGCCGTACCTCGACCGCAAGCCCAAGGCCCTGTCGGGCGGCCAGCGTCAGCGCGTCGCCGTCGGCCGGGCCATCGTCCGCGAGCCCAAGGCCTTCATCTTCGACGAGCCCCTCTCCAACCTCGACGCCAAGCTCCGCGTCACGACCCGGGCCGAGCTCAAGCAACTCCACCAACGCCTCAAGACCACCACCATCTACGTCACGCACGACCAGGAAGAAGCCATGACCCTCGGCGACCGCGTCGTGGTCATGTCCGAGGGCCTCATCCAGCAGGCCGACAGCCCGTTCGACGTCTACCAGCGCCCCGTCAACCGGTTCGTCGCCTCGTTCATCGGCATGCCCCCCATGAACTTCATGGAAGGAAGGCTCGAAGCCGACCCCGCAGGCGGGCTCTGGTTCATCGAGGGCTCGCCCCTGCCGACCAACCCCGAGCAGATCCAACGCCTCCGCCTCTGCCCCGCGCACGAGGCCTTGCTCAAAGACCGCGAAGGTCAGCCCATCGTCATGGGCATCCGAGCGCAGGAACTCAACGAGTCGGCCTACGGCGAAGCCCTCGACGCCGCGGTCAAGGACGGCTCCGCCTTCCGCATCCTCGTCAACGTCGTCGAGCCCCTCGGCGATGTCATGGACGTCTCATGCTCCACCGCCAAGAACCCGCTGCTGCGGGCCCGCTTCCCGGCCCACAAGCACCTGCCGGTCGGCGAGCACACCACCGTCTCGCTCGATATGACGGCCGCCCATTTCTTCGAGCCGGGCGAGTACGGCGCCAACCTCACCCTGCCCGCCCACGCGGCCGAGCTACAACCCGCCTGATCGATTTTTCCTAACACGACCCTACAAACTCTGATTCGAGTCCTTCGACTCCGAATCTTGCCCGCGGGCGAAACAATCCCGGCCTCGGCCCCGTTAGCACCCGACCGCTTCCTTTCACGCGGGAGATCCCCATGCGCACACTCATCGCCATCCCCGTCTACAACGAGCAGCGACGCCTGCAAGCCGTGCTCGACCGGGTGCTGGACGAAACCGAGTCCCTGCGCTCCGCCGGCGAGGTCGACATCCTCGCGATCGACGACGGCTCCAAAGACGCCAGCCCCACACTCCTCAGCCACTTCCCCGTTGAAGTCATCCGCCACGCCCACAACCGCGGCTACGGCCGAACCATGCAGGACGCCTTCCGCTGGGCCGCCTTCGACCGCTTCGACTGGCTCATCACCATGGACTGCGACGAGCAGCACGAACCGGCCGAGATCCCCGCCTTCCTTGAAGCCATCCGCCAGGCCGACCGCCCGACAGACAACGGGCAGGGCGCCGACGTGATCAGCGGCTCGCGCTACCTCAGCCCGCAAGACGACAACGACTCGCCGCCCGCCGATCGCCGATCGATCAACCACAAAATCACCGCCGAACTCAACGACCGTCTCGGGCTCTCGCTCACGGACGGGTTCTGCGGCTTCAAGGCCTACCGCGTCGACGCCGTCGCGGGTCTCGACCTGACCGAAGACGGCTACGCCTTCCCGATGCAGTTCTGGGTCTACGCCGTCGCCGCCGGCCTGCGGATCCGTGAGATCCCCGTCCGCCTCATCTACAACGATCTCAACCGCTCGTTCGGCGGCCCGCTCGACGACCCCGCCATCCGCTGGGACCACTACCGCCGCGTGATGCACTGTGCGCTGCGACGCCGGCGATCGGACCTGCCCGCCCATGCACTCGACGGCATCGCCGGCGATCCGTGCGAAGAGATCCGCGAGCAACAAACGCCATCGGAACAAACCGCGTGACGTCCTGCGGCCTCGCGTGTCAGACCGTGACCGGGCGCGATACCGTGCCCCAAGCCGTGCCGCGACCGATCGCCCCCAACGACCTGACTCTCGATCCCGCGCCGGACACGTGGGCCGCGCTGCTGCAAACACCGGCGGCCGACGAGCGCACGCGTCGCTTCCGCGCCCAACTCGGCCTGCCGACCGACCGCCCCATCGTGATGAGCGGGCACCAGGTGCAGTTCTGGCACCCGGGCATCCTCGCCAAGCTCATCGCGGCGAACGAACTCGCCGAGCGCACCGGCGCCGCCGTCGCGTGGATGCTCGTCGATCACGAAAGCCCCTCGCCGTCGAGCCTGCACTTCCCGGCAATCGACCCCACCGGCCGCTTCCGCGTGCGTGGACGCACACTCGACCCGACCGACAACCAGCGTGCGCTCTCCGGCCCGACGTTCGACCCGCAGGCGCCGGAACTGCACGCCGGCTGGTCGCCCGAGGCGAGCGTGGCGTCCCGGCTCGACACGTTGGTTGAAGCCGTGCGCGCGCAGCGGTCGGCGGGCGACAAAGGCGCCCAACTCACCGAGGCGCAGTTCGAACAACTAGCGCCGGTTACGCCACCGCCCGTCACGCTGCGCGTCACCGATATCGCCCGCACCGATCTTTTCGCAGAGTTGATCGAACAGCTCCAACGCGATCCCGCCGCCGCGCACGCCGCGTACAACGACGCCGTTGCCCAACATCCCGAGAGCGGCATGCGCCCCCTCGCCGAGGACCCCGAGTGGGGCGTCGAGCTCCCGCTCTGGGTCAGAACTGGTGCGCAGCATCGGCCCGCCTTCGATCGGCGCGACCTGCCGGCTTCGTCCGACATTCACGCCGACCGGTTTATCCCGCGCGCATTGCTCAGTACCGGGCTCATGCGGCTCGCGGGCTGCGACTTGTTCATTCACGGCTTCGGCGGGCAGCGCTACGAACCCGTCAACGACGCGTGGCTCGCGCACTGGACGAATTCACCGATCAAAGCCGGCCCCGCGCCGTTCGTCGCGGCCTCCGCCGACCTGCGGCTCGAACTACAGGGCGACACCGTCACCGAAGCCGACGCCGCCCGGGCCCGATGGCACGCCCACCACGCACGTCACCACCCCGCCGCGTTCAACGACCACGCCGCCCAACGTGAACGCGACCGACTCGTCGCCGACATCTCCGAGGCTCCGCGCGACTCCGAAAGACGCCGCACACTCTTTGCCGAACTCCACGCGCTGCTCGACACCGCCCGTAGCGCACACGCCGCCGAACTCACATCACTCGATGAACGCGGCGCCGATCTCGCCCAAGCCGCACGCGAGACCAACATCCGCACGCGGCGCGATTGGCCGGCCGTGCTCTACCCGGCGGCGCAGCTCGCCGCCTTGCAAGCCGCGATCGCCGCGGCCTTCGATGCGTGAGAGCGCTCGCCGCCGCGACCTATCATCGCGGCGTGCGCTTGTTGCTTCTCACAGTCTTGGCTCTCTCCCTTTCGGCCTGCGACTCGGGGACGTCCAACGCGCCCGCCGATGATGGCACGCCGCGCATCGCCGCGCTGTCCCCCGCGATCGCAACAACGCTCCAGGACCTCGGCCTCGAAGACCGCATCGTCGCGCGCCACGGCTACGACCTGACCCTCGATCCCGAGATCCCGGTCGCCGGCGATCAGAACGGTCTCGACTACGAGACGCTGCTGGCGACGCGGCCCACGCACGTGCTGCTCGACCAGAGCAGCCGAGAGGCGCCCGCCCGGCTCACGCAACTCGCGGGCGACCGCGGCTTCACTATCAACTCCATCCCCATGCTCACGCTCGATGACACCCGCAGCGCGATCACACGGCTCGTTGAACTGTTCGCCGTCGAGGACACGCTGACGCCGCGCCTCGATGCAGCACTCACGCCAGACGCACGCCGCGCCGGCGTCGGGCGCGTGCTCCTGCTTATGAGCCTCGACCCGCCCGAATCCCTCGGCCCCGGCTCGCACCATCACGAAGTGCTCGTTGCGATCGGCGCCACGCCCGCGCAGACCGAGAGCGACGGCTGGGGCCCGTGGGCGAGACTCGACGCCGAGGACCTCATCAAGCTCGCGCCCGACGCGATCGTGCTGATCCGTCCCGACGCCACACCGGGCGAGACGCCGGAACCGCTTGACACCACGTTCTACAAATCACTGCAACTGACCGCCGCGGCATCGGGCCGCGTCGCGCTGATCGATCACGCCGACGCGCTCCTGCCGGGCTCGGCCGCCATCCGCTTCGCCGAGTCGCTGGCCGGCTTGCTCGATGTGTGGGCGGCCGACGACACCAAACGCTGATCAGCCGGCGTCCGGTGCCGGAGACTGTGTTGCGGTCGATGTGCGTTCGAACAAACCCGACGGCGCCTCCTTGGCGCGTTGCAGCGTCTCATCCGTCGGCTCGGTCGGTTCCCACCGGACCTTCGCCGAACCCAGCAGTGTGCCCGTCGCGAACGCGAGATCGACCTGTGCGATCTGGTAGTCCGTGAGCGCCGCGATCTCCGCCCGCTGCGCATCGGCCAGATCGGCCGCGGCGTCGAGCACGTCGGTTGACGTCCGCCGACCCACGTCGAACTGGCGCTCTTCGGCCCGCAGCAGTCGCGTGTTCAGCGCGACCGACTGCCGCGCCGCCAGGATGCGTTGCCAGCCCGAGTCGATCTGATCCACCGCGTCGAGCACTTCCGCTTCGATCGATTGCCGACGCGCCTGCTTCGTGCGCAGCCGCGCGAGCCGTTCAAGGATTCGCTGCCGCACGCGCGACTCGGCCGCCTCGTTGCCCAGCGGGATCTCCGCGTTGATCCCGAAGATGTGATCCTCGAACTGGTTCTCGGCCGTGATCTCGAGCGCGTCGCCCCACGTCTCGCCGAGGCCGTTGAGACGATACGTGTAATCAACCGTGAATAAGGGCAGCGCCTGGTTCTCGGCAAGCCCGATGCGCACCGCGTCGGCCGCGAGCTGCAGCTCGAGCTCGAGCAACTCCGACCGCGTCGCCAGCGCCGCGTCGAGCAGCGTGTCCCGCTCGAACGCGTACCGCACCGGGTCGGGCGGGCTGGTCGGCACCACAACCGTTTCCGAGCGCACGCTCAACTCCGGGTCATTCATCAGCCGTTTCAGCTCCCGCTGCCGAAGGAACACGTTGCTCTCAGCGACAACGATGCCCTCGAGCCGATCGGCCAGACCGGATTGGGCCCGCACGATCTCGACCTCGGGCGAGCGCCCCGCGTTGACCGCGCGCTCCGCCCGGCCGAGCTGCTCGACCGCCAGGTCGTACTGCTGCAAACGCACATCGAGCTCTTGCCTGGCCGCGTACAACCGCCAGTACGCCCGATCCACGGCCGCGAGTTGCCGAATCGCTTCGAGCTTCGTCCGCGCCTCGGTCGCCTGGCGGTCGAAGCTGGCGATCGCGATGCCGGCCGTCGCCGCCCGCCGCCCGCCGCCTCGGAGCAACGGCTGGCTGATCGAGAACTCCAGGTCGCTCGACCAACTCGGGTTGAGCGTCTGGAACTGGTTGTCCGTCTCGGTGCGCTGCGTGGGCAGCCGCAGGCGCGCATCGCCGCCCGTGCGCAGCGGCAGCCGGAGCTCGGGCGTGAACGCGAAGATGTCGGCCTGCGCGTTGTCCAGCTCGCTCGCGGTCGCGTCGTCGATCTCGTTGAACCGTACATTCGCCGCGACGACCGCCTCGAACGCCGCCTCTTCTTCGCTCAGCCGCGCGGCAGCCGTCGCCGGATCGACCAGCGCGACCTGCAGATCGAGGTTGCGCTCCAGCGTGAGCGCACGGGCGGACTCGAGCGTCATATCGACCCGCGACTGACCGGCAAACCGCGAGGGCGGCTCGGCGGGCGTTTGCAGGTTGGTGTAGTCGGGCACGCCGCCCGTCGCGTACTCGTCGAACGAGATGCGATCGATCGACCGCAGGCGTTCTTCCGGCAGGATCGTGCCGTAGTCGCTCAGATCGCTGAACAAAGGGCTCTGACAACCGATCAGTATCACGATCGTTGAAACGGAAGCGACGCCCAGCGCAGCGCGTGCGCAGAGTCTGCGGCCTTCGAGTTGGATCACGGGGCAAGGCCTTTCGGTGCGCGACGGCGCACGAACGGTGAACATCGACAGAAACTACTCGTGCCGCAACGCGTCGATCGGATCGAGCCGCGCCGCCTTGATCGCCGGGAACATCCCGAACACCACGCCCACGCCCCCCGAGAACACAAACGACAGCACCACCGCCCAACCGGGCACCGCCAACTCCTCAAAAGGCCCGCCGGGAATCGACTTCAGCCCGGCCGTCAACGCGAAGCCGATCAGCACGCCGATCAAGCCGCCCGTGACGCACAGCACCACCGCCTCGACGAGGAACTGCAGCAGCACGATGAGCGGCCGCGCGCCCACGGCTTTGCGCAGACCGATCTCCCGTGTGCGCTCGCTCACCGACACCAGCATGATGTTCATGATCCCGATGCCGCCGACCAAGAGCGAGATGGAAACCACGCCGCCGGCCACGAGCGTGATCACACCCGCGATCTGATTGAACTGGCTGACCGCGTTCTGGAGGACCTCCATCTGGAACGTGTCCTCGTCCTCGGCCGCCAGCCCGCGGAGCTTGCGCAGGATCAGCCGAACCGCGGCCTGCGCCTCATCGGCGACGTCGGTCGAGACGAGCTGCGCCTCGAGATGGACCCAGCCGAACGGGTTCAACCGCTGCGCGGTCTCGAACGGCACGTACAGCTCGGACCGCGAATCCCCGCCGCCGAACATGACCGAGGCTTCCTCGGTCTCCAGCACGCCGATGATCAGGAACCGGTAGTTCTTGACCAGGATGTACGAGCCGGTCGGGTCGTTGTCGAGCCCGAGCTCTTCGATGGCCTTGTCGTTGACCAAGCACACCAGCCGTGCCTCGTCGTCGTCGAGTCGGCTGAGCGGGCGCCCATGAATCACCGTGCGGTCTTCGATTTCGTGCCACTCGGGCCACACGCCGGTGAGCTGCACCGAGCGCTGCAGGATCGGCCCGGCCTGCACGTCGTACCGGCCGCGGGTGATCGGCGTCAGCCGCTCGATCGAATCGGTCTCTTCGAGGATTCGGCTCGCTTCGTACAGTGAGATCTTGACGTCCGACCAGCTCATCGTCGTCCGCTGATCGCGCGGCACATGGCCCCAGATCCACATGCTGCGGGCGCCGAACGACTCGATCTCGTTCAGCACGTACCCCTTCATGCCCGACAACGCCGTGATGACCGCAATCACCGACGAGACGCCGATAATGATGCCCAGCGCCGTGAGCATCGCGCGCATCTTGTTCGCCCAGATCTGACCGATCGCGAGAAAGACCGTCTGAAAGATCACGCGCGCCAGAATCACGGGGTCACCTCTTCGTGTTCCTGCACGGGCTCAGGTGTCACAGGGTTCTCCGTCCGGCGTTCCTGACCGGACACCCCGCCCGCAATAGTCTCGCGCCAACGCCGGTGCAGCGGGTCCTGAGCCGTGGGCAGGTCGGTCTGCACCTCGCCGTCGCGCAGGCGGATGATCCGGTCGGCGTGCGCCGCGACATCTTCTTCGTGCGTCACGATCACGATCGTCTGCCCCTCGCGGTGCAACGCCTCGAACAGCCCGATGATCTCCTCGGTCGTCGTCGTGTCCAGGTTGCCCGTCGGCTCATCGGCCAGCAGGATCGCGGGGTCGTTCACCAGCGCCCGGGCCACGGCCACGCGCTGCTTCTGACCGCCCGAAAGCTGGCTCGGGCGGTGGCCCATGCGCTCGGTCAGCCCGACGCGCGTGAGCGCACGCTTGGCCCGCTTCCGGGCCGCCCACATGTTCCGCCGCGAGTACAGCATCGGCAGCATCACGTTCTTCAACGCCGATTGTCGCGGCAGCAGTTCGAACGACTGGAACACAAACCCGATCTCGTCGTTGCGCACCTCGGCCAGCTTCGATCCGCTCAGCTTGTGCGCCGGCCGACCGTTGAGCATGAACGAGCCCTCGGTCGGCCGATCGAGCAGGCCCAGGATGTTCATCATCGTGCTCTTGCCCGAGCCCGAGGCGCCCATAATCGCAACGAACTCGCCCCGGCGGATGTCGATCGACACGCCCCGCAGCGCGTGGATTTTCTCCGGGCCCACCTTGTAGACCTTGTGCAGGTCGCTGATCGCGATCGCCGCCGCGTCGGGGTCCGGGGTGTGGGCCTTGCGCCTCGGCATCTGTCGATCCCCTCAGGCGCCCGCGGCTTCGCTGCTGTCAGCCGCCGCGTCGGAGTCTTCGTCAGAACCGGACTCGTCTCCGCCGTCGCTCTGGTCGTCGTCGGCTTCGCCCTTGTCGTCGGCCGTGCCCTCTTCGATGATCTTTCGGCCCTGCTTGAGGTCCACCAGCACACGGTAAGGGCCCGCGACCACCCGATCGCCCGCCTCGACACCACCTTCGATAACCGTACGGGTCAGGTCGCTCGCGCCGATCCGCACGGGCCGGGCCTTCGCTTCGCCGTCCTCGATGACATACACCACACTCGCGAACGTCTTCTCGCGATCGACAAACTCGCTCGAATCGCGCACATCCTTGGGCAGGTCCTCGACCCGCCGATCCAGCACCGCCTGGCTGGGCACGACCAAGACGTCCTCGAACGTCTCGACCAAGATGTCGGCCGTCGCGGACAACCCGCTGTACAGCCGCTGGCCTTCGGAAAGCTCCACAATGATCTCGGTCTCGAAGAACCCGACGCCGTCGGACGAGCGATCCATTTTCAGACTCACGCGTTCGACGCGGCCGACGAACTCGGTGTCCTCGTACGCGTTGACGTACACGATCGCCCGCTGCCCGGGCTCGATCGGCTTGATGTTGGTCTGGTCCACCTGCGCCGTGCACAGCATCGTGGATAGGTCGGCGACCTCCATGATGATCGAGCCCGGGTTGTTCAGTGTGCCGACGACGACCGTCTCGCCCACTTCGGCGTTCAGTTTCGTCACCACGCCCGCCATCGGGCTGGTGATGATGACGTTGTCGAGGTCCGTCTCGACCCGCTCGATGTTCGCCTTGGCGATCTCGATCGCCTGCTCGGCCTGCTTGAGCCCGGACTGCGCGCCGAGAAAATCCGCCTCGGCCAGATCCAGATCGCTCTTCGACACGTCCCGCGTGTCGTACAACTCCGTGATGCGGCCGAACTCGGCCCGCGTGCGCAGGTAGTTCGCCTTGGCGCCGTCCAGACGGGCCTCTTCGCTGGCCAAACTCGCGCGGGCGCTGGCCAGGTTGGCCTGCAGGTCGCGGGCATCCAGCCGGACGATCACATCGCCAGACTCCACGCGGTCGCCCTCGCGGAAGGGCAGGTCCACGATGCGGGCCGAGACCTGCGCCGAGATCTCCACCACACGCATCGGCTCGATCGCGCCGGGCGCCGAGACGCGCCGGGACAGGTCCCCCACCTCGACCTCGGCCAGCCGGACCTCCGTCGACTCTTCCGTCTGCTCAAAGCCCTCGCGCAGCCGATCGCCCAAGGGCGAGCCCATGACCACCGCCGCCCCGGCGCCGATGACAAGGACCAGCACGAACACGATCCTGAAAAACCAGCGGATCACAGCGCCTCCAGCCAACTCCCACCCGAGTTACTACCCGAGTTGCCACCCTCACCGTCATCCAAATCGCCGCCCACCCGGTGGGGATTCGGAATCCGAAACCCAGAATTCCGCCCGTCGGCGTCCATTTCGAAGATCTACCGCCGAGCGACCTCATAGTTTCCCTTTGCACCCTCACAGTCCTCCTAATCATAGTCTTCTCCGCAACTCCGCATATTCAGTAGT
>JBCBZM010000073.1:0-15176 GCA_039815345.1 Planctomycetota bacterium | reverse complement strand
TGGCCATTCATGCGGCGCGGAAGTATCGGGGGGATAAGCTGATCCGCACGGCCAAGCCGCATAAGTTTTTGGATCCCGCGCATGGGCCGCTCATTGCGGTTCGGCTGCATATTCTGAGCCGGGCTCGCCGTCGTGAAAGAAGAATACGAGGACATCATCAAGGGCGAGGTGCAGCGGGCGATCAGCGCCGACGAGGACGCGATCAAACGGCTCTGCACCAACTACATCGAGAACGTGCGGGCGTACACCCAGAAAGAGAAGGTTGTCAACCGCTACACCGGCAAGAACGACGAGCCCGACGAGCGGCTGATGCGCGCAATCGAAGAGAAGATCGACATCCCCGAGAGCCGCAAGGACGACTTCCGCCAGGAGATCATGAACTACATCGGCGCCCTGTCCTTGGACGGGAAGAAGTTCGAGTACAACACCAACGCCCGGCTGTACAAGGCGCTGGAGCTGAAGCTGTTTGAGGACAGCCGCGACACGATCAAGCTGAAGAATCTCGTGAGCAGTGTCGTGGACGACGAGACGCAGCAGAAGATCGACGTGGTGAAGCAGCGGCTGATCAAACAGTTCGGGTACAACGAGGTCTCGGCGACGGACGTGCTGAACTACGTGGCGAGTATCTTCGCTCGGGGGGATAGCAAGTCGGGGTGAGGCCCGCGGCGATGAAACTGACGAGGCGATCGCAACTCGGCCGATGAACTCCCCGGGGGCCTTCCGGGAGTCTGCCGATGAAGCACCGCGCGATGGTGTCGGGTTTGGTCTGTTCCGTAGCGTTCGTTGCAACGGGAGCCGTGGCTGTCGGCAGTGGTGGGCGCGACGGCGTTCCGGCCCCCGAGATCGAGTGGATCGTGACGAGCGGCACGCCGGTGCCGCCGCTGCCGGGCCTGCCTGAAGATCTGCACGAGGACAGCGAGATCACCACGCTGTGGACGGTCTTCGGGCGCAACGGCCGCGATGAGCTTTTGTTCTGGGCCGACGGCTCGGCGCCACGCGGTGAAGTGCGCGGGCGATACCTGATGAAGTGGTCGCGCGGCAAGCTCTTTACGCTCGCCGGGCCGACGAACTTCGCCCTCCCGTCCGGTGGCTTTTTAGGCGTTCCCCTTCGGGGGGCGCTCGCGGCTGACGGTACGGTGCTGAGTGTCGAGGGCATCGAACTTATCGAAGGGTCCAGTATCCGCAGCGCTGTGCGGTGGGCTGAACCGGGGGCCCGTACGACCATCCTGGCCGACGGTGACCCGGCGCCCGCTTCGTTCGGACGCGAGACCTCATTCGGGTCGGACCTGTGGCTGCTCGGCGACACCGACGAGCGCGGTTTCCTGCTGACCGGTCCCACGCTCGGCCCGCGCGGCGAGGCGTCGCATGTGATCGCGATCGACGAGGATCTCACGCCGCGTCGGGTGCTCTCGTCGTTCGATGCGCTGATCGGCCCGACGGAACGCACACCCGATCGATTCGTGAGCGCACCCGCCCTCGTTGGTGAGGACTTGTGGCTGATCTCCGAGGATGGCCCATTTTCCAGCCGACTCAACACGCTCGTCCGCTTCCGCGGCATGCCCTTCCGCGAGAAGCGCGGGGACGAGTTGATCGGCCCGACCACACCGGTGCGATCACAGCGCGGTCCGGAGACCATCGGGTTGTTCGATTCGGTCATCGTGAACACGAGCGGCGTCGCGGCCGTGCTGGCCGGGTCTGCCCGTCAAAGCCAGCGATCAGACAACGATATGGTGCTGCGCGTGACTCCGGGGCGTGCTGCTGAGGATGGTGTGGAGGTGGTCGCACGGCGCAACACCACGTTCAGCGAGGGCGAGACGAGTGTCACGTTCGGCTCCTTTCAGTTGCCGATCATCAACGATCGCGGGGATCTGCTCTTCGCATCGGCGTTCGACCGTACGGACGGCAGCGGCTTCTCACGGAGTTCGCTCTGGCTCTCCGAGTTGGGGCAGGCGGATCTGAAGCGTGTCGTGCCGGGCGGGACGCCGCTGCCCGGGCTCGACCCGGCTTGGGTCGCCACCCGTCCCTTCCCGCGCGCTCCAATCGCCTGCGGCGGCTGGCTCTTCAGCTACGAGCCTCAGCCCGCGACGGGACCGGAGGGCGACTACCTCGGTATGGGAGTCGGGCGCCTCGACGCCGACGGGTCGCTGTCCTCCTTGATCGCGCCGGGTGATCGCTTCGTGTTGCCAGACGGCATCGAGCGAACCGTGTTCGTTGCGAACGCCGAATGGATCGATGACGTTGTTCTTGGCGTTCGGCTGCAGGCCGCGACGAGCGATCCGCCCGATGTCGTCATCAATGTGAGCTTCGAAGACGGCTTCCGCGCGTACGGATTCCTGAAGTTCG
This sequence comes from Planctomycetota bacterium, assembly GCA_039815345.1. Classification (GTDB taxonomy): domain Bacteria; phylum Planctomycetota; class Phycisphaerae; order Phycisphaerales; family UBA1924; genus JBCBZM01. The sequence goes on along the minus strand of JBCBZM010000073.1, from coordinate 12,833 downwards.
ATCTCGATCATGGGCGCGCCGATCTTACGGGCGACGGCTTCGTTACGTTCGCTGATCTCAGTGAGTACGTGAGCCGCTTCGCGGAGCGATCCCGAGCCGCAGACATCGCGGGTCGGCGGGGATGCGCGGACGGGGACGGCGCTGTGAGTGTTGATGAAATCGTGTGCTATGTGCGCCGCTGGAACGCGGCCTGCGACGGATGACACGCAGCGATATCGTGTACGGATGATCGACCCCGCGCCGCATCCGATGACCGATGGCGCCATCCGTGTCCGTGTCCGCTACTGCGAGTGCGACCCGATGGGCGTGGCGCACCATGCGTCCTATGCGCCGTGGATGGAGATGGCCCGGACCGAGTTGCTGCGCTCGGCCGGCGTGACGTACGCGCAGCTCGAGCGCGAGGGTGTGTTCCTTGTCGTGACCAAGCTGGAGGTGCGGTACCGCCGGCCGATCCGGTACGACGACCGGGTCGAGATCGCGTGCCGGGTCGTCGGCGGTTCGCGGGTGAAGATCCGGCATGAGTACGAGTTGACGCTCATCGAGGCGGGCGACGGGCGACGCGAACGGCTCGAAGATCGCGGCGGGCAGTGCGCGGTCGCATCGACCGAGTTGGCGTGCGTGTCGGCGGACGGCCGGGTGCGCGAGCTACCCGAGTGGCTCGCGCCCAAGGGCGAGTAATCCGCTGGCGCCGCCGGCTGGCGCGAGAGGCGATTCGGTCGGTTGTGGTGTGTTGGCACTAACAAACCGGCTCTCGGGGCCCGCGGTGGCCGCGTGATCTGCACAGGACGGGCGATCGGGCGTCGAGACGTTGGCGGCTCATCTGTTTGCGTTCGGCCGACGATGGGATGACCGATGTACGAGAGGTGTCACGGCGGTCGTGGCGCCGAGCGGGCCCGCGGTCGGGGCGGCTAGCATGAGACACGCGTTCGGTCGGGTCGGAGTTCTCGAGGGCAGCGCATGAGCGACGATCCGCGGCGGCATCACAGCCCGCGTGAAGAACTCGACCACGCGATCGAAGCGATCCACGAGCTTGAGCGCCGCGCGATCCGTTTGGGCAAGATGCGGATCCCGCTGCCGCGGAAGCGGTGGATCGCCGCCGGTGCGGGTGTGTTCGTGATGTTCATGGTCGCGGCGTTGTTCGTCGTGACGCGTACGGGTGTGGCCAAGGCGTTGATCCTGCCGCAACTCAGCGGCGTGCTCGCGGTCAACGCCGACGCCGAACGTGTGGTCATCGAGCCGGACGGGCGGCTCGTGGTCGAAGAACTCAGCATGGCCGCCCCTGGTGTTCGTGGACCCGCGGCCGAGTTCCTGCACGTCGGCCGATTGGAAGCGACGATCGACTGGCCCGCGCTCTTCGGCGGCTCGGTCGTGGTCAAGCGACTGAAACTCACCGATCCGGTCGCGACGCTGAGCCAGAACCGCGCGACGGGCCGGCTGAACGTTGCGGGCCTCGCGCTGGTGAGCGGGAAGCAATCGGCCGGCGCGCCGGTGCTGCCAGAGATCGAATCCGACGGCGCCGAGATCGTGATCGGCGAGCACGACGACGAATCGATGGAAGACCTGCGCCGGCTGGTGCTTGATGCCGACTCGGGCCTGACGAAGGTCGGCGAGGCGTACGAGTTGCTGCTGACCGAGACCGGCCAGCCCGCGGACCGAGCGCCGATGCGTGTGCGCGGACGGCTGGATGAGTCGGGCTTCGAGCTGGCGCTCGACGCGATCACGCTGGAACAGTGGGCCGGCGACGAAGCGCCCAGCCGTGTGCGCGAGCTGCTGGACACCATCGCGATGGAGGGCGAACTGTCGGGCGCGAACCTGCGCTACGGCGCCGACGGCGATGTGACGCTGCGTATCGATCTCGACGGCGTCGCGCTCACGCTGCCGGTCGGTGCTCCGGCGGACGCCCAGCCCGGAGAGGTCGGCCCACGCATGACGGGCGTGACCGGGTCGATCACGTTCGAGCGCACGGGCGTGGAGGCGGCGCTGGTCGGGGCGATCGAGGGCGTGCCGTTCGATGTGCAACTGATCTACGGCGGGTTCGGCCCGAACGCGCCGCTCGACGCGACGCTCAAGACCGAAGACTGGTGGCTCGAGGGTCAGCCCGCGGTGCTGCGCTACGCGCCGCGGATGGTCCGCTGGCGATTGGAAACCTTCGGCTACCCGAGCGCGCTTGTCGACGCGACGGTCACGCTCTCCCGCGGGGCGGCGATCAGTGGCCGGGCGGCGCCGTTGGACTTCGAGGGCGTCATCGCCTTCGAAAACGGCACGGCCGCGTACCACTGGTTCCCGTACGAGTTCCAGGACATGGAGGGCACGATCCGCCTAACAAACCAGGCGATGACGATCGAGCGCATTACCGGCACGGCGCCGAGCGGCGCCCGGGTGACGGCGGAGGGCACGATCGCGCCCCCCAAGCCGGGCGCGGAGGTCGATCTGCGCATCTCGGCCGACGGCGTGCCCGTGGACGACACGCTGATCGGCGCCTTGGGCGAGCACCGGCGCAAACTGGTCTACGCGCTGTTCAATAACGAACGCTACGAGGAACTGCTCGACGCCGGGTTGGTGCTGTCGCCGACGGGCGCCGCGGCCTTGCGGGCCGACATCGGCGAGGCCGTGCGGCTGCGCGATGAGACGGAGGGCGAGGCGTCGGTGCGATGGGCCGAGCGGGTCGCGTCGGCCGAGGCCGAGCTTGCGACGCCTGTGTTCGAGCCCGGCGGTATCGCCCGCGTAGACGTGCGGATTCTGCGCGCGCTCGGTGATTACAGCGAGTTCGAGCGTCGCATCGAGGTCACCCTGCCCGAGGCGGGGCTGCTGCCCGAGCACTTCCCGCTGCCGATCGTCGCGCGTGATCTGAAGATGGTCATTCTGAATAATGACCTGTGGCTTGAGGGCGGCGCGTTCTCGTCGCTCCGCGGCGGCGAGGCGGACGTCACGGTCGAGGCGAGCCTCGGCAACGACGCGGACGGCAAGCCGAAGAAGTTCGCACCGACCATCACCATCGATGCGAGCGACGTGCCGGTGGATGATCTGCTGATCCACGCGATCCCCGGGCCGCGGGATCGTCGCACGGCCGAGCGAGGCACCTCGGTCGGGCAGATCCTGACCGATCTGCAACTCGAAGGCACGGCCGACTGCATCGCCTACATCGCACCGCGATCAGCCGAGGATCTTGACTTGGGCTTCGATGTGCACGCTCGGTTCGACGGCTTGACCGCTCGGCCGGCGCCGTTGCACGGCGAGCAGGCGGTCGTGCTCGAAGGCGTGACCGGCGATGTCCACGTCACGCAGCGCGAGTTGGATCTGAACCTGACCGCCGATGCACGGCCGGGCGCGACCGACCTGGGCGAGGCTTTGCCCGATCCGGTCATGGGCGTGCGGAGCCTTGGCAAGGTGGAACTTGCGGCGGCCGTGACGTTCCCGCGGGATTCAACGGCCGATCCGGTGTTCAGCGCCGATGTGCAGGGTTCGGGCGTGGATCTGCGCGGGCCGTTCGAGGATGTCGTTGCGATCTTCAGCCCGCAGGCGGCGCAGATCCTCGCCGACCTGCGCGCGCAGCGTCGGCCCGAGGGCGTGGTCACGCTGACCGCCGAGATCCGCAGCCGCGACGAGGGACGGGTGGATGTGGGCGTCGTGATGCGCGACCTCCGTGCGGCCGCGTTCGATGCGGCGGGTGGTCGGTTGCAAATGGGCGAGACGGCGGGCGCACTGCGCGTGGATACAGGCGACGGCGCTCGGGTCTCGTTCGAGTCCTTCGCGGCGCCGATCGCGTTCAACGGCGAGCCCGCCGGTGTGATCGCGATCAGCGGGCGCACGCCGGTGGGAATCGCCGACGATCACGACGCGCGCGTGGACGAGATGGCGCTCGATGTCGAGCTGCGCTCGGGCCGATTCGACTCCGGCTTGATCCGGTCGATCTCGACCACGCGCCTGGGCGACGGGTTCGCGGCGTTGTACGGGGCGGTCGAGCCGGGTGGCGTGTTCGATCTCGGGCTCACCGCCCAGCCGGTGTACGACGACGCCGAACCGGGTGAGCCGATCCCGCTGCGCCTCGGCGGCGTGATCCATCCCAAGTCGTTCGACCTGACGATGGAAGACACGCGCGTGTCGTTCGCGCCGGTCGACGGCTTGGTCGAGTTCGGCCGCGACGGCGGGGCCTTTACGCGGATTCAGGCCGTGTCGGACGGCTGGACGCTGCGGGCCGACGGTGACTGGTCGTCGCTTCAGAATGAGCCGTTCCGCATCGCGTCGGACTTCGCGATCGAAGCATCGGGGTTGCCAGGCGGCCTGCGCGCCGTACTGCCGCCGCCCTTGGTCGCGTCGCTCGACGGCATCGGGCTGGAGATTGACGGTTTGCTGCGCGTCGCCGACGCGAGCGTTGCCGCCTCACGCGTCGAGATGCCGGACGGCGCCGGGGAGTGGCTGTTTGAGACGGCGGGCCGGGTCGCGTTTACGGGCGCATCGATGGAGGCGGGCGTGCCGGTGGACGAAGCCGAAGGCCAAGCGCGGTTCACCGCGTCGAGGCCTTCGCTTGAGGACTCGGTCGCGTTCGAGGTGCGCTTGGCCGGTGACCGTGCGAAGGTCGCGGGCGTGCGCACCACCGGGCTGACCGCGCAAGCGCGGCACGGCCCGGCCGAGGGCTCGGTGATCGTGCCGATGCTCGCGGCCGACTGCCACGGCGGGCGTGTCTCGGGCGATGCACGGATCTTCCCGCTCGAGTCCGGCGAGGGCGTGCGCTACGAGGCGAACGTACGGGCGTCGGGCGTGGGGCTGGCGTCGGTGATCGCAGACCTGACGCCGAAGCAAGCCGAGACGGATTCGGGCGACCTGGCCAATGGAGCGGTGGGGCCGGGTGGGCCGGGCGGGCCGGGCGTGGCGTCGCCTGCGGTCCCGCCCGAAGGGCTGGCGGGCGCCGACCGATCGCGCGGCGTGCTGGACGGTCGCCTCGGCTTGGTCGGCCGGACGGGCCCGAACCCCGAGCGGCAGGGCTCGGGGTTGGTGCAGGCGTCGGGCGGGCGGGTGCTGGAACTGCCGTTGGTCCTCCGCCTGATCGAGGTGAGCAATCTCACCGCGCCCTCGGGCGAGGACCTGGACTTCGGCCGGGCGAGCCTGCTGGTCGATGGCGACCGCCTGACGTTCGAGGACATCTCGGTGTTCTCGCAGACGGTCGAGATTCTGGGGTACGGCGAACTGGACTGGCCGACCAAGGCGCTGGACCTTCGGTTCAACAGCCGAGCCTCGCGTCGCATCCCGGTGATCAGCGATGTGCTGGAGAGCGTGCGGGATGAACTGATCTCGACCGAGGTCGTGGGGACGGTCGCCGAGCCGATCGTTCGGGTCGCGACGTTCGCCGGCACGCGCGGGGCGCTAGGGCGGATCTTGGGCGACCGGACGGACCGCGATCGGCGAATGGAAGAGATCGCCCGGCGGGCCCGGATCGAGCGAGATGAGCAGTCGAAGGTCGGCGTAAGGCGGCCGATCGTGGGCCAGCCGGTGGACGGCAGCCCCTGAGCGGGTCGGTCGGACGCCGGGCCCGCGCGGCGTACACTCGCCGCATGACTTCTGATACACCTTCCAAGACAACTCCTTCCGAGTCCGACCGCCACGAGCCTTCCCGCGTGGTGACCGGTCGGCACGAACCCCACCGCGTGGAACTCGACCCGGCCGAGAGCGTGTCGCCCGACGATCAGTCGGCCGCGCCGCCCGAGCGGGCGCCGCAGGTCCGTGTCGATCACCCCGATATCGCCGAGGGGATCAACGAGCTGATCGCCAAGGTCGGCGGTGCGCCGGACAGCTTCGACGGCCGACTCGTGCGCGAGATGCTGACGGCCGGGCTGAAGCTCATCCCCGATGGCCGCGGGACGGGCGACCTGAAACTCATGACCGCCGCGGTCAAGGAACTGCGCTACGCGTACCGCGTGTTCGCCGAGTACCCGGAGCCGCACAAGTGCACGATCTTCGGCTCGGCCCGCACGCCGGAGGACCACCCGGATTACCTGGTCACGGTCGAGTTGGGCAAGCTCATGGCGCAGCGAGGGTGGATGGTCATCACCGGCGCGGGCGACGGCATCATGAAGGCCGGGCACGAGGGCGCGGAGCGCGAGAAGAGTTTCGGCGTCGCGATCCGGCTGCCGTTCGAGACGACGGCCAACGACGTGATCGCGGGCGACAACAAGCTGATCCACTTCCGGTACTTCTTCACGCGCAAGCTGATGTTCCTGAGCCAGGCCGAGGCGGTGGTGCTCTGCCCCGGCGGGTTCGGCACGCTCGACGAGGCGTACGAGACACTCACGCTGATCCAGACCGGCAAGGCGTCAATGATCCCGATCGTGCTGCTGGAAGGCGAGGCGGGTTACTGGGACGAATGGATCAGGTTCACCGAGGACGTGCTGCTCAAGCGCGGGCTGATCAGCCCGGAGGATCTGGACTTTTATTACTTCGCCAAGACGCCCGCGGAAGCGGCGGACCACATCGAGGGGTTCTACCGCAACTACCACTCTTCGCGCTATGTGCGCGATGACCTGATCATCCGGCTCAAGAAGCCCCTGAAGGATGAGGACGTCGAGCGGCTGGGTGATGAATTCTCGTCGCTCGTCAAGACCGGCCGGATGCACCAGCGAGCCGCGTACGACGTGGAGGAGGACCACCTGCACCTCCCTCGGCTGTGCTTCACGCACACTCGGTACGCCTACGGCCGGGTCCGCCAGTTGATCGAGGCGATCAACGCCTGTGATCCGGTGTAGCTGATCCGGTGTAGTCGACCCGGTGTCGCTGACCCGGTCTGATGCCAAACAGAGCGGTTCCGGCTCGGCGCGGGGGCGTGCGGCCGCTACCATCGCGGCATGAGCCGACGTCTTGCCAATGTCCGTGCGTTCCGAGTCTCCGCCTGTTCGCTCCTGGCAGGTCTCGCAGCCGGGCTGACCGGTTGTGCCTCCAGCGAGGCTGTGTCCAACGACGCCGCCGATTCGGCGTGGAGCCCGTCGGTCGTGGGCGCCCGAGACGGGCTCGAAGCCCGCTGGTGGGTGGTGGACGACCAGGGGCAGGCGCTCGCGTCGGTGCTGGCCGAGTACGACAACCGCCCGGCGCCGATCTCGGAACTCCGGGCCGAGCGGCTGCGTCAGAGCGGGCTTCGGGTGCTGGCTGTCTCGATGGAAGAGGCCGAGGCGATCCGCGGCGGACTGCCGACGATCGGCGCCGATGTGCGCCAGTGGTTCGGTGAGTTGCCCGCGTGGACGCCGGTGCTCTCGGGGCCCGCGGCGAACCGCCGCTCGGCGGTACAACTCAACGACGGCGTGCGCACGATCGAGCCCGGTCGTCTGCGTCTGCTGGCCCGCTGCTATCGCCTGCCCGGTTCGTCCGGCGCGATGCGGCTTGAGCTGGCGCCTCAACTCGAACTGGCTTCCAAGCTGGCGTGGAGCCTGAGTCGATCGCTGTCCGTGGCTTCGGGCAAGGTCGAAGGGCCCGGCGCCGCGGGGCCCATGTTCGAGTCGCTCGGCGTGTCGTGGAAGATCGAGCCGGGGACGGTTTATCTGATCGTGCCCGAGGCGCCGGACGTGAGCTGGTCGTCGCTGATCGCGGCGGATCGACCCGAGTCGGATCGGCCGGAGCCCGAGACGTCGAAGATCGGTGTCGGCCCGACGCCGCCGACGGCGCCTTCTCTGGGCGAAGCCATGATGGGTTCGGCCGACGCGAAGGCGGGCCTGCGTGGTCCGCGTGCGGTGCTGGTGCTCACGCCGGTGGTGTCGTCGGGCTGGGAACTGCTGCCCGGCTGATTGGGTCGGCCTGAGCGCGGCCGCTACCATCGCGGCTCATGCCGCTGCTGTTCGATATCACCCGCCTCGTGATCGGCTTCGTGCTGCTCATGAAGGGCGCCGACTGGCTGATCCACGGGTCGGGTGTGATCGCGCGGCGGTTGGGTGTCTCGCCGTTGGTCATCGGGCTCACGGTCGTCGCCTTCGGCACGAGCGCCCCTGAACTCGCGGCCAGTTTGGGCGCGGTCGCCGAGGGCAAGCTCGACATCCCGATCGGCAACGTGGTCGGGTCGAACATCGCCAACGTCGGCCTGATCCTGGGCATGGTGGCGCTGTTCGCGCCCTTCCCGTGCGAGTCCTCGGTCGTCCGCAAGGACGTTCTGATCATGCTCGGCGTGACGCTCGTGGGCATCTGGCTGCTCTCCGATGCGCGGATCACCCGGCTCGAAGCGGGCGCCCTCGCGGCCGGGCTTGCCGGCTTTGTCTCGTGGACGTACCTCGCTTCCAAAGGCGATCCCGAGGGCTTCGGCAACGAAGTGGTGCGAGAGGCCGAGCGCGAGTTCACGCCCGGCCCGATCGGGCCGGCGGCTTTGTTCGCGGTCGGGGGTGCGATCGGTCTGGCCGCGGGTTCGTGGCTGCTGGTCGGCGGGGCGGTCGGCATCGCGGGCGTGTTGGGTGTGCCGCAGTACATCATCGCGCTGGTGCTGCTGGCGATCGGGACGAGCATCCCGGAGTTGTTCGCCACGTTCGCCGCGGTGCGCAAGGGCGAGCCGGACCTGGCGGTGGGCAACGTGCTGGGGTCGAACGTGTTCAACCTGCTCGCGGTGCTCGGGATCACGGGGCTGTTCTCGGATCTGGTTGCGCCGGCCGCGGCGCTGTCGCGTGATCTGATGGTCATGGGCGGGGCGGCGCTGGTATGCGTTCCGTTCCTCGCGATCGGTCGGCGGCTGACGCGGTGGGAAGGCGGCGCGCTGCTGCTTGGGTACACGGCGTACATCGTGTTCGTCTCGACACGCTGAGCGATCGGCCGGCGCCGGTGCGCATCGATGAACGTGGCGGCCTGCGTCGAGCGCGGCGGATGCGCCCCCGCGTCCGGTCCGAGAACCGGGTCACGACCCTCGCGGCCGGCAAGGTCCGACCGCTGCAGACCGATACCGGGGGGGACGCGCGGGGCCCGCGCGACGCGTGCGGGAGCGGTCGATGCTTCGAGTGCCGATCACCAAAGCAAAGCCGGGGATGGTGTTGGCATTGCCCATCCACCACCCCAAGCAGCCCTCGCGGACGCTGCTGCGCGCCGGCGCCACGCTCCAGGGCCACGGCATCGAGCGGCTCGTCGAGAACGGCGTACGGCTGGTGTACGTGCGCTATCCCGGCTTGGAACTGCTCGACGAGTTCATCAATCCGGCGCTGATCGAGGCGCGGACGGGCCTGACGCGTGCGATCGCGGGCGGGTTCGACGAGGTGGCCCGATCGGCGCAGGCGCCGCGAGACTTCGAGTCGTACCGCCGCGCGGTCGGCTCGATGCTCGACCGCATCGCCAAGAACCGCAAGGCCGCGTTGTTCGTCGATGAGATGCACGACGAGGACGACGCGCTGCTCGACCATTCGTCGTCCGTGTGTTTCTTGTCGCTGCTGCTGGGTGTGCAGTTGGAGACGTACCTGGTGCGCGAGCGGCCGCGGTTGCCGGCGCCCCAGGCCGCGGACCCCACGCCCATCGGTATGGCCGGGCTGCTGCACGACGTCGGCATGCTCCGGCTCGATCGTGAGGTGCGCAAGCGTTGGGACCGGACGTGGGACGAGCACGACGCGCGGTGGCGCGAGCACACGCGGCTGGGGTACGAGCTGGTCCGCGGCGGGGTCGACCCCGCGGTCGCCGCGGCCGTGCTGAATCACCATCAGCACTTCGACGGCAGCGGCTTCCCGACGGGGCTGACCTACACAGGGCACCCCAAGCCGATCGAAGGCCGACAGATCCACATCTTCGCGCGGATCGTGTGCGCGGCCGACCTGTTCGATCGCCTGCGCCGCCCGCTGGAAACGGCGGCGGCTTCGTCTGAGGAGATTATCGGCGCCCGCGCGCCCGTCGTGCGCGCGCTGTCGATGATGCTCAAGCCGCCGTACCGCCGATGGGTGGACCCGATCGTGCTGAAGGGTTTGCTCGCGGTTGCGCCGCCGTACCCGCCCGGCTCGCTCATCACGCTGACGGACGGGACGAAGGGCGTGGTTACGGACTGGTCGCCCAAGGACCCGTGCCGCCCGACGATTCAGCCGCTGCGCATGGTCGATGGGTACTTCGAGATCGAGGGCCTGCCCGTTGTTGACCTGCAGCGTGATCTGTCGCGTTCGGTCGCGGAGATCGACGGGTACAACGTCGCGCGCGACAACTTCGCGCCGTCCTCGGCTGACGAGTTCGATCTCAACGCGGCGGTGGGGCGGCTGGTAAATCGCGCCGAGGCGCTCGAAATCGAGATGCGAGAGAAGCGCCGGGGCGCCTGACGGCCGGCGTTGAGGATTACTCGCCGGTGGGCTGCGTCGTTGCCGGGACGACGTTCGACTTCGCGGCCGCCGCGGCGGGCTTGGACGCGCCGGCGGGCGCTGTTGAGGGCTTGCCCGCGCCGGTTGAGACGCCCGCGGGCCGACCGCCCGACGGACGGCCCGCGCCCGGGCGACCCGAGGGCCGACCGGCCGGTTGCATCGCGACGATCTGGCCGGTTTCGCTGTACTTGAAGCCGACCGAGGCGAGTTGCTCTTCGGTGAACGCCGTCCCGAGGACCTCACCCGGCGAGGGCTCGCGGAGCAGAACCGCGTCGCCGACATCCACGCCGGCGAGGATCTCGGCAAAGATCGCCGAGCGTCGGCCGATGCGGACGGGGACCCGCTCGTACTTGGAGCCCTTGGCGGTGTAGACGTAGCGGACGGCGCCGTCGCTGAAGATCGCCTGGATCGGCGCCGTGATCGCGTCTTCGACGCGGCCCAGACGGAGCGTGGCTTCGCAGCGCATCGAGGGCTTGAGGTCGGTGGCTCGGTCATCGGCGTCGAGCGCGACGCGGACGGTGTACTCGCGGCGGTTGGGATCACGCCAGCCGCCGGTCTCGGCGAGCACGCCGATGGATTCGACCGTGCCCTTGAAGCTCCCGCCGCCCGCCGCCTCGATCTCGATCTCGGCCGGCTGACCCGGGCGGACACGCCCGGCGAGGCTCTCGTGCACGCGGACGGAGGCCATCATTTCGTTGGTGTCAGGCAGGACGATGAGCAGCTCGTTGGTGTTGACCTGCTTGCCGATCTGCAGCGGGCCGTCGTCCCCGCCCCAGCGCCGCCCGCTCTCCAGGCTGGAGGCGTAGACCACGAGCCCGTCGGAGGGCGCGACGATCTTGGCCGCGTCGAGCTGGGCGTAGAGCTTCTCGAGCTTCTGCTTGCGCAGGTCGAGCTGTCGGCGGCGGGTCTCGAGCGTGGCGAGCTTGTTCTTGAGGTTGATCTCGTTCTCTTCGGTCACGCGTTCGAGGTTGGCCTCGGCTTCTTCCACGTCGCTCTTCTTGGAACGCTCATCACGCGGGTGCTGGTACTCCTCGTAGATCTCCTGATCGAGCCGGGTGGTCTCGAGCTTGGCGAGGGCCTCGATGTAGTTGATCTCGTCGATGTCGCGTTCGTTCTTCGAGAGGAAGCCCTGACCCAGGAGCTGCTCGCTCCGCTCGAACTTTTCCTGCAGACGCTCGAGCTGGCGGTCGGCCTGCTCGACGGCGAGCTGAAGCTGCTGACGCCTCTTCTTGACGTCGCCCGCTTTCCACTGCTGCAGCGCGAGGGTCTTGAGCTCGAGGTTCAGGTTCGCCGCTCGGAGGTTCGAGTCGTTGGTGCTCTGCTGGATGCGGTGGGCGGTCTCCGCGGCGGCCACGTCGTTGCGGGCCGACTCGACGCGGAGGGTTTCTTCTTCGATGTTCGTTTCGATCGCGTCGGTGTTGAGCGTGACGAGGGTCTCGCCCTGCGTGACGCGCGAGCCCTCGGGAACAACGAAGGTGATCGTCGAACGCTGCTCGAGCTCGCTGCGGATCTCGATCTGGTTGCGGGCTTCCAGCTCGCCGCTGGCGACGGTCGTGATGTCGAACGTGCGGACCTCGACCGGCGCCATGTCGTTGGAGGTCGCCATGCCCGGGGCGTCGCCCGCGTCGTCATTGCCGCTGTTGCTGACCACCACGGCGCCGGCGCCCACGGCCACGACCGCCAGGACGGCGACAACCGACTTCACACCGAATCCCCGTCGGGTTCGATTTGTGTTCGGGATCGTCTTTGTGTTCTTGTGGCGGCTCATCGAGGCTCCGGGTGACTTGAGGCGGCGGGTCGAGAGGCAGGGCTGCGGGGACGGATATCGTGCAACGCTCCGTGGTTTCGTCCGGAACGTCGGTTCAGTTGCTGGCGGCCGCGGGTCGGGGGCAGAAAGAGAACATTGGCACTTCGATGCGTTCGCCCCGGTTGGCTCTCGCGGGGTCGCATCGTTGAACTTTAGTCGGCCGATGCTCGCCTACTGCTTGATGACCGCGGGCGTGACTCAGGCGAAACATCTGAAACCGCCGAATGTTGCGGTGAATCCCTCAGGAGACGCTGAAACCATGACCGGGTCGAAGAATCAGCGCGCGGACACCGGCCTAGGGCTGCTGCCGACGCTGCGTGCGCGGCTCGGGCCCGGGCTGGTCGTCGTCGCGGCGCCTGTGGAAGCGGCCGCGGTGCTGGGGCCCGAGGTGCCCTCGCCGGTCGCGTGGTCGCCGGTCACGCACGACGCCGGGGCGCTGGTGGTCTCGGGCGTGGGCAAATCGAACGCGGCGGCGGCGGTCGCCCGTTATTGGGACCCGGATCAACACAGCTGGGTGCTGAACGCGGGCATCGCCGGGGTCTTGCCGAGCGCGACGTTTCCACTCGGTTCGGTGCTCGCGGCCGAGGCCTCGGTCTTTGGCGATGAGGGCATTGAGACGCCGGACGGGTTTTCGGACCTGGCAGCGATGGGCTTTGCGCCGGTCGAGGGCGCGGCCGCGGCACAGGGGGGCGTGGGTGTGCGCGCGTCGGCGTCCTTGCTCGATCTGGCTCGGGCGCACGTGGACC
>JBCBZM010000068.1:0-16478 GCA_039815345.1 Planctomycetota bacterium | reverse complement strand
GCTCGGCGTTGAAGATCACCTGGCGCAGACTCCCGGGCAAGTCGCCGATCGCGTTGACCGGGCCGTCGTCGAGGTTGTCAACCACGAGCGGCGCGAAGTCGAAGTCGATCTCGATGCCGCTCGACGGCTCCGGCGTGCCGTCGGTCGCCGACAGACGGACGAAGTACGTCTCGCCCGCGGCAACCGGCAGCGACACGGTCGGCGCATCGCCCACCGGGCCGAACGCGCAGCCGGGGCCGGAGTTGGTGCAAAGGATCTCCGTGCCGCCGTCCTCCGGGCAGCCGTCGAAGATCGCGACCACCGGCTGGAACTCCATGCCGGGCCGGCAGGTGTCGACGGTCAGGATGCCGCTCTCGGCGGCGGTGTAGGTGTACCAGCGGTCGACGTCGTCGAAGTTCACGCACGAGGTGTCGTCGCCGGTCGAGCCGGTGTTGTCGAAATAGTCGCCGGTGAACGTGCCGCCGGCGGAGGCGTCGATCGCCTCGGGGCACTCGTCGCCGAAGCTGGTGAAGGCGATGTTGTCGAGCCGGACCTCGGTGAAACTGATGAAATCATCGATGAACGTCACTTCAGAGATCGGCGTGGGGCTGGTAAACCCGATGAAGCCGCTGGTGTTCGCGTCGAGGCGCTCGGTCAATCCCGGGATGGAGATATCCACCGGATCGCCGAAACTACCGATGGAGTAGTCGGCGCCCCAGGCCGTGACGGGTGGCCAGAAGCGGAGCGTGACTGTGGACTTCGGGCTCCCGTCGAGGCTCAGAAAGAGTTGGTTGGTGCCGTTCGTGTTCTGCGGGTCTGCCGGGTCGACGACTCGGGCGACGCCGCCGGCACCGGCGGGCATGTCGTAGAACACCGTCAACTCGCCGAGGGTCACCTCAGTGTTTGCCGTGATGATGCCCGGGGAAACGCCCTCGAAGTCTTCGACGAGGACGGCACCCGCCGCCGCCTCCCAGGCGGTGCGGTCGCTGAAGCTGGTCTGGGCCTTAACGGCGCCCGCCGCGGCGGCGAGCAGGCTCGCGGCGAGCAGGCTCGTCTGGAACTTAGAAACATTCGTTCGGATCGTGTGCGGATGCATGGCTGGGTCTCCTTTGGGACTGGGTGGTGTCCGACTACCCCGAACACCGGAACCCGAGCCCGAGTGAGACACGAGACGACGACTTTTTGCTGAACACCTACAGGAAACCACCGGGATCGGTCCGTAACGCCCGTTACGCTGGACCCATGACCACGCCGGCGCCCAAACCGCCCGCCGAAACCGGCGGCGACGCGACCTTGCTGCTCCAGCAGGTGGAGCAGGGCGATCCCCGCGCCGCCGAGGCGCTCCTCCCCCTCGTCTATCAGCAACTCCGGGCGATCGCGGGCAGCTACTTCCGCGGGCAGCGGGTCGACCACACGCTCCAGCCCACCGCTCTCGTCCACGAGGCCTACATCAAAATGATCCAAGCGCCCGCCGACGGCTGGAACGATCGCACGCACTTCTGCGCCATCGCCGCGACCGCGATGCGGCAGATCCTGGCCAACCACGCCGAAGCCAAGCGAGCCGCCAAGCGCGGCGGTGATCGGGGCGGCGCCCGCGGAGATGGCGCCCAACGCGTCCCGATCGAGGACATCACCTCGCCCTCCGGCGAGCAGAACATCGATCTCATCGAGCTCGACGACGCGCTCCGCAGACTCCAGCAAACCGATGAACGCCTGGCACGCATCGTCGAGCTCTGCTTCTTCGGCGGGCTGACCCAAGAGCAAGCCGCGGACGTCATGGGTGTCACGCGGCGAACGGTCGTGCGCGGCTGGCGGCAGGCGCGGGCGCTCCTCAACGTCTCACTCACGAACACGACTTAAACGACAACATGAACGACGACCGCCTCGACCAACGCGCCCTCGAACTGTTCGACGAACTCTGCGACCTGCCCGCCGAGCAGCAGGACGCCGAACTGGCGGCGCGCTCGGGCGATAACGCCCAACTCCGCTCGCTCGTCGAGGCGATGCTGCAAGAAGACCGGCGCGAAGACGGGCCGATCCCGTCGGCCGAGTTTGGCAAAGGCGCCGACATCCTCGCGGGTGACCTCGCCGACGGCGACGGGTCCATCGGCTCGATGCCCGAGTCCATCGGACGCTACCGATTGGTCCGCGAGATCGCGCGCGGCGGCATGGGCGTCGTGTACGAGGCCCGCCAGGACAACCCGGCCCGACGCGTCGCGCTCAAGGTTGTGCGCCAGGCGTTCTCGACGCCGCAGATGCTGCGCCGATTCCGACACGAAGCAGAGGTCCTGGGACGGCTCGACCACGCGGGCATCGCCCAGATCTTCGAGGCCGGCTCGGCGCGACTCGGCCACGAGGAGGTCCCGTTCTTTGCGATGGAATACGTGGACGGCTTGCCGCTCGATCGGTTCATCGAAGAGCGTGGGCTTTCGACGCACGAGACGCTGGAACTCGTGTCGCGCATCTGTGACGCCGTGCAGCACGCCCACCAGCGCGGCGTCGTCCATCGTGATCTCAAGCCCGCGAACATCCTCGTCAAGAGCGACGCGACCACACAGAGCGGGACCGGCGCCTCGGGCCTGATCGACGCGATCGGTCAACCCAAAGTCCTCGACTTCGGCGTCGCCCGACTGACAGCGCCCGATGCGCGGCTGCTCACGCTTCAAACGCAGGCCGGGCAAATCGTTGGCACGCTCGCGTACATGAGCCCCGAGCAACTCGACCCGACCGGTCAGGCGATCGACAGCCGCTCTGATGTCTACGCGCTCGGTGTCGTGCTCTACCGCCTGCTCACCGGCCGGCCGCCGCACGAACTGAGCGGCGTCTCACTCGCCGAGGCCGCGCGCAGGCTGCGCGAAGACGACCCCGAACCCGCCGGCCGCCACCACCCCGCGTTCCGAGGCGACATCGAAACCATCATCGCCAAAGCGATGGACAAAGAACCCGACCGCCGGTACGCGTCGGCCGCCGAGTTGTCGGCCGACCTGCGTCGGTACTGCCGGGACGAGCCCGTCGAGGCCCGACCGGCCACGACGCTCTACCAACTCGGCAAGTTCGCCCGACGAAACCGCGGCCTCGTCGCGGGCGTCGCCGCGGGCGTGCTGCTGCTGGTGGCCGGTGTCATCAGCGCCTCCGCCGGCCTGCTGTTCGCCTTACGCGCCAACCGAGCACTCGAACAGACCAACCAGGAACTCCAACGCGTCACGACCTTCCAGGAAAATCAACTGCTGAGCATCGACGCCCAAGCGATGGGCGCTTCGCAACGCAGACACATCCTTGAATCACTCGATCAGGCCGACCGCGACTCGGTCGACACCGCGCTCTCCTCGGTCAGCTTCACGGACACCGCACGAGCAACGATCGCCGAGAATCTGCTCGAGCCGTCGCTCTCCGCGATCGATAGCCAGTTCGAAAACGACCCGAAAGTGCAAGCGAGGATGCGCGCGTCGATCGTCAAGATCTACCGCAACATGGGGCTGCTGGATCGAGGCGACGAAGTTCTGACCGAAACACTAGACCGCCACGCAGATGGGATCCCCGAAACCCACGCCGTGCATCAACGTCTGCTGCTGGAACTCGGCTTGCTCCGCATGGCGCAGGGCCGACACGACGAAGCAGAAGAAGCACTGCGAAGCAGGATCGGCCCCGTCGAAGCGCTCTACGGCGAACAGAGCCTGGCGGCGTTCAACGCGATCGCCAACGTCGGGACTACGCTCCGCAGGCAGGCCCGATTCGAAGAAGCGCTCGAGATGCAGCGCGAAGCCGTCGAGGGCGCCAGAGCGATCGGCGTGCCCGAGGCTGACCTGCTGGGCCTGGAAAGCATGATGGCGAGCACGCTCGGAGAGATGGGACGTCTCGATGAATCGCTCAACATGAAGCGAGACGGCTACGAGCGTCGACGCGAACTCCTCGGGCCCGACCACGACTCCACGCTCGTGTCCATGCACAACTACACCAGCGATCTCATGGCCGCCGGCAGGCTCGAACAAGCCGAACCGATCGGGCGGGAGCTGGTCGAACGCACACGCGCCAGGCATGGCAACGCGCATCCCCAAACCGCAGACGCCCTCACGCTCTACGGCGACACGCTCGCCAAACTCAGCCGGTTCGCCGAGGCCGAGACCATCCAACGCGAAACACTCGATGTCCTGATCGAACTGTTCGGGCCGTCCCACCCCGACGTCGCGCTCGCCGCCAACAACCTGGCCGCGTCGCTCGATACCCAAGGCCAGCTCGACGAAGCCGAGCAACTGTACCGCCGCGCCCTTGAGATCAACGAATCGGCGCTCGGCGAAGACCATCCCCGAACACTCATGAATGTCGGCAACGTCGGATACGTCCTCAACGCCATGGGACGCCCCGAAGACGCGGAGCCGTACTACCGCCGGTCATACGAAGGATTCGGTCGCGCCGTCGGGCCCGACCATCCGTCGGCGCTCACATCGGTCGGCAATCTCGGCGCCCTGATGATGACGCTGGAACGCTACGAAGAAGCCGAGCTGTACACGCGCGAGTCGTACGAGCGAAGAAACGCGGTACTCGGCCCGACACATCCCTCCACGCTGAACGCCAGCTACAACCTCGGCAACCTCTTGCTCAAACTCGAACGCCCAAACGACGCCGAGCCGCTGGTGCTGGCGGCACTGAACGGCTACCAAGCGATCTCACCGAACCACATCGGCACGCTGCACTCGCTCGGCTTGGTCGCCAGGCTCCGCACCGGTCAGGATCGGCTCGAAGACGCGTCAGCGGCTTGGAAGGAAGCGGCCGAACGAAGGGCCGCGGTGCTCGGCGAAAATCATCAGCTCACGCGAGACGCCCGGGACGAACTCTCCAAGCTCAACCCACCGCCATCACTGAGCGGCGAGTAAGCGCCGCTCGCCTCGTATCTCTCAGAGAGAGAAAATGGAGCGAAGGGGACTCGAACCCCTAACTTCCAGCTTGCAAAGCTGGCACTCTACCAGTTGAGTTACCGCCCCAGCGTTTCCGCGTACAACACGCGGCTCGGACGACCACAGTGTATCCCCCGATGGACGCAGAAAGCGCCGGATCCAGACTCTTGCACGCGACCGCCCCACCGTTCTTCGACAGCGGCGCCGCGCCGTCCGCTACCATGCCGCCACGCGCTCACCCGCACGGAGACGACCCCACGTGACCCACACCGCCGTGACCCAAACCGCAACGAACGAGACGCCCACGACATTCCGTGGCCCAGCCCGACCGCGCATGGGCGCCGCCGCCGGCGCGGTCGCCTCCCTCGCACTCGCCGCCGTCCTCGCGCCCCCAGCCGCGCACGCCCAAGTCGACGCGCCCGCCGACCCGGTCTTGACCAACGAAGAAGCCCCTCCCGCCGGCGACCGCGACACGCTCTGGGACCGCACCAACTTCAGCCTCACCACCCGGGCCACCTTCCACCTGCCCGCCGACCTCGACACCGACGGCGATGTCGGCATCTCCCGGCTCACAGGTGAGCTCGGCGTGTCCTCTCTCCTGGGCAACGACGTCTTCCTGCGGCTCAGCTTCGGCTCCGAGTTCAGCTTCTACGACTTCGACGACGCCACCGGACTCGTCGCCAACGGCGATCCCTTCGACACCACCTACCAGTACGACATCAACATGGCGCTCTCCGGCCGATTCAACCCCAAGTGGGGCTGGTTCACCGGCGGCGGCCTGACCTGGGCGGCCGAATCCGGCAGCAGCGGCAGCGACATCTTCCGGGCCCGCGGCTTCGGCGGTGTCCGTTACACCTTCAACAACGACCTCAGCATCGGCGCCGGCGTCGGCGTCTTCACACGCCTCGAAGACGACGAGCTCATCATCCCGCTCGTCACACTCGACTGGAAACTCGGGCCGCGCAGCCAGCTCGAAACCGGAGGCCTCGGCGGCGCGGGCGGCGTCGGCGTCCGCTACACCTTCAAGCCCACGCGCCAGTGGGACCTCTTCGGCCAGGCCCGCTGGGTCGGCCGCGAGTACCGCCTCGACGACGACGGCCCGATCCCCGAGGGCGTCGCGCGAGACCAACGCTTCGAAGTCGCCGCCGGCGCCCGGTACAACTTCACACCCAACATCCAGGTCCACGGCCGAGCCGGCGTCGATTTCTTCAACGAGATCGAACTGCTCGATCGCACCGGCGACCAGATCAGCTCCGAAGACGTGGACCCCTCCGTCGTCCTCGGCATCGGCGTGACGATCCGCTTCTAGCGCACCGCACTTCAAAGCAGCACACCCCGAAAAACAAAAAACCCCGCCGAGGCGGGGTTCAAACAAACGCAAGACGACGAACGAGCGGCTATCGCTCCGCGCCCGCTTCGGGACGTGTCACCGGCGCGGGAGTCTGCGAGTACACCGGCGCGTCCACCAGCCGCGCCGACTCGATCTTCGGCAGGTTCTCGCCCACCGGCCGATCGCCCGGGCCCACCGGCGAGGCCGAGATCTCAACGATCGCCGCGGCGCCGCTCACCGCGTACCCAAACGTCGTGTAGTTCCCGTCGAGCGCCTGCGTGCCCGGACGGGACAGGCAGAGAAACACCTGTGAACCGTTCGAGTCCGGGTCGCCCGAACGCGCCATCGAGATCACACCGAAGTCGTGCGGCAGAATGCTCCGCTCGAGATCGAACTGATACCCCGGGCCGCCGCGGCCGGTCCCGGTCGGGTCGCCCACCTGAATCACGAACGGCCCGCGCCCGGGGATCATCGCGATGATGCGATGGAACAGAATGTCCGTGTAGAAACCGCCCTCGGCCAGCGTCCGAAAGTTCCACGCCGTGTTGGGCGCGTGGTCCGGGCGCAGCTTCACCTCGATCGGCCCGGAGGTCGTCTCCAACAGCACGTGCTGATCCGGATACACCCGCAGGCCCGTGAACACCGCCGGACTCGGCGGCCACACAACACCCTGACCGCTCGACTTCGCACGCACCGGCGTTACCAACGGCTGGATCACCAGCGGCGCCCCCACCTCTTCGCCGCCGATCACGAGCTGCGCGTAATACAGATCAAACGTCCGGCCGTCCCGCTGCCAGAGCTGCGGGAACAACGCCGCGAAATCGACCCGGCCCAACTCGATCGGCGCCGTCGCGATCGGATCCGAAGCCGGAGCCCCGTCGAGACCAGGCGCCGGGTACAGCCGAACCTCCGCAGCGCCCGCGGCGCCCGCCGGTGCTTCGGCCAAGACAGGAACGCGTCGATCGACGCCTTAGTAACGCGACTCGGGTACCAACTGAGCCTCCGCAACGCCGGAAGCCAGCGCAGAGATGATCAAGGCGAATGCGACGGACACACGGGTCCACATCGGCGTCGAAAGTCCGGGCGTAATCGTATTCATGGCCGCAGCGTAGCGATCGTCCGAAGACCGGTCACGCGAGCCGCGCCCAGACCCGCACGCTCCCAGCCCAAACCAACCCGACGGGCCGACAGCGCCGCAGCGATCGGATTAATGCCTGATCAAATCGATGCCTGATCTGATCAGTGCCGGTCAGATCAACATCGGATGGATGAGCAGTGCAGCGGAGCAAGGAGCCTTGCCGCTCTTATCGAACGACTATCGGGCGACCTCGCCCAGATCGAGCTGGCGCCACGGATCGACCGGCTGCTTGGCGCCGGGCCCTCCCGCTGAATCTTTGTCGTCGCTGTCGCCGCCGCCGTGGCCATGGATCGCCTGCGTGTAGTTATCCATCAGCGACCGCGCGAGGTTGCCGCCGAGGTCCTGCTTCCAGTTCACAGAAGAATCCACCCGCAGCACGTTGGCGCCGTTCTCGTGATTGAACTCACCCAAATTCGTGAACCCGTCCACGGCCAGCGCGGTCCGCGAAGGCGCATCCGAAAGGCGACGCGGGGCGCCGTCCTCTCGCAGGAAGAAGTTGCCCGCAAGCTCACCCTCGCCCTCGCGCCACGCTTCTTCGTACGCCTCGTAGCGGAATCGGCCCTGGTGCGACGGGCAGTACGCGACCGTCGCGGCATCCAGAATGCGTTCCTCGAACAGCCGACCCAAGCCCGTCCACTCGTCGGGCGTTGCCGGGTCGTCGGCATCGTGGCGCAAACGCACCACATCGGCCAACGGATCGAACGTGCCACCGCGAATGCTCATCGAAGACTTTGAAGAAGCAAACGTCGGGATGCGATCGGAATGGTTGTTCGCGTAAAGCTGCACACCGAGGCCGAGCTGCCGCAGGTTCGACGAGCAGGTCACACGCCGCGCCGTCTCGCGCACCGCCGTCAACGACGGCAGCATCAAGCCCACCAACACAGACACCACCGCGATCGCCACGAGGATGTCGATGAGGGTGAAGCCCTCCCGGCGACGACCCGCGCACGGTCCTTGCGAACCGTCAGAACGACGGCTCAGCATCGAGATGTCACGTTGGACCCACATCCTCGTCGCAACTCCCTCCGTATGGATCATACTCGATCGGGGGGCCTGCCACAATCTCGGACCGCCCAAACAAACACTTGGAGCGGCCCGCACGTGCTTTCTTCGACGAACAGACGCCTCCGGACCTCAAATTGTTCGACCTTGTGGACAACACGTGTAAATATGGGCATACAAAACACAAACAGACGGCGCGGGCGCCGCTGGTCCAGGGGATCATTCTTACACAACCATCATGCAGAACAGAGGATCCGTTCCGGCCGTCATCGCGTATCTTGATGGAACGCGTATCTGGCGCGGACTCGTGGGGTGGCTCTGGGACGCTTGCTATGACGCCTCGGAGCGAGCAACGAGAAGACGACGGCGTGCTCATGCGCCGAGTGGCCTCGGGCGATGAGTCCGCGGTCGGAGATCTGTACGACCGCTTCGGGTCGCTGGTGTACCGCATGGCCTATCAGGCCATGCCGACGGCCGCCGACGCAGATGACGCGGTTCAAGAAGTGTTTGTCCGCCTCTGGAAGACGGCAGAGCGGTATGACGAAACGAAAGCCGCACTGGTGACCTGGGTGATGCTCCTGACTCGACGCCATCTCGTCGACAAGCTCCGCAGAACCCGCGCCCGAGTGCGGGCCGGCACGCTCGACGAAGCCCAGGCCGGCTCCGATCCCTCGGCCCTGATCGGCTCGACGGAAGGTATGGAACGCAGCGAACGGTTCGCCGCGTTGATGGAACGGGTAGCCCAGCTCCCCGAGCTGCAGAGAACGGTCATCACGCGTGCGTACCTCGGAGGCCAAACCCTCCGACAGATCGGCGAAGAACTCGACACCCCGTTGGGGACCATCAAGAGCGCTCTGAGTCGAGCGCTCGTTCGGCTGCGAGAGCAGCCCGGAGAGGAACTGGCGACATGACCCCGGCCCTGCTCTTTGAATACGCACAGCTCGACGCCCTCGGCCTGCTCGACGAACAGGAGCGCGCCGTGTTCGAAGCCGAGCTCTCCGAAGCGCCCCAAGCGCTCCAGACGCAGGTCGAAGCCGAGCGCGCCCGGTTCGCCGATTTCCGCGCGTACCTCCCCGACGTAGCCCCCGAGCCCGAGCTTCGCTCGAAGGTCATCCAGGCCGTCCTGCAAGCCGCGGGCAAACCGGCCTCGACGCAAGCCTCGACCGAGGCTTCCGCGCAGGCCTCGGCCACCGCACCGATCCGCCACACCGCGGGCCGCGAAAGCTCGCTCGATGTCGCCCGTCACGTCCGCCCGCTCAAGTTCAACGCCCGCGTCTCGGTCCTGTGGCGTGGCGCCGCCATCGGCTTCGCCGCCGCGGCCCTCACCTTCGGCTTCAGCACCCTCTACATGTGGGGCGAGCACGAACGCCTCGACACCGAAGTCAGCAACGGCGCCCTCGTCCAACGCATCATCGAACACTTCGGCCCCGACTACGTCGAGAAGGCCCTCTTCGATGTCGACACGCGCCGCGTGGTCTTCCAGCCGCAGTCCGAGGAGATGTCCGGCCGGGCCGCCATCTGGTCCAACCCCGAATGGGACGAGTCACGCCTCTTCTGCATCGCCCTGCCCGGCCCGGACGACGGCGGCACCTACCGCGTCGTCACCCTCGACGACGACGACAACATCATCGCGACCATCGCCGAGTTCCGCTCCACCGGCGCCCTGATGTCCAGCGGCGTCTCGATGGATCTCAACGGCGCCTCGCGCCTCGCGATCATCCGCGCCGGCGACGCGTCCTCGCAGTCTGAGTTCCTGCTGATCGCAGACGCAGACACGCAAGCCGACGCCGCACGCTCATAGCGCTGCGAAGATCGTGTCCACAAACATGCCCACAAACAACGCCGCCCAATGGGCGGCGTTTTCATGCGCGTCCTACATGAATGTCCGCGATCAGGCCCCGGGTTCGACCGACTCGATATCGCCGAGCGCCGCGACCACGCGCAGCTCACGCTCGAAGTCGTCGCGCGCCTTGGTCATGCGCCGCCAGAGCAACGCGCCCGCGAACACGCACCCCGTCGCCAGCACGCCGAACACAACGAGCCCGGCCATGAGCTGCGTCCGGTCGATCGGCTCCGAACCGGCCGACGCCGACTCGGTCACGTTCGTCAGCAGCCCGTCGGGCCGGTGCTTCCGTGCGGCGTTCGCTTCGCCCAGCACCACGGTCAGCAGCGTGTCCAGCTCGCGCTCGGTCCGAGCCGAACCCTCGCCCGTCCACTGCACCTGGAACGTGTCTTCCGACGCCGGCTGCAAGTCCAACCGAGTCTGCATCTCGGCCCGCAGCACCGCCGTGTCGCCCAGCTCCGCGAGCCCGCGGCGCTGCATCCGCTGAGCCGCGGCCTGGATAAACCGCGGGTCCTCGATCAACTGCTCGTGATACTCGCGCCAGCCCGCCAGCTCGTCGGGCGCCGCCTCGCCGCCGCGGGATTCGGCCGCGAACGTCGCCACCGCCGCGTACTTGCCGGGCACCACCTGCTTGACCAGGCTGAATGACAACGCCCCGATCGCCGCGCACGCGATCGCCACGCCCGCGATGTTCCACACCGCCCGCGTCGTCGCCCGTTCCCGCTGGAGCTTCTTCTGCGCCTCGACCACGGCGCGAGCCGCGGTCCGCAGCTCGGCCCGCTGGGCCAGCACGCGGTCCGCCTCAGCGAACTTCTGCCGAAGCGCCTCCGCCGCCCGACGGATCTTGCCCGATTCGCCGCGCAACAGGTCACGCTGCGTCAGCAGCCGCTGACGACGCCGAGTGTTCGATTCATCCGCAACAACCGGCCCGGCGCTCCCGTCGCCTTCGGCGCCCGCCGCTTCCAACGCCGCGACCTTCTGCTCCGCCGCCCGCAGGCGCTCGGTCCGCCGCTCCAGCGAGCCCGCGATCTCGCGGGCCTTGCGCTCGAGCTTGGCGTACTTCTCTTCGGCCGCCGACGCGGTTTCCTCTGCCGAACGTGCCCGCTCGGCGAGCTCGGCCGACGCGTTGGCCGCCGACTCCATCTCCGACTGCATCCGCTCGATCGTCGCCTCGGCCTCGGCCAGCCGGACCGCGATCTCATCGGCCTGCTGACCGCCCGCCGCCGCGTCCTGGCGGATCGACTCCAACGCCGCCCGCGCCTCGTCGCGCTCGTGCGTCAAAGACTCGATCGCCGACTGCAACTGCGCGCGCTCGCCGTCGCCGGTCTCGGCCCGGCCTTGCAACTCGGCCAGCGCCGATTCGCGCTCCGAGGCCAGCCGCTCGGCCTCCTCGGCCCGCGCTTGCGCCTCCTGCCGGGCCGATTCCACCTCGCTCAGGCCCGCGCGGACGCCCTCGGCTTCCTCGCCCAGCCGCTGCATCTGCTCGGACAGCGATCGGGCTTCCTGTTCGGCGCGCTCCGCCCGCTCGCGCAGACTCTGCGTTTCGTTCTCAGCCGACGACGACCGCTCGGCGAGTTGCTGCGTCGCCGACTCCAGCTCTTCGACCCGCTGCCGGGCGCCCGCAAGCTCAGCCGAGAGCCGCTCGACGTCGGCCGTGCGCGCCTCGATCGCCGCGTGCCGTTCGTCGGAGATCCGCTCCGCCTCTGCGAGTTCGGCGCGGAGCTTCTCGTCCGCTTCCGCTTTCGCGTCGTTGACCGCCTGCTCGCGTGCTTCGAGCCCGCGTTCGAGTTCTTCGAGCTGCGCCCGTTCTTCTCGGACCCGCTCGGCCGCCTCGCGGGCCTCGGTCGCCGCCCGCTCGGCCTGCATCGCTTCCTGCTCGAGCCCTTCCCGAGCGGTTTGCAGATCCTGCTCGGCCCGCTCGAGGTCAGCGCGCGCCGACTCGAGCCGCGATTGTTCCTGTTCGATCGCCTCGCGGCGCTGGTCCAACTCGGCCGCCGTCTGCTGCTGCACCACGTGCGCCTTGCGGAGTTGGGCAAGCTGGGATTCCAGGCCCGTCAGCGCATCAAGGACATCCCCCTGGCCTGCCTGCGGCCCGGGATCGCCCGAAACCGGCTGAAGCTCGACCGATTCAGCGTCACTCTCCGGTAAAGACCGGGCCCCATCCTGGGCGTGGGGCTGCTCGGGCTCGGCCTGGTCAGAACGCGCGTCCGCCGGATCGTGTTGTCCTCTTTGCCACATTCGCATCGGTTAGCGGCGTCTATCGGCCCGAGGGAGGGGGTTCTGAAGACGCCGCGGCGAGTCCGAACAACTCGATCGCCGATCGACCAAAAAACCCGGTCCGAGCCGGAATAAACCGCCGCCAACCCGCCTTGAAGTGGCAACGTTCCGCCATCATTGTCTATTGTCTGGACGATGCTGAGGTGGTACGGTCTGTAGATCACCCAGTCCGGGGGGCGATAAGCCGCACACGCGGTCGTCCGTATCTCAAAACGCTTGGGCCGCGATCGCGGCAGGAGGTCGTTCGATGAAGGGTTTCGGTACTACCGCGTTGTTCACCACGATCCTCGGCGCTGCGGGCCTGATGGCCGCCGGCGTCGCGGGCTACAACACCATGACCACCGGTTGTCCCCTGGGCAGCTGTGACTCCAAAGCGGAGGTTGCCACGGTTGCCCTGACCGGCGATGACGGCCATGTCTGCCCCCTCGGTTGCGCCGAGCATGCGACCGTCGAGACCGTCGCCACCGAAAAGACCTGCGGCTCCTCCTGCGGCACGAAGTCCGCCGTCCAGACCGTCGCCTCCGAGTCGAAGTCGTGCGCCACTTCCTGCGGCGACAAGGCCTCGGTCCAGACCGTCGCCTCTGAGAAGACTTGCGCTTCCTCGTGCAGCACCGCCGTCCAGACGGTCGCCTCCGAGAAGTCCTGCGGCTCCTCCTGCGGCGACAAGGCTTCGGTCCAGACCGTCGCCAACAAGTCCTACACCTGCCCCATCACCGGCAAGACCATGACCGTCGCCTCCGAGAAGGCCGACAAGGCCAGCGGCTGTGGCTCGTCTTGCGGCGACAAGGCCGTGCAGACCGTCGCCTCCGAGAAGACCTGCTCTTCCACGTGCAGCACCGCGGTGCAGACCGTCGCCTCCGAGAAGTCCTGCTCCTCGACCTGCAGCACCGCGGTCCAGACCGTTGCCGCTGAGAAGTCCTGCTCCTCGACCTGCAGCACCGCGGTCCAGACCGTCGCCGCCGAGAAGACCTGCTCCTCCACCTACAGCACCGGCGTCCAGACTGTCGCCGCCGAGAAGACCTGCTCCTCCACCTGCAGCACCGGCGTCCAGACTGTCGCCGCCGAGAAGACCTGCTCCTCCACCTGCAACACCGCGGTCCAGACTGTCGCCGCCGAGAAGTCCTGCTCCTCCACCTGCAGCACCGGCGTCCAGACCGTTGCCGCCGAGAAGACCTGCTCCTCGACCTGCAACGCTGCGACCCAGACCGTCGCTGCTGAGAAGACCTGCGCCGCGTCCTGCGGCGATAAGGCCGTCCAGACCGTGGCTGCCGAAGGCGCCTGCGGCTCGAGCTGCGGCGTGAAGGCTCAGATCATCAAGACCGCCTCGGCCGCCGAGTGCGAAATGGGCCGCTTCATGATCCTCGCCACCGCCGCTTGGGATGGTGACCTCCTCCCCGTGCGTGCCGACGGCAAGGCCTGCCAGAAGCTCACCGGCGACTGCTCCGGCAACGGTGAGAACGGCTGCTGCGGCGGTTGCGGCTCCAAGGAAATCGACGACCAGCGGGCCGACGACGGCGCGACCACCCCGGTTGCCGCTCGCTAAGAGTTCGCTCTGCTCGCCCGGAACACGGCTGCCAATCAACAGCCGCGACCGAGCAACCCGATGAATCGACGACACGGCGGCCTTCCCGGGCCGCCGTGTTCGCTTTTACCCTCACGCACGCCGGTTCGTGCGGACTTTGTGCCCGTCCGGTTTGTCTCCGGCCAACACCGGCCCGATCATTGGCCGCGGCACGAAAAGCAAAGCCGCGGGAGCAACGCTTGGGCGCCATCCGTCTCGAATCTGACAAACTCCGGCTTGATCTCGCGCCGGACATGGGCGCCTCGGTCATCGGTCTCTGGGCGCTGTCCGAAGGGGCAGACCCCACGCCTCTGCTCCGACCGACACCCAACGCGAACGGGCCGCTCGAGTCGGCCTGCTTCGTGATGGCCCCGTGGTGCAACCGGGTCGATGAGGCTCGCTTCGAGTGGCGCGGCCGCACGATCGACTTGCAACCTTCGTTCGATGACGGCTCGGCGATCCACGGCGTGTTCCGAGATGAACCGTTCCGCCTGCTGGATCGAACGCCCGTCTCGGCCCGCTTGCGTGCCGACATCGGGCCGGGCCATGCCTCGCGCTGGCCGTTCCCGTGCTCACTCATCGTGCTGCACGAGATCATCGCGGGCCGATGGACCTGCCGCCTCACGCTCCAGAACACGGGCGACGAACCCATGCCCTGCGGCCTCGGCCTGCATCCGTTCTTCGTTCGCCGCGACAACATGACCGTCCGCGCCGCCGTCCAAGGACGCTACCCCGCCGAACAACAGATCCCCATCGGACCATCCAAACCCGACCCGTTGTGCCGACGCCTGACCGAGGGCGCTCCCGTCACCGAGCTCGAAGGCGTGGATGACGTGTTCAGCGGGTTCGCCGGCACAGCGGGCATCGCCTGGGCCAACGCCGCGACCACAAACGGACACGCGGACGCGCCGCCACGAACGCTCGCGATCGAACTCGAAAGCAGCAACGAGGCGACGCACTGCGTTGTCTTTGTCCATCCCGACGGGCGGACGGTCTGCCTCGAACCCTCGACCATGACCAACAACGGGTACAACCTGCACGCCCAAGGCGTGCCGGGCGCCGACGTCCACACACTCGAACCCGGCGGCGCCCTCGAGTTGGAGGTGCGATGCCTGCTCCAACGACCCACTCCGGAGACCGCCCGACCATGACCACCTGGCTGCTCAAGACCGAGCCCGACGACTACAGCTACACGGATCTCATCCGCGATAAGCGCACCGAATGGGACGGCGTGGCGAACCCGGCCGCGCAGAAACACATGCGCGACATCAAGAAAGGCGACGAGGCGTTCATCTATCACACCGGCGGCGAGCGCGCGATCGCGGGCATCGCCAAGGTCGTGCGCGGCGCCTACGAAGACCCCGCACACGAAGGCGTCCGCACGGCCGCGGGCGACGTGAAGTTCACTCTCTTCGACGTCGCGCCCGGTAAAGCCGCCCAGACGCCCGTGACCCTGGCCGAGATCAAAGCCGACCCCACGTTCAAAGACTTCGACCTTGTCCGCCAGTCGCGGCTGAGTGTGATGCCGGTCCCGCCCAAGCTCGACGCGAAGCTGCGAAAGATGGCCGGCCTCTAGCCGATCGCTAGGCGTTGCGTCGGTCGGTGCGTTCGTGCTGGCGGACCTGCTCGAGCTGAAAGTCTGGCGATGGGAACTCGTCGTTGAAGTAGTGCAGCACGTGGTCGATTTTCTGCTCGCGGTAAAGGGCGGTGAACAGCTCGACCGCTTCCGGCGCGAACGCCGACCCGGCGCCCTCCGACAGGATCACCAGCGCGCGCTCGGCCGCGTCCTCGCCGATCTCCGTGCGGTAGGGTCGGATCGACGTGAGCGCATCGAACGTGTCGATGACCGCGAAGTACCGGGCGACGACCGGGATCGCATCGCCCGCGAGCCCGTACGGATAGCCCTTCCCGTCCACGCGCTCGTGGTGGTATCGGATCAGATCGAGGATGTCCTCGTCCTCGACATCCATCTTGATCATGCGCGCGTACCCGGTCACCGGGTGCTGTTGGATCACCGCGAACTCCTCGTCGGTCAGCTTGCCCGGCTTCTGCAGAATCGCCGACGGGATATCCAGCTTGCCGACGTCGTGCAGCGCCGCCGCGATCGAGATGCGCTCGACCCGGTCGCGCCCCAGCCCGCCCTCCTCGGCCATCGCCCGCGCGTATAGCACGACGCGCCAGGTATGGGCGGCGGTCGCGAGGTCCTTGGCTTCGATCGCCCGGATGAGCGTCTGCAACTCGGCGGGGTCCATCAGGCGGTTCCAGTCTGCTGAGCGTGCGCGCGAATCAGCACAAGCGAGCGGTCGTCGTCCGACTCGCCGTGCGCGGCGGCGAGCGCGCGCACGGCCTCGTCGATCGACGCCAGCGACCCCGCGCCGTGTTCGGCGAAACACCGCTCGACCGCGTCCAGCCCGAGCTGCGCGCCCGATCCGTCGAACACCTCGGTCAGGCCGTCG
>JBCBZM010000083.1:0-13620 GCA_039815345.1 Planctomycetota bacterium | reverse complement strand
GCGCTCCCCGCCGCTGAGGACGCCCATCTCCTTCTCTTGCTCTTCGCCGCTGAACAAGAACGCCCCGGCCAGCGTGCGGGATTCCTGCTCGCTCAGCTCGGTGGCGCCGTCGGTCTCGTCCTTGATCGTCTTCTGGATGAAGCGATAGACGTTCTTGTCCGGGTCGATCCAGTCGTCCGTCTGGCTGAAGTGACCGATCGCGACGTTCGAGCCGAGCGAGACCTTGCCCGAGTCGGCCTGCTGCTCGCCCAGCAGGCAGCGCACCAGCGTGGTCTTGCCGGCGCCGTTCGGCCCGATCACGCCCCAGCGTTCGCCGCGACCGATGGCCAGGTCGAGGTCTTTGAACAGCACCTTCTCGCCGCCGTCGTCCGTGGGGTAGACCTTCGTCAGCGCGCGCACGCTGGCGACGATGTCTCCGGTGCGTTCGGCCTTCGGCAGCGAGAGCCGCAGCTCACTGAGTTCCATGGGCCGTTCGAGCGCGCTCTCTTTTGCGCGTTCCAGCCGAGACTCGCGCCCGCGCGCCTGCTTGGCCCGCTGCCCGGCCTTGAACTTGCGGATGAAGGCTTCCTCGCGCTTGAACGTTGTCTGCTGCTTCTCCCACATCCGGTGCTGCGCCTCGCGCCGTTCGGCTCGCAATCGCCGGAACGCCGCGTAGTTGCCCGGGTACTCGATGAGCCGAGCGTGCTCGACCTCGATGATCCGCGACACGACCGCGTCGAGCAGGTACCGGTCGTGCGAGATCATGACCACGGCGCCGCGGAACTCGTCCCGCAGGAAACGCTCCAGCCACAGCCGGCCGGCCAGATCGAGGTGGTTCGTCGGTTCGTCGAGCAGGATGACATCGGGTTCTTCAAGCAACAGCCGCGCGAGCGCCAGCCGGGCGCGCTGCCCGCCGCTGAGCTTGGTCACGGGGACGGAAAACTGCGCATCGGTGAACCCGAGCCCGTGCAGGATCTCATCGATCTTGTGATCGACCGCGTACCCGCCGGCCGCTTCGATCGCCCGCTCCAGCCGCTCTTGCTCGCGCAGCAGTTTCTCAAGCGCGTCGCCCTCGGTTTCGCCCATCTTGTGGAAGATGTCGTCGAGTTCCTGGTGCAGCCGATGCAACTCGGCGAATGCCGCCTCGGCCGCCGATCGCAGCGTTTCGCTTTCGTCGAAGTTCGGGTCTTGCCGCAGATAGCCGAAGCGTCGCCCGCGCGCCAGGGAGACGTGCCCGTCGTCCTGCTTGAGTTCGCCCGCAACGATGCGCAGCAGCGTGGACTTGCCCGTGCCGTTGCGTCCCACGATGCCGATGCGCTCACCGTCTTCGACGGACAGCGAGACGCCGTCGAGAATGATGTCGTCGCCGTAGCGGTGGAGGAGGTTGGTGACGCTGAGCAGTGGCACGCGGCGATGGTAGTGGGGAGGCCGGTGGCATGGCTGTCCGAGCCGTGTCTTCCCGGCGGATTCACGTGACCAGCGGCTTGCCCGTCGCCGCGAACCAGATCGGCCACATCGGGCTCCATCCTCCGAGCATCGGCCAGAGGGCGCCCGCCAGGTCGGCCCGCGAGACGCACCACGCCGCCGCGCGGCACCCCGGACGCCGCAGCCGCAAACGCCGGGCGTAGTCCTTCGCGAACGCCCGCTCGATGGCGGTGAGCGCCGAGACGTTCCAATCGGCCGAAGCCCCGAGCGATGCGCCGAGCCGATCGCCCGACCACAACGCCAGCCCGATGCCCTCGCCGCCGACCGGATCGACCGCCGCCGCGGCATTGCCCACGCGCAGGCTGCGCGCGTGCCCGGGTCTGACGTATGCCGACCGCGCGACGCCGCAGGTAAGCCAATCGCCCTCCCGCGTGTCGCTTGTGATCGGCAGCGTGCCGTCATCGGCCCACAGCGTGCGCACGACCTCGTCCCCGTCGCCGCCCGCTTCGCGCACGAGATCGCCGCTCGCAACCAATGCACAGGTGGACAGCCCATCTTCAACGTCGATCAACCCGACATATCCGCCGCGGCCGGCCCGGATGACCACGCCCGGGTTCGACCTGACTGGGCCGTGTGTAGTCGCGCGGTAGTGGCACTTGAGCCCCACAACGCCCGGCGCGGCGCCGCGTTTCGTGGGAGAAGGATCGAACCGTCCCGAGCCGTCCGCATGCACAACCACGTCGGCCGAGAGCGTGCGCCCGTCGGCGAGCATGACGCGCGCCGCATCCTCGTCATAGCGCACGTCTCGCACCGGCGCCGGCTGCTCGATCGCGACGCCCGAATCGTGCGCCAAGGCCGCGAACGCCTCGTCCAGCGTCGCCCGGCTGAGCGCCCAGCCGGCCCGCGGGAATCGACGCGTGCGTTCGCCGCGCGTTGCGTGCGAGAGCGTGAACGCATCGACCCGGCGGGCGCCGAGCGCGATCAGCCGATCGGGCGGCAGGAACGCTTCGAGAATCCGCGTCGCGGCGGGGCTCACGAACTCCCCGCACACCTTGACCCGCGGGAAGGCCGACCGCTCAATGAGCGTGACGTCAACGCCGGTCTGCGCGAGCCGGATCGCGCATGCCGCGCCCGCGGGTCCTGCGCCGATGATCACCGCCGTGCGAGTTCCTGTCGTCGTCATGCGTTCGCCCAGGCCCCGGGTTTCTCGCCCGCCACGACGAACCGCTGCGCGATCGGCATCGCGCTGTATCGGCAGTAGTCGAGCCCCACGCGCTTCGCGGCGTCGATCGCCTCGGCTTTGGTGAAGCCCTTGTGCACGCTGACCACCGCGTCGTGCCGGATGATCTCGCGTCTGCCGGCCGTGATGATCTTGGCGCCCAGCACCGCGAGGCGCGAGCGGGAGAGATCGTTCCAGATCACGCCCCGCCGCGCGACGCGTTCCATCTGCCTCAGCACCGTGAGCACCTCGAGTTCGCCGAGATGATGCAAGAACATGCCCGCGTGGACGTAGTCGAAACTGAGGGCGCCGAAGTGATCGACCAGCCGCTTGGCGTCGACCAGTTCGAGTCGGATGTCATCGGCCGCGCCGGCCTGCTCGACCTGCTCTCGGGCCAGATCCAGCGTGGTCGCGTGGTTGTCCACGCCCGTGCACTTGAGGCGGAGTCCCGTGGACCGGGCCCACGCCCGCGCGGCGATCGGCAGGTCGGCCGACCCGGTCGCGACATCGAGCACCGTGACATCCCGATCGCGAGGCCATGCCTTGGCCCACCGCCGCAGCGGGCCGACCAGGGCTCGTCGGCCCCCCAGCCAGCGGTTGACGCCTCGGATGAAGCGCAGCGACGCGTCCAGGTCGTCGCGCGGGACATCCGGGTCATCCATGAGTTCTGGAGTCATCGTGCGCCGCACACGTCGATGCTAGCCGACGCTCACCCAGTCAGTTGGCGCCCCGAGTCGGCGGCCCACGGCGATCTCGGGGCGATCGAGCCGCCGACGCTACAGTTGGGCCATGTCCTCGTCTCCCCCGACCGTCACCCACGATCCAGCCCGTGATCCCGCCCAGTCTTCCGGCTCGTCTTCCGGCCGACCCGCCGACCCGGCGGCGCCGATTCGGGTGCCCGTGCCGAGCGACCCATCGCCAGCGACCCGCAAGCCGGTCACGCTGCGCACCCTCGGGCGTATGGCCGAGCAGGGCGAGCCCTTCGCCTGCCTCGCCTGCTACGACTTCACAACCGCCCGCTGGCTCGAGCGTGGCGGGGTGCACCTGTTGCTCGTCGGCGATTCGGCGGCCGAGGTCGTGCTTGGCTTCGATCGCACGATCCGCATGCCTCTCGAAGTCTCGATCGCGCTCACCGCGGCCGTCAAACGGGGCGCCCCGAACACCGTCGTCATGGCCGACATGCCGTTCATGTCGTACCAGGCCGATGTCGCCGAGGGTGTCCGAAACGCCGGGCGCTACCTCACGGAAGGCCGAGCCGACATCGTGAAGATCGAGGCGGGCGCGCACGACGCCGAGTTGGTCCAGCGGATGACCAAGGCGGGCATCCCGGTCTGTGCGCACATCGGCTCGCTGCCGCAGCGCGCGGCGATGACTTCGGGCTACACCTCCGCCGGCCGCACGGCCGAGTCGGCCTCGCAGGTCCTCCACGACGCCGTCACACTCGAAGCCGCGGGCGCCGCGATGCTCCTGATCGAAGCCACGCCGGCAGAGGTGACACAACTGGTACTCGACCGGACGGAGGTCCCGGTCATCGGCATCGGCGCCGGCCCGGCGCCTCACGGGCAGATCCTCGTGGTGAACGATCTGCTCGGCCTCACGGACCGTCCGCCCCGCTTCGCAGACGCGATCGGGCAGTTCGGCCCGGCGACCGCCCAGGCGGGCGAGGAATGGGTTCGGCGCGTCGCCAGCCGAAACGTCGGTGGGCAGGCCTACACCCTGCCCGAGGCCGAGGCGACCAAGCTGGGCATCCGGAAGCCCGCGGACGGCGAAGCGTCGGCGTAGGCATCGGCCGGTCGATCCACACGGTCTCGCAGTTTGATCGATTTGTGTTCGGTGGGTGACAGTTTCTTGCCTGTGCAACATCTTGAGGTCCGTCGGCGTTGACCCGATGACGCTGAGAGCAACCAGGACGGTGCTCAACGGTTCGATGGACAGGTTTGGGTGCAGACGGAGGTCAGACTATGCGGCGCATCGTTTCGTTCGGACCCGCGTTGGTGGTGCTCATCGCGGTCATCTCCGCGATGTGGATGGCGCCCCGGCTTGTCTCGCAGATGCGCCACGAAGCGACCGTGACCCGCGTCGCCCTCGCCCGGCAGGTCGTGGCTCAGGACGACATCCTGGGACGGCTGCAGTCCCAGACCCGCGCAATCGCCGATGCCGTTGAGCCCTCCGTCGTCCATATCGAAGTCCGCTCGTTCCGCGGGCCCGCCGGCTCGGGCTGGGTGTTCGATGAAGACGGCCACATCGTGACCAACGCCCACGTCGTCCGCGGGAGCGAGAACGTCTCGGTGCAGTTCGCCGACGGCCGACTCGTCCGCGCCAAGGTCTTGGGCACGGACGCCTTTACCGATATCGCCGTACTCAAGCTCGACCCCGGCGCCGGCGTGACACCCGCCCAGCGCTCGAACGCGTCCGACATCGTGCACCAGGGCGATATCGTCTTCGCCTTTGGCTCTCCATTCGGCTTCAAGTTCTCGATGTCGCAGGGCATCGTGTCGGGCCTCGGCCGGGCGCCCTCCGGCGCGCTCGACTACGGCGGGTTCACCAACTTCATCCAGACCGACGCGGCCGTGAACCCGGGCAACTCCGGCGGCCCGCTGGTGGATATCCGCGGTCGGGTGATCGGCATGAACGTCGCCATCGCCACGGGCGCCGACTCGCGCGGCACGACGGGCGAGGGGCAGTCCGCCGGCATCTCCTTTGCCATCCCCATGGGCACGATCGAGTCGGTGGTCACTCAGCTCATTAATAACGGCGAAGTCCGCCGCGGATACCTCGGCATTCAGATGAACTCGGCGCTCCAGCGCGTCGTGGTCAACGACGAGTTCCTCGGCGCCGGCATCGCGATCAGCGCGGTCAACCCGCCCGACGGCCCGGCCGCCAGCGCCGGCCTGCGTCGGGGTGACGTGATCGTCCGGGTTTCGGGGCGCGAACTCGTGAACTCCGACGTGCTCCGCTCGCTTGTCAGTTCGCGTCAGCCGGGCGAGTCGGTCCGCATCGACGTATTGCGCGAAGGCGAGCCCACGTCGTTCGATGTCGTGCTGGGCGAGTTCCCGGCGGTGGCGCTCATCGATCCGCCGGCGCAGTGGCGCCTGATAGGTCGGCTGGGCATCCGCGACATCGACCAGGCCGATGACGGCGTGCAACTCACGCGCGTGCTCGGCGATGCCCCGCTCGGTCGTCTCGGCGTGGAAAGCGGCGACATCGTGACCCGTGTCGGACGGACGCGTGTCCGGGATGCCGAGGACTTTGCGCTCGCCCTCTTCGACAACAACATCCAGGACGGGCGCACGGTGATCGTCAACCTGATCGATGCCGAGTCCGACAAGCCGTACACGATCGAACTGCGCCTGCGCTAACCGCCGGCCCCTCACTCTTTCCGGCTGAGCCGCACCCTGACCGGTGTGCCGCGATCGGGCAGCGCTTCGTTGAACGCAAGCCACACGGGTTCTTCGACACCCGAATCGGGATGCGCCGGCTCGGCCCAGGCCACGACCTCGCTGCCGAACGCGTGCAGGCCGATCAGTAGACCCGTGCCGTCAGCGTCGTATTCATCGCGGCCGTCACCGTCGCGGTCCCGCAGCCGCGAGCCGGCAAACAGCCAGTCACTCGGCGTTGCCACGGCATCGGTTTCGTGCCGGATCCACGCCGTGGGTGAAATGGGCTCCCCGCCATCGACGATGAACTCGACCCGGACGGCGTCGCCGGTAGCCGGCTCGGCGCGCAGGCCCGTCGGTGTGCGCAGCCAAGAGGTCGGCGTGCCGGGCGTGACCCCCGCGAGCAGCAACGCGGCGTGTAGATGCGACGCACGGATATCCGCCACGACCAACGCCTCGTGCTCCTTGCTATCCGGCGCGCACACCACGACCTCGAGATAGACCACCGGCGAGTTTGGATTGTGCGCATCGATCGCGACGGTCCCGTCGAACTCGACGACGCCGAGCGATGCGTCCGCGCGGACGCCGGGGAAGACCTCGGGCATCGGCGTCGGCGCGATGGGCGCGGCGGTCGGCTCGGGCTCAACACGAGCCTGCTCGGCGATTGCTGCGGACAGCGCATCGAGTTCGTCGATCTCGTCGAGACTTTCGCCAGCGGCCTCAGCTTCCGGCGAAGTCGCCTCCATCTGCGGCTCGATCTCGACCCGGGCGTCCTCGGCAACAGCCGCGGCAAACGCATCAAGATCACGGCTCGGCGCCGGTTCCAAGCGGGACTCGGTCTTCACTTTTGGCTCGGTCGCGCAGCCGAAGGCGACCACCAAGATGCCGATGACGAGGAGCCACTTACCGATCACGGCGGTCCAGATGAGCATGGCCGGAACGCTCCGTTTGTTGTGTGATATCCCGCTGGATCGTTGTTCTTGAGTCACGGCGTCACCGCCGTTTGCTCGGCCCACGCCGTCGCCAACGCCGCAAAGCGCTCGCCGCGTTCGCGGTAATCGCGGAACTGATCCCACGAGGCGCATCCCGGGCTGAGCAGGACGACATCGCCCTCCTGCGTGCGCCGCATGGCTTCGGCGAAGGCCTCTTCGAGTGACGGATGCACCTCAACGGCGCCCTGCTCTTCGGACGCGAGCCGTGCGATCGCGCTGGCCGTCTGGCCGATCGCGTGCGTCGACGCGAGCTCCCGTGCGCACTTGGCGAGCGGCCTGAGCTCGATGCCTTTGTCGTATCCGCCGCAAAGCAGGTGGACGCGACCGAGGTCGGCGCCCGACTCGGCCAGTGCGCGCAGCGCGATGCGTGTGGTGTCGGGCGTGCTCGACTTGGAATCGTCGTAGAACCGCACGCTGCGGGCTTCGGCGCACAGATGCAGCCGGTGCGGCAGGCCGGGAAAGGCCGCGACCGCGCGGGCGGCTGCGTTGAGGTCGAGCGCGTCCCCGGCGACGAAGCTCGCCGCGTACAGCGCCGCGGCGCCGTTCATCGCGTTGTGCAGCCCCGGCGCCGATAAACCCTCGAGCGCGTCCTCGTCGTCCAGCGTCTGCTTCTGCACACCGGGCGGCGTCGCCCATTCGCGCGCCTCGCCGCCCAACACGGCCGCGTCGCCGAAGCTCTGATGCTCCAGTAAAGAACGCTTGCAGTCGGTGTACGCCTCGAGCGATCCGTGCCAGTCGAGGTGGTTCGGTCGGCAGTTGGTGATCACCGCGACGCCCGGCGCCCAACGCCGCTCGCGCACACGCAGCCAGTGCAGCATCGCGCTCGAAAGCTCCAGCACGATGTAGTGCTTCCGCGTGATCGACTCGGCGTGGTCGAGCAGCGAGCCGCCGATGTTCCCGCCGAGCAGCACGGGCGAGCCCGTCGCCGTGAGCGCTTCGGCGGTCATCGAGGCGGTCGTCGATTTGCCGGCCGTGCCCGTCACGGCGACCACGCGGGACGGGTCGGGCAGCAGGTCGATCGCCATCGCGATCTCCGTCGTCACCGGCACGCCGGCGCGCGTCGCGGCTTTGAGGTACGGGTTGTCCCAAGGCTTCGGCGCCGCGGGGTTGGCGATCACGCGGTCGGCGTCGGCAAAGTCCCGCTCGTCGTGCCCGCCCAGCCTGAGCACGAGTTCGCCATCGCTGTCCGCCGCGCGCACGGCTTGCAGCGGCTCGGCGAGCGAGGCTTCGTCTTCGAGATCAGTCAGCGTGACCCGCGCGCCGTGCCGCAGCAGGTACCGCGTCACGCCCAGCCCGCCGCCGAAGCGTCCGAGACCCATGACCGTCACTTTGGCGCCGCGCAGTTCAGCCGTCATGCCGCAAGCGTACGGCCCGCCGGGACGGCCGGCATCCGAGACAGGTCACGCCCACACTCGGGGCAGGCGCCCGAGTTGGGATCCCCGCCCGAGAGGTCGTACCCGCAGTGCCCGCACACGGGGTGGCCCAACTCGCGCAGCCGCCACCTCCGCGCCCGCACGGCCGTGGGCGCGGTCCAATGGAACCAAGCCATGAACACCACGAGCCCGATCAGCGGAAGATTGCGCACGATGAGTTCGACGATCCACGGCCCCGGCGGCAGCGCCCGAACCAAGACCGGTTCCAGCCACGCGTCATACGCAATAAACAGCGCGATCACGACCAAGCCGACCAGGATCTCCGTCCGCCGGCTGGGCCGGATCTTGTCCATCTCGCGGAACTCAGCGTTCGTCAGCACGCGGCCGTCGTAGCTCCGGGGCCCACGCGCGAGCCAATGGGGGACCCACATCGGCCTCGGCTTGGCTGTGGGGTGTGGTTCATCCACCGTCATCGGAAGGCTGAACCGGCGGCATCTCAGCCAGGTTGCGGCCGCATTCGGGGCAATCACCGGAGTTGGGATCGCGATCCGCCAAGTCGTAGCCGCAATGGCTACACATCGGCTGGCCATACTTGCGGAGTTGGCGTCGGCGTGCACGAATCGCTACTGGAGAAAGCGAAAAAAACCACCAGAACGGGAGTATCAAAAGAACAACTGATAGAACCCTAGCCCCGATCGATACAAAGGAATGCCCGCCGGAAAACCACCGACCCACGAGCGGGCTGAGCCACAGAAGCCCGATGACACCTACGACGGTGTAGAGAAAACTGATAAAGTGGTATTTGCGCTGGTCTGGTTGCACTCGAAGGAGTTCGGCATACTGAGACTCAGTTAACTGCCGTCCGTTGTAGCGACGAGGCACCCAACTCCAGTGCCTACGCCACCACGGCGCGGTCTCGTGCGAACGTCGCCTAGTCATGCCTAAACGCCACAATCGGGTCCAGCTTCCCGATCAGTGTCGGGCGCCGGCGGCATCTCACTCAGGTTGCGTCCGCATTCCGGGCATTCGCCCGCGTTCGCATCGCGACCAGCCAGGTCGTACCCGCAGTGCGCGCACAGGTCGTGGCCGAGTTCCCGGAGTCGCCGCCGACGCTCGCGCACCACGTTCGGTGACGCCCACTGCAGCCACGCCGCGAACACAAACAGCAACGCCGGCGGCCCGAAAGCCACGGCGGCGGAGATCGGCTTCGGCATGCTGGGGAGCAACCCGAAGACGATCTCATCCAGTAACCCGAACCACGCCGCGGCGCCGACGATGGACCCGACTGTGATCAGCACGGCCTGTCGCTGGTTCATCTTGATTCGTTGAAGCTGTCGACATTCGTCCGGCGTGAGGATCCGACCGTCACACGTGCGCGGCCCGCGAGCGAGCGGCCAAGGCCACCACAAAGGTCGGATCCTGCGAGTGTCAGTCATGCCTCAACGCCACGATCGGGTCCTGCTTCGAGGCCTTCATCGCGGGGTAGATACCGAAGACGAGGCCCGTCAGCGTGGCGACGGCGAAGGCGATGACGACGGACCAGAGCGTGGGCGCCGTGGGCAGGCTGACGTCGGACGGGAAGAATCGCCCGATGACCGGCGCTTCGGGCAGCAGCGGGGCGCCCCAGCCGATGACAAAGCTCGTGCCGAGGCCAAGCCCCACGCCGATCAGCCCTCCGACGGCCGAGAGCACGCCGGTTTCGACAAGGAACTGCCACACGATGTGATCGCGCGTGGCGCCCACGGCCCGGCGGATGCCGATCTCGCGCGTGCGCTCGGTCACGGTGGCGAGCATGATGTTCATGATGCCGATGCCGCCGACCAGCAGCGAAATGCTCGCGATGGCGCCGAGCACGATGTTCCACGTGAGCGCGCTCTTCCGGGCCTGTTCCAGCAGCTCGTACGGCACGATCAGGCCGATATCCGGCAGGCCCGGGTGCCGCACCTCGAAGATCCGCCGCAAGCGCTCGGCGTCGGGCAGCACCGTCTCGCGGCCGCTGCTGACCACAAACAGCTCGGAGATCTGCACGTTGTTGCCCTGGAACGAGCCCGACTCGCGCCGGACGAACTCGTCGCCGAACACGGTCTTCGCGGTCGTGATGGGGATGTGCACGTCGAGGTTGAGATCGCGCCCGACAAGCGCCGCGCCGGCGCCGCCGCTGAGCCCGACCGGCGCCAACACGCCCACGATTTTCACCGCGGTCTGATCGATGCGCAGCGTTTCGCCGATCGGGTCGTCGAACGGGAACAGTTCTTTGGCGACTTCCTGGCCGATGACGGCGACTTTGGCGCTGTCTTCCAGGTCGGCATCGGTCAGGTAGCGTCCGCGACCGACGACCAGATTCGCGGCATCCATCAGTTCGGGCGTGGTGCCGAACGTCTGGCTCGATTGCCGCTTGTCTTCGCGGAGAAGCTGCGAGCCGACTTCCTTCATCGGCACGATGTGTTCGGCGTTCGGGAAGTTCTTCTCGACGACTGAAAGGTCTTCACGCGTGATGCCGTAGCTCAGCACGAAGCCGCGCTGCTGCCCGCCCTGCTGGTTGCCCGACTCGGCCGGCCTCTGGCTGCGGATGATGATGTTCCGGGCGCCGAGGCGTTCGATCTGGAGCAACGCCTCACGCTTCGAGCCCTCGCCCAGGCTGACCATCGTGATGACCGCCGCCACGCCCAGAATGATGCCGAGTGCCGTCAGCACCGAGCGCATTTTGTGCAGGCGCAGGTTGTTGATCCCGAGCCTCACGATTTCCAGCAGCATTTCCAAGGGCGGTCTCCGTCTCACTCACGGTATGGTGCGACGGTGCATAGTACGACCGCACGCACGCAGCCACCATGAATTGCCCGCATGCCCCACGCCGCACCCTTCATCGAGATCCGCCAGGAACGAGACGCCCCCCGCGGCTGGGTCTACACCGTCGTTGTCACCACCGCCGACGCCGGCACGACCGAGCACGAGATCGCGCTGAGCTGGGTCGACCACGACCACTGGTCCGGCGGCGCCTCGTCGCCCTCGCAGGTTGTCGAAGCCGTGCTGACGGCCGTGCTCTCGCAAGATGACGCGCCGACCCTGCCCGAACGTTTCGACCTCGCCACCGCCCGCCACTGGGCGCCGGACCTGGACGAACGCCTGCGGCTGTAGCGGATCGCCGGTAGATGCCTGCCTCCGCCTCCCTCTCCCCTTGGGGGAGAGGGCCGGGGTGAGGGGTCTCGACCAGACCGCTCCGCATCAACCGCTCAGAGCAACTGCTCCAACGCCGACTTGATCGCCGCGAACAACGCCGCGTCCTCGCCCAACGCGTCCGCCTTCCGCGCCCCCGCAAAGTCGTACGCCTCGAACGGCCCCTTCAGCCGAAGCGACGCGTCCTCCGCCGCGAACCGCGGCACGACATTCCCGTGCAGCCACGGCACCTGATTGCACAAGATCAGATAGTTGATCCGCTCCGCCCCCGTCGCCGCCAGCACGGCGTCACCCAGCAGCACCAGATCCGCCATAAACCGCCCACGCTCGGCGCCGTCCAAGTCATTCGGACTCGCCACCACCCGCTCGGGCAACAACATGCAACACCCCCGCACGGCGTCCGGCTGCTGATTCGACAGAATCGCGTAGCCGGAAGGCATGCGAGCAAGAAACTGCGGGTCCACGCCGCGGCGGATGCGGTCGACTCGGTTTTGGATGGGGTTGGTCATCGCGTTGGTGGTTCCTTCCGCACGAGGGTGTACTCCGATGACTCGGTCAACCACGCATCATCGAACGCGTACCCCTCCAGCATGGCAAGGTATCCACCGTCCACGAACAGGATGAACTCGCCCCACGCGGGATTGCTTGGCGTGGCGATCACCACGCCGGAGAGCACCCGGCGTGCGTCGCCGAACACTCCGGGCAGGCTGCGCGGGACCGCGATGTCAACCGACACGCCGACGCCCGAAAGCCGGCGAGAAGTGAACGTCGCTGCTTGAAGCTGCTGGCGAAGGATCTCAAAATCCTCCCCGCGGTGTGCGAGGAGCAGGTCAAGTGCATCGTGCTCGATAGCGGTCAACTCAACAGGCATCGCGAGGACTTCGTACGTGTGAGAGAACGCAAAGCAAGCGATCGACTCTGTTCTGCGATGGAGTTGGTCAGCATGTCTTAACTGGCTTGATCCGACGGTGGCCGCGCCAACGCTTTGTCAGTGAGTTCCGGTGGAAGAAGTCCAAGCACGAGTCGGCCTTGTAAGTGGTCAGCTGTTTGCAAGAACAACTCTACGTCCCTCATCTTCGGACCTTGGCGCCCGATGCCGGAATGGCTAAGACGTCGCTCAACCCATGCCCGAATAGTCGTGTTTGAACCTATAAGTCTATATTTTTTGCCAGTCGCGCTCGTCAGTGTAATGTATTCGCCGGTGGTTATGTGTTCTCGGAAGTCTGACCACCGCTCCGTGAACGGCTCGCCGGTTTGCAGCGTTCCGGAGATCGTCGTGTCGGACATGCGTGCGTCTGCAACATCCTGACCCAGAAACCGGACGCCGAACCGCGTCAATGCTGTTAACAAGATTAGTAATAAGTATATTGCTGCGATCAATGCTCCAAACACAACGGCAAACACAAATAATTGACCTGGCAGTAGGAGAATGCCGAGAAAAAACCCGGTCAAGGCCAGAGTGCATGCCAGCACCACCGCGGCGCAGACAATCCTCCCCTTCCGAAGCTCGCTCAAGTCACGAGTCGCTGACGATGACGGACCTGGCGCAGACGCCGTGAGCAAAATATCAGGCGCTGGCGGGCGTGGTCTTCTGGCGTATCTTGCCGCCGCTGCTATCAGTGCGCACCGTTGACGACGAGTCAGTCGAACTGGCCTCCATGGAACAAGTTTGTTCGAGGGCGTCGACACGAGCACAGAAGTCTCCGTGTCATTGATTGACTCAAATGCGTGGAAGTGCCATTGATCGCCAGCGCGACGGCGGGTCTCGAGGCCATTTAACCTGACTCGTCCTTCAATGGCGAAGAGTGGTAGCGACGGTGGCTTTTCGCTTCGTGGAAGGATAGGGCCGAGCCTGAGATGTCCATCAAGCTCATGAATCATCTATGAAAGGATATTGCGCAGGTACTCCCCCGTGTGGCTCCCCTTGCTCTTCGCAACCGTCTCCGGCGGCCCGCTCGCCACGACCTGCCCGCCCTGATCCCCGCCCTCCGGCCCGAGGTCCACCAGCCAGTCCGCGCACTTGATCACGTCGAGGTTGTGCTCGATCACCACCAGCGTGTTGCCCGCGTCGGCCAGGCGGT
>JBCBZM010000045.1:0-21279 GCA_039815345.1 Planctomycetota bacterium | reverse complement strand
GGTGAAGCTGGCGTCATTGAGCGCGAGCTTCTCCATGGCTTCGCGCATCTCTTCGAAGTCGGCGCCGCCGCCGCCCTCGCTGGTGGCGGGGTAGAAGTCGCAATAGACCATCTGCCGCGGCGGCTCGTAGCCTGCGAGCGCGGTCTCGGCCTGGTCGTTTTCGAGGGTGATGGTGTCGCCGACGCGGACATCGCCGAGGGTTTTGATCGCGGCGACGAGGTAGCAGGTCTCGCCGACGCCGACCTCTTTGACCTTGAGCGGCTTGGGCGTGTACTTGCCGAGTTCGGTGATGGTGAATGTTCGGCCGAGGCCCATCATGCGGATCTTGTCACCCACTTTGAGTGAGCCGTCGAAGACCCGGGCGTAGATGACGACGCCTCGGTAGTCGTCGTAGACGGCGTCGAAGATGAGGGCGCGGGCCTTGGGGGTTTCTTGCTCTCGCGGCGCCGGGAGGCGGGCGCAGATGGCGTCCAAGAGTTCGGGGATGCCGATGCCGGACTTGGCCGAGACGGGGATGCAGTCCTCGGCCGGGAGGCCCAGAACCTGCTCGATCTCCATCGCGATCTCGTCGGGGCGGGCGCCGGGCAGGTCGATCTTGTTGAGGACGGGGATGATCTCGAGGTCCTGCTCGACGGCGAGGTAGGCGTTGACGACGGTCTGGGCCTCGACGCCCTGGGATGCGTCGACGACGAGCAGGGCGCCCTCGCAGGCTTTGAGGGCCCGGCTGACCTCGTAGCCGAAGTCGACGTGGCCGGGGTTGTCGATGAAGTTGAGCATGAGGGGCTGGCCCTCGAACTCGTGGCGGACGGTGACGGCCGAAGCCTTGATCGTGATGCCGCGCTCGCGTTCGAGGTCCATCGAATCGAGGAGCTGCTCCTTGGCCTCGCGGTCGCTCACGGCGTGGGTGGCCTGAAGGAGCCGATCGGCCAGGGTGCTCTTCCCGTGGTCGATGTGGGCGATGATGGAGAAGTTGCGGATGTGCTTGGGGTCGATCGTCATGGCGTCTGGGCGTCGGCCTTTCTGGTCGTTCCAGCGGTTCGCTCGGAACGGGCGATCGTATGCGGGCGGCGGGACTGTCGCGGAGGGCGGGGTTGTGCGACACTCATCTTGAGACGCATGAAGGCGCCCGCAGCCGCCCGTGTGGGAGGCATCCGGGACGCCAATGGAGATGCCCTGTGCCCGATGCTCCCGTCGCTTGGACGCCG
This sequence comes from Planctomycetota bacterium, assembly GCA_039815345.1. Classification (GTDB taxonomy): domain Bacteria; phylum Planctomycetota; class Phycisphaerae; order Phycisphaerales; family UBA1924; genus JBCBZM01. Next base: position 20,074 of record JBCBZM010000045.1, on the reverse strand, counting down.
CCGACGCTGAGGCCGATCCGTCGGGTCATCGTGGCGGTGGATCTTTCGATCGAGTCGGCTGGAGCCGTCCACGCGGCCGGATGGCTGGCGGAGCGGTACGGCGCCGAGTTGCACGCGGCTCATGTCATCGAGCCATTATCGGCGACGACGGAGCAGGCCCTGCCCGAGTTGGCCGAGGCCCACGACAACAATGCGCGGGAAGAGCTGGAGAAGTTCGCCGGCACGCACGGGCTGGAGGAAGCGCAGCTGCACGTCCGCAAGGGCCCGGCGGTGCGCGAGCTTCTGGACGTCGTCGAAGAGGTCGGCGCCGACCTGCTCGTGATCGGTCGATACGGGCCGGGCGGTCTGAAGAGCGGTCGGCTGGGGTCGATCGCGGGGCCGTTGCTGCGGCGTTGCCCGGCGCCGGTGCTGCTGGCCCAACCTGAACGGCGGGAGATCTACCGCAGCGTGCTCGTGGCGTCGGATCTGGAGGGCGACCCGGACCGGGAGTTGCTCCGCGGGATGGAACTGGCCGAGCGTTTGGGCCTGGATGAGATCGCGCTGGCGCACGCGTTCCCGGTGCCGCACGGCTATCACCGGGTGCTGACGTGGGCCGACGCCGTCGAGAAGCTGAAGACCGTGTACACCGAACGCGCCAACGCGGCGATCGAACGGGTGCAGGCGTGGCGCACCGCGCAGAGTGACGCGGAGGTTTCGGTCCGGCTGCTGATCGAGGAAGGCGCGTCCCACACGCGCGTGCCGGAGATCGCGGCGCGCGAGGGCATGGACGTCATCGTCATGAACCCGCACGCCCGGTCGGGCGCCGCGAGGCTGCTGCTGCCTCCGACGGCCGAGCGGATTATGCAGGGGGCCAACTGCTCGGTCTGGGCGGAACGAGACCCCAAGGCCTACGAGGGCATCATCGCGGCGCTCAAACGGCTGGTGGAGTAGGCCAATTGTTCAGCGGCGCTCGGCGATGAGTTCGTACACGGTGGGCAAGTGCATGAACGCGTCGGGGTCTTGACAGGCTTCATCCCAGTCGGCCAGGAACGCGTCGCGCTCGCCCGGCGCCATGTGACCCAACTCGACCATCCGCGGCAGGAACGATGACCAGAACGTGGTCGGCCAGGCCCACATGCTCGTGCCCGGGCGTGCGACCCGCTGGAGCGGCGCGAAGTGGACGATGTCGAACCCCGCGGCTCGGAGCATCGACGGGAGCGTGCCCATGATGTCCGGATCGCCGCCGGTGGCGCGAAAGGCGTTGGAGATGCGTTGGATGCCGACGGTGAAGTCCGGGCGACGGGGGCCGAGGGTCATGGAGTCGTAGTTGAAGTAGTCCTGCACGACCACCCGGCCGCCGGGGCGGACGAGCCGCGCAAGGTCATCGACCGCGCGCTGGACATGACCAACAAAGCAGAGCACCCACCGGCACCAGACGAGGTCGACGCTGCGCTCGGCGAGGCCGGTGGCTCGGGACACCTCGCCGACATCGCCCTGAAAGACCTCGATGTTGGACTGGCCCGCGGCTTCGGCGACGGCGCGCAGGCGATCGACAAAGGCCCGGTTCTCGTCGATCGCGACGACCCGCCCGCGGGGACCGATCCACTCGGCCAGATCGATGGACGCGAACCCGGGGCCGGAACCCAGATCGAGCACGGTTTCGCCCGGGCTCAGGTGTGCCCGTCGCCAGATCGCGTGCGCGGCGTCGGCCCAGAGCCGGTGCTGCAAACCGAGGCGGGCGAGCTCTTCTTCGTGGGCGCCGAGGAGGTACTCGCGTTCATCGCCGCTTGCTCCGGCGGTGTGCGCTTGGCTCGCGGTGTTATTGGGTTCCATCACAACGACTGTAGTCGTCGCCGTGTCTGGACAGATCTTCGGCCTGAATCGCGCGCCTCTCGGCGTCGCGGCTTGCCATCACGCGGGTCGGCTCCAAAGCTCTCTTGTGCCGAGCCCCGATCCGATACGTCCCGCCCCCGCCGCCTCACGCCGCGGCGGGTTTATCGGGACGCCGATCCGAGGACTCGCGGAGTGGATCGGCGGCTTTCACCCGAGGTCGGTCCCGGCGCCGTCGCGCAAGAACTTCCGCCGAGAACTCACGGCGGGCGTGTTCCTGCCGTTCGCTTTGACGGCGGTCGAGGGCGCGGTCATCGCGGTGATCGTTCGGATCGGCTTCGAGGGCCGAGTTGCCGAGGCGCCTCTGGAGTACGCCGCGGGCTTGCTGGCCGTGATTCCGGCACTGGCAAACATCACGAGCTTTCTGTGGGTCAGGCTCTCACACGGCGCGGACAAAGTGCGGTTTATCACCATGCTCCAGACGCTCGTGCTGATCGACGTTGCGCTGATCGCGTTGTTGCCGCGAACGGCGGTCGGGTTGTGGCTGCTGGTCGCGCAGGTGCTGCTGGCGCGGGTCTGCTGGGCGGGCATCATCACGCTGCGCTCGACCGTTTGGCGGCAGAACTACCCGACCGGCACGCGGGCTCGGCTCACGGGCCGGTTCGCAGCCGTGCAGGTGCTGATGATCGCGTTGCTCGGCTGGGCGCTCGGCAAGGCGCAGGACTTTTCACCCGACGCGTTCCGCATCATGTACCCCATCGCGGCGGTGCTCGGCCTGATGGGAGTGCTGCAATGGCGGCGGGTTCGGGTGCGTGGTCACAAGGCGCTACGGAAGCACGAGTTGGAAACGCCGCCCAAGGAGGGCCCGAGCCTCAATCCGCTGGCGATGATTGGCACGCTGCGGCGTGATCGACGATTCGCGGTCTTCATGCTCTGCCAGTTCTTGCTGGGCATGGGCAACATCATGGCGATGGCGGTGATCGCGTTGGTGCTGCGCGATCGGTTCGAGCTGAACAACGAGGTGAGCCTGCTGATCACGTCCTCGGTGCCGTTGGCGTTGATGCCGATGGTGATCCCACTGTGGGCCAAGGCGTTGGACGGGACGCACATCGTGCACTTCCGCGCGGTCCATTCCTGGGTCTTCGTCGCGGCGCTCGGGTGCTTCGCGGCCGCGGCGTTTATTGGGCTTGGGCCCTCGGATGACGCGGCGACGTCGGTCGGCGCGTGGGCGATGGCGTTGTTGTTCCTGGGCGCCGTGTTCCGCGGGATCGCGTTCGGCGGCGGGGTGCTGGCCTGGACCCTTGGGCATCTCGACTTCGCGCCGCCCGAGCGCGCCTCGCAGTACATGGGCGTGCATGTCACGCTGACGGGCGTGCGCGGGCTGCTGTCCTGGCTGTTCGGCGTGTCGATGTACCGAGTGCTCGAAGACGCGATGCCAGGCAAGGGCGGAGCCTGGATGTTCGTGATCTGTGGCCTCATCGCGGCGGTTGGGGCGATCGGGTTCTGCTGGATGTCGGTCTGGTTCAAGCGTCACGGCGTGCCGGCGAAGCACACGAGTGAACCCGAGCCGGCGCCGCCGAGCCGGGTGGGCGTGTAGCAGGATTGAGTGAATAGCCGCTCAGGCGACGTGGTCGGCGCGGTCTTCGCGGAAGTTCGGCAGGCTCGGCTCGTTCATCGCCGTGTTGTTGCCGCAACAGGTCAGTTCGATGAGGCGAGCGATTGTGGCTTGCTCACGCTCCGGCTCGGCCCAGCAGACGCCGACATCGAAGAGGTGCTCGTCGACCTGCTTGCACCAGACGGTGCGGGCCGAGACATCGAGTTTGTCCCCGAACGCGGTCCGGATGGGGATCTTGAACCTCTTGCCTTCTTGGCCGAACTTGCGCTTGGATGTCCGAAGCCGCATCCCGCCGCCGGAGAGGTTCTGGATGTCGCCGATCGTGGTCCGAACGTCCATCGGGCGGACCCGGCCACGCTTCCGACGGTTTTCACCCCGGAAGTAGTCGCACACTCGCTCCAGCCATTTGAACTCACCCATGGGCCATCCATCGGTTGCCGACCGGCTCGGGCGTACTTCGCGTGACGCGATCCCAACGGTCGGCCGGCGAAGGGGCCGATACACGTGGCACAATGGCGCCGCGCAGGCATGAGACGGCTGATTATCAGACTATGACCGGGGCTGTTACCCGGCCGAAACCGTTAACCGCCGCGCGAGCCATTATGCTTTGTTGGCTCGGGTGTCGGTGTCCGGGCCTTTCATTTCGCGCCCGCGAGCCGGGCGAATCCCTGTCTTGCCTCGGAGATGCCATGCGCCCGATGTCTCGCATTCTGTCCGGTCTCGTCGTGATCGTCTCAGCCGCGGCGGGCGCCCTCGCAACGCCCGCCGGCGAGGGCCCACAGTTCGTCGTTGCGCACCGAGGCGCGAGTGCGTACATCCCCGAGCACACCTTGGCGGCGTATGCCTTCGCGCACGCCGCGGGCGCCAAGTACATCGAGCCCGATGTCGTGCTGACGAAGGACGGCGTGCTGATCTGCTCGCACGATATTCATCTTGAGATTTCAACCAATGTCGAGGAGGTCTTCCCGGACCGCGCCCGTGAAGACGGCCGTTACTACGCGATCGACTTCACGGTCGAAGAGATCCGCCAACTGAGCCGGACCAAGGGCAACCCGGCGTACCACGTCGGCGTGCCGACGCTCGATGACATGATCGAGATGGTCCGGGCGATCAACATCGCGACGGGCGAGCACGCGGGGATCGCCCCCGAAATGAAAGACCCCGCGTTCCATCGGTCTGAGGGCGTCTCGATCGCCAACGCCCTGGCCGAGACCCTCGAGAGACACGGCTACAAAGATCGCCCGTGGCAGTGCATCGTCCAGAGCTTCGACGTGAAGGCTCTGTTGGAGTTCGGGCGAACGTTCGGCCCCGGCACCCGGCGGATGCTCTGCATCGGCGGCGACACGCTGCTCGATGAGAACATCGCGATCGGGTACGCCGAGTGGGCTTGGGGCATCGCGGTGCCCATGCGCTGGATTGAGAAAGACGGCGCCTACACCCAGGCCGGCGCCCGCTGGGTCAAGACCATGCAAAGCAGCGGGCTGAATGTATTCGTGTACACGTTCAACGGCGACTTTGAGACCGCCCAGCGGTTCTTCGATCCCTCGCCGCACGGCTACGACGTGGACGGCATCTTCGCCGACAACCCGGATGTCGCCCAGCAGGCGATCACCCGGACGCCGGAGAACACGGGCGGTTGAACGTCAGCCCCCGAGTGCATCCAGGGCTTCGATGATCGCGTCCGGTTCGGCCCGCTCGCGGTAGTCCTCTTGCACGAACGCCCAGGCGACCGTGCCGTCTTGCGCGATCACGAACGTCGCGGCGAGCGGGAGCGACGCGGAGTCGTCGCCGTTGAACTTGTTGAGGTCGAGCCGGCCCTTAAACCGGTCCTGCACTTCCTGGGGCAGGACATACGCGATGCCGAAGGCGTTGGCGACGCGGTTGCCGCCATCGCTGAGGACCTCGAAACCGAGTTCGTTTTTCTCTTGCGTCGAGAGCGAGTGGTCGGGGGTCTCCGGGCTGATCGCGACGAGCGAGGCGCCGCGAGACTGGAAATCGGCCAGACGCTCTTGGTACGCGCGGAGCTGGATGTTGCAATAGGGGCACCAGCCGCCGCGGTAGAAGGTCACGATGACCGGACCGTTGGCGAGCAGGTCGGCGCTCTTGACCGGGGCGCCGGTCGCATTGGGCAGTTCGAACACGGGCGCTCGGTCCCCGGCTTCGAGGGCCGTCTCGATCACGCCGGAAGCGCCCACCGTGGTGATCCCCCGCTCGTAGACGCGCTTGGTCTCGTCGTCGGCCTGAGCCGACCACTGATCCTTGAAGGCGTGGAGTTCCTGGGTCAGTTCGCCTTCGCTGCTCTTCATGTCGCGTTCCTTGCTGTAGTGCGGCGCCTCGCCGGCGATGGTCTGCCAGTGCCCGTCGGACTTGGGCGCCAGCGTCGCGTCCTGATCGCCCCACTGCTTGCGGGTGTTGCCGAGCAGCCCGTTGTAAAAGAGCAGGAGTCGGCCATCGTCGGCGATACGGAAGGACTTGGGGTTGATGTCGGTTTTGTCGCCCGTGGTCATGGCCCAGGCGCACCATCCGCCGTAGGCCGGGCGGTAGCGGTTGGGGTCGTTGCGGAAGCGGTCGAGGTTGGCCTGGTTTGCGAAGCGGTACGTGACGCCCGCGTGGTCGAGCTGGAGCGATTTCTTGCCCTTGGTCGCTTTGCCGCCGCCTTCGGGGAAGTAGGCCACCGGGTCGTAGCCGTCTATCGCGAGACCCTTGCGCGTGATGTTGTAGTGCTCGATGGAGGAGGCCGTCTGCACGGCCGCGGCTTGGGCCTGCGGGACGAAGCTATGCGGTCCGGGAACGCCCGCCATCGCGAGACAGGCCGATGCGACCGCGGCGCCGGTGACTTTGGTGAACGATTGCATGGGATTCTCCGAGGGCTTGGTGATGGACGCTCGCTGATACACGTGAGCGGCGTTCGATCTCAATCGCCGCCGAGGTGAGTGTCAACCCGCGACCCTTCCGGATTCATTCCGGCGTGTGCGAAACTGATTGGGAGCGACAGGTTCTTGGGCCTTCTGCAGCGTTGCAAGGCCCCTCGTTACGCTCTTGGTGTGTCACAGACGTCCCAACAACCGCGTTCCCGACGTCGGTGGCTGCCCGCGTTTCTGGGCCCCGGCCTGTTGGTCGCCGCCACGGGTGTCGGCGCGGGTGACCTGGCAACGGCCGGCTTTGCGGGGTCCAAGTTCGGGTACGCCGTGCTCTGGGCCATCCCGGTCGGGGCGTTGGTGAAACTGGTCCTGACCGAGGGCCTGGCTCGCTGGCAGATCGCGACCGGCAGGACACTCATCGAAGGCGTAGGCGAGCGCTTAGGTCGGTGGCTGCTGTGGGTCTTCCTGTTGTACGTGTTGTATTGGTGCTTCTTTGTGGGCGCCGCGCTGATCACGGCGACGGGCGTCGCAACGCACGCCCTGCTCCCCATGCCAACAGATTTTGGTGTGTTCGACTCGCCCGCTCAGGCGGGACAGGTCGTGTATGGCGTGGGGCTCTCGATGGTGGGCCTGCTGGTCGCATGGCTGGGTGGCTTCCGTGTGTTTGAGCGGGTCATGGGCGTGTGCATCGCCGTCATGTTCGTGACCACGCTGACCGCCGCGGTCCTCGCTCGGCCCGATTGGAGCGGCGTCGTCCGCGGGCTGGTCATCCCGACGATCCCAGAGGGCGGCCTCGTCTGGACCGTCGCGCTCATGGGCGGCGTGGGCGGGACGGTCACCATCCTGTCCTATGGCTACTGGCTCCGCGAGTCCGGCCGCGACACAGCAGAGCACTACGCGACCTGCCGGATCGATCTGACCGTTGCCTACGCGGCGACCGCCCTGTTCGGCGTGGCGGTCGCGGTGCTGGCAACAGGCGTCGAGACGTCCGGCCGGGGGCTGACACTGATCCAGAGCCTCGGTGACCACCTCAAAGAGCGGCTCGGCGCCGGGCCTCGGTTGATCTTTCTGCTGGGCGTGTGGGCCGCGATGTTCTCGAGCCTGCTCGGCGTCTGGCAGTCGGCGCCCTCGATGATCGCGGACACGCTCGACCGGCTCGTGCCGGCTAAGGGCGGCCCAGACCGGCCACAACGCCGCCGTTGGCGCTACCGCGTGCCCCTGCTGCTGCTGTCGACCGTTCCCATCGCGCAGGTCTTTGGCAGCTTCAAGCAGGCGCAGCTGCTCTACGCGGTCACCGGCGCGGCGTTCATCCCGATGGTCGCGCTCGTGCTCCTGCTGCTCACCACGCGGCGTCAATGGATCGGCGATCGCTGGGTCACCCGGGGCGCCGGGCGATTGCTGCTCGCCATCGCGTTGATCGCGAGTATCGCGTTCGCATCGAACCAACTCTGGCGTCTGTTTTCGTAGGGCCCACCGGCTACACTCGCGCTCAAGGACGAGCCCGATTCAGTAGCTGCGCAGGAGCCCCCGATGATGACCACGCCCGTGCCCTTTCGACCGATTCGGACCCCGCACGTCCGGAACTTCATCAAGCGACCGCTCGCGCTGGCGGCCTGCGCGGTCCTCGCCGCGACCGCGGCCTGCGCTTCGGCTCAGCGGTTCCAAGAAACCGAAACCCCGACGATCAGCAAGGCCGGCCTGCCGCAGCCGCAACGCGAGATGCGCGGCGTCTGGATCGCCACGGTCAAGAACATCGACTGGCCTCCCGCCGAGCACCGCAACGTGCCGGCGCTCATGCGGCGGAGCATGCTCGAGATCCTCGACATGTCCGAGCAACTGAACCTCAACACGATCCTCTTTCAGGCGCGTCCCACGGCCGACACGTTCTACGTCTCCGACAAAGAGCCCTGGTCCGAGTGGCTGACCGGCGCGCAGGGGCGATCGCCCACGCCTGGATACGACCCGCTCGCCGAGTGGGTCGAAGCCTCCCACCGCCGCGGGCTCGACGTGCACGTTTGGATCAACCCGTTCCGCGCGCGGCATCGCGAGGCGGAGACCCCAAATGCGCCGGGCCATCTCGCCGAGCGTCGGCCCGACCTGGTGCATCAGTACGGCGAGTACCAATGGATCGATCCGGGCGAACCCGACGCCCAGCGCTTCGTCCTCGACGTGATGAAGGACGTCGTGACGCGCTACGACGTCGACGGGCTGGTCTTTGACGACTACTTCTACCCGTACCCAGAGCAGGGCAAGGACTTCCCCGACGACCGGGCCTGGGAACGGTACCAACGCGCCGGCGGCACGCTCTCCCGCAACGACTGGCGCCGAGACAACGTCAACAGCTTCATCCGGCGCATGCGCAGCGAACTGCGGCAGGTGCGCCCGGATCTCGTCATCGGCGTCAGCCCGTTCGGCATCTGGCGCCCGGGTCACCCCGCGGGCGTGAAGGGCTTCGACGCCTACGACGGGCTGTACGCCGACGCACGGCTGTGGCTGCGCGAGGGTCTTGTGGATTACCTCGCGCCGCAGCTCTACTGGCCGATCGCCTCCGAGGGCCAGCCGTTCGGGCCGCTGCTCGACTGGTGGCGGAGCCAGAACATCACCGACCGCCGCGTCTACGCCGCGATCTATACCTCGCGGCTGCAAGCGACGGCCGCCGCCTCCAAGGGCTGGACCCCGCAAGAGATCGAGGATCAGATCAAGCTGACCCGCGACCGCGATGCGCAGCCGGGTCAGATCCATTTCTCGGGCGTCGCGCTCATGGAAGACCGCCAAGGCGTCCGCACCAAGCTGGAAAACGGCGTCTACGCGAACGTGGCGCCGCCGCCGCGGATTCACTCCGCCTCGCTGCGCGAGCCGGGCGCTCCGGATCTTCGCGTCAGCGCTTCGACGGAGGGCTTCGAGGCCCGCTGGAATGCCGGCAACGGCCCGGCGCCCAGGTCTTGGATCGTGTGGGCTCGATTCGGCTCATCGTGGTTCGTCGAGACGGCGCCCGCGCAGCAGCGTCAGTTGACCGTTCCGCGCAAGACAGGCCGCGGACCGCTCGAAGCCATCGCGATCGCCGCGGTGGGCGCCAACGGCGCCGATGGCCCACTGACCGTGCTGGAGATACCGCAAGCGGGCGAACCCAACCGCGCAGCTCAGCCTTGAGCCGGATCGAGCGGTTGGCGTTCGAACAGATCATTCACACGGCCAGAGCGCGGATGCGTTCCCAGAGCTTCTCGAGACGCTTGTCCGAGACCTTCTGCGCGACGCCGAGCTCCTGGGCAAAGAGCTGCACGCGGTACTCCTCGATCATCCACCGCAGTTCATCGAGCTCGACGGGTCGGCCTTCGCGCGTCTCGAAGTAGGCCTCGCCCTGCCGGTGCGCGGTTTCGAAACGGGCGATTTCGCGAGCCAGTTCCGCGTCGCGCGACAACCCGCGGTTTCGGAGTTTCTCGAACCGCACACGGATCGCCCGAAGGTACCGCGGTACGCGGATCAGGTACGTCCAGGGCGTGCGTGTCAGGCAGCCCGGCGAGACCAAGGTCTCGGTTTGCCGGCGGGCGTCCATTGCCGCCGGCTCCCAGTCGGGCGGGATCTCCGCAGCCAACCCGCTGGCCACGGCTTGATACTCAGCGAGCAGCGCTTCGACCACTTTCAGCACCTCGACGGTCGCGTCGCCGAGGCGATTCCACCCCTCGTCGAGCCGCGCCTCGAACGCGGCGCACGAGCGCACGAAGGGCCATTCTCCGATGAACGCCCGATCCGCCACCAGCGTGACGATCTCCCACTTCAACTCGTCCACCGGCCCGACGGTCGCGTACTGCAGCCCGAGCCGTTCGATGCCCGGAATGTGCTCGGCGCGAAACTTCATCTCTTCGTGCAGATGGAGCATGAACATGCGTCGGAGCCCGCGCCGCATCGTTTCGTCGCGCACGTGCTTCGACTCCATGAGCCGAAGACCGATCGCGTCGCCCTGATCGACGATCGCGGGGTAGCCCGAGAGTTGAAGGCCGCCGCGTTCGATCTCGATCTGCTCGGGGATCTCCCCGAAGTCCCATTCGCGGAGTCCGCTCTGGATCCACTCGTGGCGGTCCACGCCCGTCAGCCGGCCGCGCATCTCGGTGCCCAGCGTTCGGCGGATGCCGTGCAGGTCACGACCTTCGGCGACGACCACGCCCGCGCCGTCCACCACGCGGTAGTTCATGCGCAGGTGCGCCGGCAGCGCGCCGACCCGCCAGGCCTCGCGAGGAATCGCTTCGCCCGTGGAAGCGGCGGCGCGGTCGCCCAGGACCGCGATCAGGTCGCCCTCGCCGAACGGCACCTCGGCGAGGACCTCGTCGGCGAAGGCCGTCGCGGGGCCGAAGAGTCGGCGGTACGTCTTGGGCAGCGATCGGATGAGTTCGACGATCTTGTCGCGTGCAAAGCCCGGGACAAGCCAGTCCATCCGGCGCTCATCGATGATCGCGGCGGCGTCGACCGGCGCGATCACCGTCACGCCGTCGTCGGAGGCGCCGTGCTCCATGCGATAATCCAGCGGTAGCGACCGCCCGCCCACGTCGATGGTGTCGGGAAAGTCCTCGAGCGAGCCCAGCCGCGCGTCGTCACGCAGCAGGTCCTCACGGGTCATGTACAGCGTACGGGCGCGCTCCGCGTCGGAGCGTCTGATCCATCGGTCGAGCCGCTGGCCCGTGCACACCTCGTCGTCCAGCCGTTGATCGTAAAAATCGAAGATGCGTTCTTTCTCCACGAGCAGGTCGGCCTGACGCTTGCGGGCCTCCAGTTCGCGGACCTCTTCGACCATCTGGGCGTTGTGCGACAAGAACCCGTGCCGGGTGTTGAGCTCGCCTTCGACCAGCCCGTGCAGGATGAAGAGCTCGCGGCTGCGCTCCGGGTCCACCCCGCCGAAATGGACCGGCCGCTTGGGCGCGAGTTCGAGACCAAAGAGCGTGACCTTCTCGTCGGCCATGATCCGCGCGCGGTCGCGGTCCCAGCGTGGGTTGGTGTGCGACCGCTTGGCGAGGGGTCCGGCGATGCGTTCGGCCCACTCCGGCTGCACGCGCGCGCACAACCGGGCCCACAGCTTCGTGGTGCGCAGCAGCTCGCCCGCAAGGATCCACTTCGGGCGTTTCTTGAAGAGACCGGATGACGGGTGAATGGAAAAACGCGTGTTGTGCGCGCCCTTGTAGTCCCCCGCCTTCCCGTCGCCGCCGCTGCGCTCGCGGACCTTGTTGCCGATCCCGGTCAGCAGGCCCGTGAGGATCGCGCAGTGGATGCGTTCGTACGACTCATCGCCGTCGCCCAACACTGGCCCGCCACGGAGGCCCATTTCACGCGCCAGGTCGCGGAGCTGGCGGTGCACGTCGGCCCATTCGCGCATGCGCATGAACGATAAGAAGTTCTGCTGGCACGCCTTACGCAATCGGCTGGAGCTGAGCTTGTCTTTCTGCTCGTGGTAGAACTCCCAGATGTTCATCAGTGCCAGGAAATCCGAGTCCTCGTGCTGGAACCGCTCGTGCGCCGCGTCGGCCGCGTCGCGCTGATCCGAGGGCCGATCGCGCGGATCCTGCACCGAGAGGGCGGCCGCGATGACGAGCATCTCGTGCAGACAGCCCTCCTCATCGCCGGCGAGCACCATCCGACCCACGCGCGGATCGATCGGCAGCCGCGCGAGCTTGGCGCCGATCTCCGTGAGTTCCTCGCGCTCGTTGAGGGCTCCGAGTTCCGTGAGCGTGTCGATACCCTCGCGGATCGCGCGTCCCTCGGGCGGGTCGATGAACGGGAACTGCTCGACCTCGCCGAGCTTGAGCGACTTCATCCGCAGGATCACGCTCGCCAGGCTCGTGCGCAGCACCTCCGGCGGCGTGAATCGGTCGCGCTGCTCGAGATCGTCCTCGCCGTACAGCCGGAGGCACACGCCCGGGCCCACGCGCCCGCACCGCCCGGCCCGCTGATCGGCCGACGCGCGGCTGATCGCCTCCACCGGCAACCGCTGCACACGCGTGCGTGGGTTGTACCGGCTGACGCGGGCAACGCCCGTGTCGATGACGTACCGGATGCCCGGCACGGTCAGCGATGTCTCCGCAACGTTCGTCGCCAGCACCACGCGCCGCCCGCGGTGCGCGCTGAAGACACGCTTCTGCTCGGCCGCGCTCAGTCTCGCGTAGAGCGGCAGGATCTCCAGATCTCGGCCGTGCCCCGCCTCCGGGTGCGCGTTGCGGAGTTCCTTGGCGGCGATGCGGATCTCTCGCTCACCGGGCAGAAAGACCAACGCGTCACCCGGCCCTTGGGTGGCGCACTCATCCACGGCTTCGACGATCGCCTCGGCCATCGACAGGTCGCTCTCCCGACCCTCGAACTCGGGCTCAGAACCGTCGCGGCCGACGCGCGGGCGGTAGCGGATATCGACCGGATACGTGCGCCCGCTGACCTCGATGATCGGCGCCGGCCGCACAACGCCGGCGTCGTCGGGCAGCGCAAAGTGCTCGGCGAATCGCTCCGGGTCGATGGTTGCCGATGTCACGATGATCTTCAGGTCGCGGCGTTTCTCGAGCAGCTTGCGGAGATAGCCGAGCAGGAAGTCGATGTTGAGCGAACGCTCGTGCGCTTCGTCGATGATGATCGTGTCATACGCTTCCAGCCGCCGATCGCCCTGCGTCTCAGCCAGCAGGATGCCGTCGGTCATCAGCTTCACCAAAGTATCGGGGCCCGTTTTGTCCCCGAACCGGATTTTGGTCCCGACGATGCCCCCCACCGAAGCGCGCATCTCCGACGCGATGCGGTCCGCAACGCTGCGTGCGGCGATCCGTCTCGGCTGCGTGTGCCCGATCATGCCGGCTCGGCCGAGGCCCAACTCCAGGCAGAGCTTCGGGATCTGCGTAGTCTTGCCCGATCCGGTTTCGCCGCAGATGATCACGACGCGCGACGTGCGGATCGCGTCCGCGATCTCTTCGCGTCGCTCGCTCACGGGCAGTTCGGGCGGGTACTCGATCCGCGGCGTCAGCGCGGTTCGTCGGTCGAGCAGTTCCGCGGAACGCTCGATCCGGTCTCCAATCCGATCCAACTCAACGCGCGAGGACTGCGGGGTGAGCCGGCGGATCTGGCTGCGCAGCCGACCTCGATCTCGGAGCATGCAGCGGTCGAGCTGGCGAGTCAGCGACTTGGCTTGTGGGTGGCTCGGCCCGCGGTTGCCGGATCTGCGGGGCTTGCGATCGGCTTTCTGGCCTCGATCGGGGCGGATCGCTTTGCGTGCGTCGTGTTGGCCATCGGGATCGCCCATCGCGGGCGGACTCTAGCGCTCTTGGCTATGTCGATTCGGGCCATGCTGATTCTGGTCATCGTGCGTTGTGGGCACGAGCCCATCAGTATCGGCGTCCCAACGCACGGGTCCCGGGATGCCGTCCAAGACGGGACTTTGCAAGGCGCCCGAGGCCAGGCGCACGGCCAGATCGAGCAGTTCGTCTCGTCCCTCACGCAAGCCGGCGATCGTGGGCTCGGCGTACACCGTTGGCAAGGCGCCGACGCCGTGGTGCGTCGTTCGGTCGTGCTTCTCGACGCGCATGCCCGTCCACGAGATCGAATAGCCGCCCACGGTGCGGAACGGATTGACGTTGCCGTTCGTTCCGGCGGTGGGCGCCCCCACAATCTCACCGAGTTCGAGCTTCTCCACGATGCCCATCACACTCTCGGCGTAGCTGATCGCCGAGCCGTCGGTGATGAACACCACACGGCCGCCGATGTGAGGGCGACGCGGCGGCAGGTCCCATCGGCTCTCGCTGTACGTCACGCCTTCGCGGTCGGGCATCGACGCCACCGGCACGCGCCACCACGCGCTGTGCACGCGGTCGGTCGCCAGATGTTGGAGCACACGCTGCCCGGCCGAATCGGGATAGCCGCGCAGATCAAAGATGACACCCTTTGCTTCCGCCATCCGGCGAAGCTCTTTGCGGAGTTGCCCGGACGTCGCGCCGACCAAGTTGAAGTACATCACGCCCGGCGCCAAGATCGCGCCGCTGAACGGGCCCGGCTTGAGTTCCGGAATCGCGTCTGGGTGCCCGGGCGGTAAGGTTTCCACTTTCAAAGCTCGCCGATCGCCCGCGGCGTTGCGCACGCCCAAGGTGACTTCAGTCGCCTCGAAGTGCCGGAGGTCTTCGAGCAATCGATACTTCATCCAGCCCGGAGTCGAACTGGAAATCAGTGCACTCGGGCGCTCGATGTATTGGGCGATCGGCACGCCATCGATCGACTCTACCACCAGCCCCGGCGGCACGGGCCCTGGCTCGACGGTCGGCAGCGTGAGCAACTCGCCTTCAGCCCACATCCAAGCCACGGGCAGTCGCATCACGCCGGGCTGGCGGCCGAGAAACACCCGCCCGTGTCCGTCTTGCAGCCGCGCAACGAGTCGCTGCATCGCGGTGAGTCCCTCCCACCGATCGCTCGACGCGAGCGCCTCAGCCAGCGCGGCCCGCAGTTCGGCCTGCCAATTCACGCCCACAATGTCGAAGTACGGGTAGAAGTGCTGGAAGACCCCCCACGCTTGCGCTACCGCTGCAACACGAACCTCGACGGTATCGGGCATGAACATCTCGGCGCGCACGGCTTCGGGGGTTCGCGCCGGCAGGCTGCGTTCGCCGTCGTCGTACACGCTGATCGGCAAAGAGATCCAGAGCCCCGAACCGAGCGGGCGGACGACGCGCGTGCCGGCCTTGGGAAAGTTCTCTCCGGCGTCATCGAGCTTCAGCCGGACCCGATCGCTGCCGTACACATTGAGTCCTGCGCGAGCCGGGCCGAGTTGGACGCCCGTGTGGCGCCAGACTCGGTGGGAGGTCGCCGAGTCCGGCGGCGGCAACGGTTCGGACCGCATCGCACGCTCGTGCTCGTCCCACCGGCCGATGGCCGCCGTAGGCGCGAGCGAGGCCACGACACCCGCAAGATCGCGTTCGAACGCCTCGGCATCCGGTGCTGTCATCGCCAGATCGATGGTGCTGACGTAGACGCGGTCCCAGTCGGCCTGCTCGCAGGTGTCGTTGGGGTGAAAGAACCGCAGGTAAGCCGTGAGCCGCGACGCTTGTTCGAGCCGATCGAGCACCGGGCGATCCGGGCCGGCCTCTCGCATTGGCTGCGCGCGCGCTGTGATACCGAGGCTCGCGAACAGAACGCATGCGATCGAGATCCAGAACGTTCGCTGTTGCATGGTGTTCCTCCGGGCTCTTTCCTCAGAGGCGCGGCGAGAGGTTGCCGGGGGTGACTCAGCGGGATGGGCCGGTGAGCACGTACGCGGTGCCGCGCGAGCCTCGCATCCAGACTGTCTCCATCGCCCGCATGGGGTACACGAGCCGTCCCTCGTTCTCGCTCTCCACGGCCGGGTCGTTGACGAGCACGCCGCCCTCGCCGTCGAATCCGGTCAACACGATGAGGTGGCCCGCGGTTTTGTCGTACGGGGCTTCGGGCAGTTCGCCCTCGCGCACGCGGATACTCGCGATGATCGGGCCGTGACGCTCGATCGTGTCCCGCACGTCCTGCCAGTCATCGAATCGGGTCAGATACCCGCCGATCCCCATCGCGTGCGCGCCCTGCACGGCTCTCGGCCAGTTGCCGTAGATGTCGTGCCGCTGGTCATAGATCACTTCCGCGACGCGGCCGACGGCCTCATCCGCGCCGTGGTACGCCATGACCATCGCGACGGAGGTCGGGCTGCAGATCCGCCCCGCGATCTCGGGCCGCTCGGTGCGTTGGCTGCGGAACGGGACATCGAGGCGGATCGAATCCTTGAGAGAGCCCGCTTCCGATGCCGGCACGTCCGCCGGGCCAGTGACAGTGACATCGACCCGTCGCAGAAGAACGGGCGTGCCATGGGCCGTTGGCGCCACACGCACGCGGTATTGCAGGCGGTCCCAGCGCTGGGAATCCGTGGACTTGAAGTAATCCGTGTTGATCTTGCCTTCGGCGAACGACTTCTCGCCCCAGCTCACTTCGGCGGCGCGGGGAGAGCCCTGCCACGTTGTGACCGTCATCCAGGGCGACCAGTCTTCCGTACCGGCTGCGACACGCACATCCATCGCTGCGGCTTGTCGATCCGAGAGATCGATGTTCCAAGAGAGGAGCGCCTCCGTGAACTCAGGCAGCACGATGGCATCGCCCGACCAGACGACTTCACGGTCCTCGGCTGGCGTGACCACGCCCGCGCGAGGGGCCAGGCCTCCCGGTCCCAAGGCCGTGACATGCGTGTGCCCCGCGGAGGCGCCCGGCGGAGGGATCGTCAGCAAGGTCGATACAGCGGCGAGGAACGCGGTCAGCAGCTTTGCAGGCATGCCGAATGGTACCTGAAGCCTGAGGTTTGGCTGCAAACCGGTTCTGGGCAGACACTCCTCCGAATCGGATGACCACGGGATGAACGCGCCGATCACAGATTCCCAACCAAGCCGGACACCGTGGTCCTCTGGCCCGGTAGACTGCTCGGCCGGGCGTCGAGACAGTTCTCGCCCGCGGCGGGAGGCGGAACGCGGTGACGGACCCACGAGTGCAGCAGGCACAGGTGTATCAGCAGGCCAAGGCCGCCCATGCCCGGCGCGACTATCCGCGCGCGATCGGGCTGTACCGCGAGTTGCTCCGGCGCCGGCCTAAGGACGCGTTGCTGCTCCGCCTCATGGGCGCCGCCGAACTTGGGGCCGGAGATGCCGCATCGGCGGCTCGGCACCTCGAGAGCGCGCTGAAGGGTGACCCTCGCGATGCGGGCGGCTGGGCCGATCTCGCGCGTGCCCGTCTGATCCAGACGCGCCTGCCCGAAGCCGTGGAAGCCGCCGAGCGGGCCATGGCGGTCGACGAAACGGCGCCCAGTTCGCTGCTCGTACTGGCGCAGTGTCTGTGCGCGCTCGGGCGGACCGGCGAAGCGGAACGGCGGATCTCCTCGGCCGTGGAATCGGCCGAGGACCCGATGCACCCGGAGCTGGCCGTGGCGTGGGCCCTCGTCTGCCAGCGCAACGGCCGCCCGCACGACGGCCTCCGGCGCCTCGCGGACATGGCCAACGAAACTTCGTCTTCGCCGACGCTGCTCTACGCGATCGCCGAACTGCACGAGACCGCCGGCGAGTACGAGCGGGCCTGGACGCTGATCGAGCGGGCCAACCGCGTGGCGTGCCCATCGTTCGATGTCCCCCGATTCGTCGCCGAGGGGCACCACGTGTTGGAGGCATGGCGTTCGCAAGAAATGGGTCGGCTGCCCCGCGCCGGATTCGAGACGCAGCGCCCGCTCTTTATCGTCGGCCTGCCACGGGCCGGCCTCGGGCTGGTGGAGCAGATCCTCGCGGCGCATCCGAGCGTGCACGCCTCCGGGACGACCAACGCGATCAGCATGCTGGCATCACGGTTGATCGCCGCGGTGGGCGCCCCGTCGGCCCCGCTCCACCAGCGGATGGGCTCGCTCACGCAACAGCTCGTCGATCGCGCGGGCGCGGCGTACCTCACCGATACCCGCCAGCGTCACGAGAGCGCCGTGCGCGTCGTGGATCGGCTGCCCGGCGGGTTCACGCTTGTCGGCTGGATCCGATCGATGTTGCCCGGCGCGCGCATCATTCATGTGCTACGCGATTCACTCGACACCGGAGCCTCGTGCTACAGCCGAAACACGCCCGCACGCCCGCGTTGGACCTATGACCTCAACGCCTGCGGCGAAGCGATCCGCATGGACCGGGCGTTCATGGAGCACTGGGCAACCGCGTACCCGGACGAGCCGGTCCACACGATCTGCTACGAGAGCATCGTCGAAGATCCCGACGCCGAGATCCGCCGCTTGATCGAGTACGCTGGGCTCTCGTGGGACGACGCCTGCCTGAAGTTCTACGACTCCGAGCGCATCGCCCCCGCCTCGGTGTTTGGTGATATCCGGCGGCCGGTGCATGCCAAGAGCGTCGGTCGCGGCGAGTGGTACCGGCCCTGGCTTGGCCCGCTGATCGAAACGCTCAGCCGCTAACGCGGGCATGACGACGCGTCACCGGACGGCTTGCGCCATCGCGACGCACCGCGCGGGGTCGACTTCTTTTGACCAGAGACCGTCGTGCTTGATCGCCGAACCCACAATGAGCGCATGGGCGTGCTTCGCCATCGCGCCCGCATTGTCGGGCGTGACACCCGAACCCACCACGACCGGAAGCGAGGTCGCAGCACGGACCTGCGCGATGTCCTCGGGTGAGGTCGGCTTGCCCGTCGCGGCGCCCGTGACGATCAGGCCGTCGGCGCCGAAGAACTCGGCCGCCTCGGCCGCTTCTTCGAGCGAGACATCTGAGGTAATCGCGTGCGACGCGTGCTTCTTCTTGATGTCGGCGAGGATGCCGATGTGCGTCGCGTCAATGTTCCGGCGGTAGCGAAGCAGGTCACCCGCCTCGGCGCGCTCGAGAAGGCCCTCGTCGGCGACGTGGGAGAACACGAAGTTCTCGCAGCGGATGAACGCCCCGTCTGCCGCGGCGCAGACCGCCAACGCTTCCGCGGCGCCGCCGCTGAGAATCTGCACGCCCATCGGGAGCTGGCATACACCCTCGATCTCGAGCGCCACGCGTGTCATCGCGGCGACGATCTCCGGCCCGTGACCCTTGTGGACGTACGGCCGATCGTGCATGTTCTCGACGATGATCGCATCGAAGCCCGCACGCTCCAACACACACGCTTCGTTCGCGGCTTGGGCGGCGAGCACCTCGATCGACGTTTCACTCCCCGGCGTGCCCGGAAGGGCGCCGACGTGCACCATGCCGATCAAGACCGGCTTTGCTGCGGAGGCTTCGCGGAACAAATCGATGGGTACGGGCATGATCACTCTCTGTCGCTTTCTGCACCCCCACCGGCGAGGGATTCTACGGGGCTCGCGGGCCGGCGTCGCTACCATGTTGACGTGACCCCAGACGAAGCACGCCGACTGATGCACGAGTGGACCGACAGCGACTCGCTTCGGCTCCACATGGAGACCGTGGCCGCCTCGATGGGCGCGTATTCCGATCGCCTGGCGCCCGACGAACGCGACGATTGGCTCGTGGCCGGGCTGCTGCACGATTTCGATTACGAGAAGCACCCGACGCCCGAGGAGCACCCACGCGTCGGCGTGGCCGAGTTGGAACGCCTCGGTGTGTCGGAGGTCATCCGCACGGCGATCATGGGGCACGCGGAGTACATGGGCGTGCCGCGCGAGTCGCCGATGGCCAAGGCGCTGTTCGCGGTGGACGAGCTCTCTGGCTTCATCGTGGCGTGCGCCCGCGTCCGGCCGGAGGGCGTCGCAACGCTGGAGCCCAAAAGCGTCAAGAAGAAGCTCAAAGACAGCCGTTTCGCGGCCGCCGTCAGCCGCGAGGACATCCGTATCGGAGTTGAAGAACTCGGCGCGCTGACGGGACTCGACCAGACCGAACACATCGCCGTCTGTATCGCGGCGATTCGCGCCGAAGCCGAGCGATTTGGAATTTGACCGTGACCGATCGAGCAACAACAAAGACGACGACAACGCTGATGCTGCTGTGCCTGCTATGCCTTGCGTGCCTCGGCAGCGTGGCGCACGCCGCGGACAACCCGGTGCGGTACCACGTACGGCTTCCCGACCCGCAGACACAGACGGTCCACATCGACGCGACATTTCCGAGTATCGCCGACGATGAACTGATCGTGCACCTGCCGGTGTGGCGGCCCGGTTTGTACTTGGTGCTCGATAACGCGGGCTCGGTACGGCGAGTTACCGCGCACGGCCCCAACAACGAGCCGTTGGACATCCGCAAAGGCCGCAAGTCGAGTTGGATCGTGGACCTGTCGCCGCTCGGTAGCAGCTCGCATGATG
>JBCBZM010000023.1:0-31081 GCA_039815345.1 Planctomycetota bacterium | reverse complement strand
TAGTTAAGCTGATGTACAGCTAATTTTTACAATATGGTCTCAGCAGCGTCTCCATACCTTTATTTCGTCCCGGAGGGGGCGGATTGTGTGGGCGCGAAGAATCGGCCCGCGCCCAGGCGGCGCGGGCCGAGCGTGTGGAGCCGGTGTTGGTTGAGCCTCGCCTCTGTTGGCGACGTCAGTTTTTCTTGGCGGCCATGAGGTCGCGGATTTCGGTGAGGAGTTTTTCCTCCGCCGACGGCTCGGGCGGGGCTTCTTCCTTCTTCTCTTCTTCTTCCTTCATGGCGGAGGTGGCCTTGTTGATGACCTTGATGAGGAGGAAGACGGCGAAGGCGACGATGAGGAAGTTGATGATGTTGTCGATGAAGAGGCCGTACTCGAGGTTGACGGCCGGCGTGACGACCGCCTCGCCCTCAACCATTTCCGTGGTCTCGGCCTGAAGCTGGAGCTTCTGTTCGCTGAAGCTGATGCCGCCGAGGAGGAGGCCGATGGGCGGCATCATGACGTTGGAGACGAGGGAGCTGACAATCTTGCCGAACGCGGCGCCGATGATGATGCCCACGGCCATGTCGACGACGTTGCCGCGCATGGCGAACTCTTTGAACTCTTTGATCATGCCCATCGGGGGAACCCTTCCTAGCGTTGCGGCGACGCCCCCCAAGGCGCGCGCCGGCGGCGAGTGTACCGCCTAGCGACCCATAGGACCGGATTTGTAAGACCAAGAAGCGTCGGAGCACGGCGCCCGGCCCCGAAGAACCACGGGGATGGTCACGCACTATTGGAGTTCATCGATGCGACAGGAAGAGACTGCTCCCGTGGCCGATGCCGCCGAGACGACCGCCGATGCTGGAGCGGAAACCGTTGATCCGGCGGTCGCCGCGATCGAGTCGAACCCCGTGGCGCAGGGCGCCATGACGGCCGTGCAGAACGTCACGGACGGGGACATCACGACGGCCGACCTGCTCGGCCTGTGGACCCACATCGGCTGGCCGATCGTCAAGGTCTTGCTGCTGATCATCGCGGTGCTGATCGTCTCCGGCTGGGTCCGCCGGCTGGTGATGGGCGCGTGCAAGAAGGCGAACGTCGAGCAGACGCTGAGCAAGTTCCTGGGCAACGTGACCAAGTGGCTGGTGATGCTGCTCGGCGCGATCACGATCCTGCAGACGTTCGGGGTCGAGGCGACGAGCTTCGCGGCCGTGCTCGCGTCGGTCGGCTTCGCGATCGGCCTGGCGTTGTCGGGCCTGCTCGGCGGCGTGGCGGCGGGCGTGATGCTGCTGATCTTCCGCCCGTTCAAGGTCGGGGACTTTGTCAAGACGGCGGGTGAGGCGGGCACGGTGGATGAGATCGGCCTGTTCACCGTGACGCTCAACACGCCGGACAACCGGCGGATCATCGTGCCGAACAGTTCGATCTTCGGCGGGAACATCGAGAACGTGACGCACCACGCCACGCGGCGCGTCGATGTCGCGGTGGGCACCGACTACTCGGCGGATCTGGACGCGACCCGCGCGGTGCTGGAGAAGGCCGCGGCTTCGGTGGAGGGCGTGATGACCGACCCGGCGCCGGTGATCTATCTCAGCGAACTGGGCGGCTCGTCGATCGACTGGGCGGTCCGCAGTTGGGCGAAGACCGAGGACTACTGGGCCGTGCGCGAGGGCGTCACACGGGCGGTGAAGATGCACCTCGACGAGGCGGGCATCGGGATTCCGTTCCCGCAGATGGACGTGCACATGGACAGCCCGCAGGCGAACTGACGCCGTGAGGGTCGGTACCGAGTGCCGATTGGGCGACCCCGCTTGAAGTGCTCCAAAATCCTTGCATTGTGACGAACCGTCGGGCTAGGCTCGGCGGTTCGTGTCTTTGGAGGCAGGGCTGGGGCCTGTTTAAGGGAGTGCAAGATGTCATATGTGAACCGGTGGGCGACGGCGGGCGTGATCGCGACAACTTCGGCTCTGGCTCTGGCCGGCGGGACGCTGACGTCGGGCGATGCAACGTTCGACCTGCTCTTCAGCCCGGTGTTCAACGCGCCGTTCGGGGACGCCAACCTGATACCCGACGCCGGCGGCACGGACGAGCTTTCTAAGTTCACCTGGTATTACCGCACACCGAACAATAATCAGAACCGGTTCTTCTCCAGCCTCGACACGCCGACGGAGTCGTACGTGGGCGACACGGCGACGATCGGCTACACGAACGCCGGCCCGGGCGTGGCGGGCTTCGAGCGTTTCGATGCCGACTTCACGGTCCGTCTTGAGGACGGCCCCGGGGCGGGCGCCGCGCGCGTCATCACGGATCTGGTCGTCACCAACGTCTCGATGCAAACGAACACGTTCCAGTTCTTCCATCTCGTGGATATGGACCTGAGCCAGACCGTCAGCGACGACACCGCGGTGAACGTCAGCCCGCTCGGCTCGATCAATCGTGCCGAAGATCCGGGCTCGTTCGCCGAGCACATCGGCTTGGGCGCCGACCGGTTCGAGGTCAACGCGGGCTCGGTCCTGCGGAACAAGCTCGACGGCGGCTCATTCAATCTCAACAACGACCTCAACCCGTTCACGGGCGATGCCGCGTCGGCGTTCCAGTGGACGCTCACGCTCGCTCCTGGTGAGAGCGCGAGCATCCGGTCGATCTACGCGATCGGCCGATCGGCGTCGGATTCGTGTGCGACGGCCGATATCACCGTGGACGCGGCCTGCCTTCCCGGCGTGGGCGACGGGGTGGTGAACCTCTCCGACTTCTCGTGTTACCTCAGCCAGTGGGCGGCCAGCGCGCCGCTCGCGGATATCACGACCGACGGCGTCTGCACGCCGGGCTCGGGCGGTGACGGCGTGACGCTCAGCGACTTCTCGTGCTACCTGAGCCTGTGGTCGGGCGGGTGCGACGGAGATCCCGGCACGCCGCTGTGAACCGGAACAGGGGTGTTTGCGGGCTCGATCGGCGTCGTGGGCGACCTCAGAGACGCTCAGATCCGAAGAGTTTGCCCAGAAGCCCGAGCCGGGATCCGGCTTGGGCTTCTTTGCGAAGGGACAGGAGGCAGTCTGTCGGCTGCTGTTCTTGACTTTGCATTCTCAATAAGGGATACTTCTAGTCATGCGTCGCCTTGGCGCCATCTCGATGCTCGTTGTCTGGCTGCTCGCTCCCACCGGGGGCGTGGGCCTGGCGTTGCACGGGATCGAGCACCGGATTGCCCCCAGCGATCGCGACAGCTCGACTGTTGTTGAGGTTGTGACGTGCTCGCATGGGTGCTCGCACCCTGCCCCGGCGCCCGTGCCGACGTCCGACGAGATGCCGACCGATGATCGGCCCGCTGATGACGACGAGCCGTCCCCGGCTTGCTCGCTGTGTGAGGCGCTTTCGGTCTCGCTGCCGATGCTGCAAAGCTGGTCGGCGCCGAGTGCGGCGCCGATGTTGGTGTCTTGGATGAGCGCACCGCCGATGCCGGTGTCTTTGCCGGCGCCCGCGCCGCAAGGCGTGCGATCCCGCGGCCCGCCCGCCGCCTGAGCGACCGTTTCCCTTGCCGAGCGGCGTGCGGTTCGAGCATGCCGCCCACCCCCCACTTCTTATCTGCTTGGTGACTTTTCTGCTTGGTGATCCGGGCCGCTCGTGTTCGCGTTGCGAACCGTCGGGCGCTCGGACGACCGATCTGCATCGATCTTCGTACCCCGGCGAGGCACGCCGGAACCGGAGGCAGGCCATGCGCCGCCGAGGCTTCACGCTCATCGAACTGCTCGTCGTGATCGCGATCATCGCGCTGTTGATCGGGATCGTGCTGCCCGCGTTGGGGCAGACACGCAAGACGGCCCAGACGCTCAAGTGCTTGGTCAACATGCGCAGCATGTCGATGGCGAGCTATCTGTACGCCGACGCGAACGACGGTCGACTGATCGACGTGGGCCTTTCGCACGGCGGTTCGCACGGCGACCTCGAGGTTGCGTGGATCACGACGCTTCGTGACTACTACGACAGCCCGATCGTCGCGCGGAGTCCCGCGGACGACAGCGTGCACTGGCCCGTCGAGCAAGGCGGCTCGGGCATCCCGGTGCAGGGTTCGTCCGATCAGTTGCGTCGCACGAGCTACGGCGTCAACAACTACCTGACGCCGTTGAGCCCGAACAAGCCGTACGACCGCCTGCACCTGATTCCTCGGGCGCACGCGACGGTGCAGTTCGTGATCATGGCGTACGAGGGCCGGTTCGCCGGCGCCGACCACACGCACATCGAGAACTGGGTCAACCCGTTCTTGCCAGGCGTGACGCCGAAGCTTGCGGCACAGCAGATCCAGATGAGCGCTCACGGGGGTGAGCAGGAAGAATGGGAAGCGGTCTCGAACTACAGCTTCCTGGACGGGCGCGCCGAGACGCGGTCGTTCCAGGCCGTCTTTGAATCGCAAACGAAGAACATGTTCGACCCCGCCGTCGCCAACCGCTGAGAGGTCAGAGAGATCGAGCTGTTTCAAGGCAGCCGGCGCGACGCGTTACTCCCAGATTGGATTACATCATGAACTCTGTGAAGACCCGCGCGGCGGCGATCGCCGCGCTTGCCATCGCCTCGGCCGCTCCCACTGCTTTCGCCCAACTCGATGAGGGCGACATCGCGGTGACGATCGAGGACAACCGGATTATCACCAGCATCATCGCCGAGGAAGAAGAAGAGCCCCGCCTGCCGCTGCGCGGCGGCGAGCTGGGCGAAGAGTCCCGCCTCTTCATTGCCGAGCTCGGCCTGTTCGAGATCGAGCCGGACGAGGGCGACCCGACCGGCGGCGGCCCGAACGTCTTCCAGGACGTGCTGCCCGACCTCAGCTCGTTCGTCACCAACGTGCCCGGCTTCGACAGCGGCGCGGGCGTGTTCGATCCGGCGGCGCTGGTGAACTTCAACATCCTGAGCTTCACCCAGTACGACCCGATCGCTGATGAGTACGTCGACACCGTGCTCGGCGCCGAGACCGAAGAGCTGGGCATCTCGTTCAACTTCGACGCGGTGCTGACCGGCCCGATCGCGAACTCGTCGGTCCCGGTGGGCACGCAGTTCCCGTCGCTGCCCGTCTTCAGCAACGGCCGATTCCACCGCCACTTCCTGTTCACGCTGCTGCCGGTGGACGACCCCAACGCCGCGAACCCGCAGCCACTGGCGGACTCGGCGGTCTACCTGCTCGAGCTCGACATCAGTACGACGCAGGCGGGCATCGCCGATTCGGAGACGTTCGGCATTCTGTTCGCGTTCGGCGTGGCCGAGGGCTCGCCCGAGTTTGACAACGCGGTGACGGCCGCGGCGCTGATCTTCAGCGAGGCCTGCGCGCTGGCGGATATCTCCTTCACGGGCACGTGCAACCCGGGCTTCGGCGATGGCATCGTCGATCTGTCGGACTTCTCGTGCTACTTGTCCGAGTGGGCGGCCGGTAACCCGGTCGCGGACATCACCGTGACGGGGACCTGCACGCCGGGCGCTGGCGGTGACGGCGTCGATCTCTCCGACTTCTCGTGCTACCTGTCCGAGTGGTCGGGCGGTTGCGACGGTGATCCGGGCACGCCGCTCTAAAGGCTGAATCTGGGCGCCGCAGTTCGGCGTCGCAGTTCGGCTGCATAACGAAACACCCATCCCTGCAACTTCGCGAGCGGTCCCGTGCCGCTCGCGGAGTTCTTTTTTGGACTGCTCTTTCTGCCCGTTGCACGGGGACCGCACGAGACTGTGGTGCGTCGGACGAAGCGGCGATAGACTGTGTGGTCGCGGGCAGCCGCGGATTTCATTGGCATCTTGTGGCCGAATGGTTTCGACCGAGCAGATCGAGTTTCGTTTGTGGCGTGTCGAGGGGCGTGCTGGCCTCGTAAAAAGCACGCAACTTTTTATAACTGCCGAACCGCAGTACGCACTGGCTGCCTGAGAAGGTAGTCGATCTCCCGTCTGACGCCCGATGGGGCGGGAGATCCAGATCATCGGGCTGGTCACCACGTGGCGCCGACAGGCGTGGTGGCGAGGAGGTTCACTGGCGGCTGGGCAAAGGGCAGGCTGTCACTGGCCGTCCCGGCGCCGAGACTTAAATCAGCTGACTACGCACGTAGAAGCGACGGGACCGCTGCTCTGGGACGGGGGTTCGAATCCCCCCGGCTCCATTTCTATTGCGCTTGTCTACATCGCGCTCGTCTCCTGCATGCTTGTTGGGTGGGATCTGTGCCGAACGACTCTGTTGCGCCGCATCATGGTCGTGCTGGTTGATGGTCGTGCTGGTTCACGTGCTACACCCCGCGTCGCTTTTTGGCGAGGACGCGCATGTCTGTGACGAGGTCGGTCTCGTCGACGATCTCGGCGCCAAGGAGCGTCTCGATGAGGTCTTCGAGCGTGACGATGCCGACGGTACCGCCGTACTCGTTGACGATCAGCGTGATGTGCTGATGGTTTCGGATCATCTCCTCGAGCGCATCGCTGACGGTGCCGGCAACGGGCAGCACGGTGATGGGTTCGGCCATGCTCGCGATCGTCTGGTCGGAGAGCCCGGCGTGCACGGCGTTGGTGATGGCGAAGCGGGTGACGTACCCGGTGACCTTATCGATCGATTGCTCATAGACCGGTACGCGCGCGAACCGGAGCGGGTGGTGCTCGGCCATCACGCGCTCAACGGTGGCGCCGGCATCGAGGGCGAAGACGACGGTCCGGGGCGTCATGACGTCGCCGAGCTTGACCGCCGCCATGGCCATGAGGTTCGTCGCGACGCGGAACTCCCGCTCGGCCAGTGCGCCGGAAGACCCGCCGAGCCGGATGGTGGCGAGGAGCTCGGCACGGCTGATGGACTCACCCTCGCCCGGTCGGCCGATGAGCTTGTTGAGCCACTCCAGCGGGATGACAATGGGTAGGCAGATGACGATGAGCGCCTGGGTGGCGTAGGCGGTGAAGGGCGCCAAGGTCTTCGCGTGCACCGCGCCCAGCGTTTTGGGAATGATCTCGCTGAACACCAGCACGAGCAGGGTCATGACCGCGCTGGCGATGCCGACGGCGGCGTTGCCGAACACCACGGCGGCCTGTGCGCCCACACCCGCGGCGCCGACCGTATGGGCAACGGTGTTGAGCGTGAGAATCGCGGCCAGCGGGCGATCGATGGATTCTTTCATGACCTTGAGGCGGCGGCCGGCGTCGGAGCCGCGCGTGGCCATGGACTCGACATACGACCGGGGCAGGCTGAGGATGCCCGCCTCCAGGAGCGAGCAGAGGAATGAAACGCCGACGGCGATCACGGCGTACACGATGAGGAGCGTCATAGAGGAAGGATACGGCAGGTTGCCGGCGCCGCGCGGCGGGAACGGGGCCCGACAGGCGAACCCGAGAGGCGCGCCGGGCCACGCAGGCAGCCGACCGAGCGCAGCCTTCCGCTCACGCCTCTACAGCACGCTCCAATACGCAACCGCATCGGCGATCTTCGCGACGAAGACGACGAACGCCACAACACTGACGGCGCCGAGCCCGATCGCGCCGCGCGATAGCCATGCTTTCGGAATCCGACGGCCGCGCCTCGGGTCGTGTGTCTGCGTTGCCAATGGCGGCGGGTGGCCCGTGCAGACGGCTCGGAGATCGACCAGCAACCGCCGCGCGGTTTCATAGCGGAGGCTTGGTTCGCGCGACAACGCCTTGGCGACGACGTACTCGACACCCGGAGGCAGGGCGACCGCGGTGTGGTCGCGCAGCGGCGCGGGCGGCTCTTCTTGCACGATGCGCAGGGCCTCCCAGATGCTGCACGAGCGCAGCGTCCGCTTGGGCCGATCGTGCGGGAGTCGCCCGCGTGTAAGCAGTTCGAAGAGCACCACGCCGAGGGCGTAGACGTCGGACCGCATGTCGACCGTCGCCGGCTCGCCCGAGGCCTGCTCCGGAGACATGTACGCCACGGTGCCGACCACGGCTCCCTCCATGGTGCCTGTCGATGAATCCGACAGCGAGCGGCCTGCTTCACCCGCGCGCACGCGCTTGGACAGCCCGAAGTCGATGATCTTGGGCTGCCCGGCGTCCGTGACGAGGATGTTCGACGGCTTGAGGTCGCGGTGGATCACGCCGAAGGCGTGCGCGTACGCGACGGCATCGGTCACACGCGCGAACAGACGGAGGATCTCCCCGGCTTTGCGCAGACGCTTTCGGCAGTACTCCCCGATCGGCATGCCCGGGACATACTCGTACAGCACGCAGGGCCTGGGGCCGAGATCGGTGCTCGCTTCCAGCGGCCCGCCCAGGCACTTGGCGATGCCCCGATGGCTGAGTTGCTCGGCGATCCAAACCTCGCGCTCCAGGCGCTTGAGGTGCAGCCCGCCGGTGCGGAACAGCACCTTGACGGCACAGACTTCGCCGGTCGCCACCTGCCGACCCATGTAGACGGCGCCCTGTGCTCCGACGGCGATGCGCTTGCCGATCGCGATGCCGGGCACGGCAACATGCTCGGGGCGACCGTCTTCCATGCCGCCCACGCGCGCGAGTGCATCCGAGGAGAGCGCTTCCCGCACGCCGGGCGCGGCGGTGAGGCGGTCCAGCACGCTCTGACACGCGACGCAGAAGTCGACATGGGTTTCGACGGCACGCGGGATCAGATCACGGGAAGCGAGCACGCGCGCGAGTTCCGCTTCCGACAGACACACTGTTCCAGACAGACTCATCGGCGATCCTCACTCTCCGCACGTGAACACGGAGTTCTTCGCGCACCCGGTAGGTGAGCTTGTACACACGCATGACGGATAGACGCATGGTGCTGGCGACGGTGATCGCCGGTACGCCGAGCAGCACGCGCTGGCGGAAGACCTCGACGGCCTGACGCCTGCGCGGATCGGCGGCCATCGCATCGAGACAGAACCCGACCGCGCTGCATTGGACGGAGTCGTCCCACGCTTGTTTGCAGCCAAACGTCGCGGGCGCGTCGCTCCAACGGCCTCGGCCGCTGAGGTCTCGACCGGCGACGGGGTCGCCGCCGAACGCTCGTTCGCGCGAGGCGCTGCGTCGGAACGCGAGCATCTTGTGCCGGGCGATGCCGAAGACAAAGGCGGTGAGCGGTCCGCGCTCGGGCCGATAGCGCCCGTCTCGCATCGCCACGATCAGATCACCCAGCGCGCTCTGCACAAAGTCGTCGCACTCGTTGGCGTCGCAACCTTGCTGCGCGGCATAGGCACGGAACGCGCGTTCGAAGCGTTCTTGAAAGCTGCGCCACTGGATCTCGTCGCCCCGGAGCAAGCCGGCGGCGGTGTAAGGAGGCGGGCTCTGAGTCCGTGTGCTCTGAGTCGGTGTGCTCTGAGTCGGTGCGCTCGGAGCAGGCGTGCTCAGAGTCGGCGTCTCGGCGGGCTCACAGACCGAGCCGCAAACGCGATCACGCACAGATCCCCGCGCGACGGGCGCAGGCGATCGGTGCGCCGGCTCGGCATCGGCGGGCGGGATGCCGCCTTCGAAGATGGGGGTCTCGAACAACGCCCGAGAGTGCGGCCGCGCGGCGTGGTGCGCGGCGCCCGCATCGGGAGCGACGGTGGTGCTTCGTTCCGCCATGAGATGTGTCCGATGGGCTGTGCGGACCCGTCGCGTGCTGCACGCCCTGGCTCGGGCGGTCGTGGCGGGCTCCAGGCGGCACGCCTTCGTCGGCGTGCGGATCAGAAGGTGGGGCGCCGGTTTGCTGCCAGGGTCGGCGCCCGCGCCGGCCTCGCTGGTCTCTAGCAAGGTACGAAAGACTTGAAGCCCAGTTGCCCGGGATCACCCAGTTTCTCACGATTTATATCATCGCACTCGCCGCCGAGTGTATAGAGCCAACTTCCATTGCCCACGGCGAGGACCATCGAGGCCGCCTCGCAACGTGCGTGATGAGGTGTCTCACCTAGGACATCCCGCCGCGCGCGTACGAACCTCTTTTTCCTGTAGGCGCGCGGGCAAACGACGCCGCGGCACGCAAGTCATCGTGAGCATTCCGACCCACAAGCTCTCTCTTTCTCTCACGGGGCAGGCCGGCGCATCGCGTCGGCTTGTTCCGTAGCGCCGCCAGACAGGCGAGGCCTCGGCGCGCCCGCACGGCCGATCGGCCGTAGCGTGTGGGCATGGATACGACTCCTGACACCGCCGTCGTGCTGCTTTCCGGCGGGCTCGATAGCGCCACCGTGCTGGCGATGGCGCGCGACCGCGGCCTCGTCTGCCACGCGCTCACCATCGACTACGGCCAGCGGCATCGGGCCGAGTTGACGGCGGCCGCGGACATCGCCGAACACCTCGGCGCCGCGACGCACAAGGTGGTGCGTGTGGACCTCCGCGCGATCGGTGGCTCGGCGCTCACGGACTCGATCGATGTGCCGAAGGAACCTACTCCCAGCGGAGAAACCGACGCGGGCAACATCCCCGTGACGTACGTGCCGGCCCGGAACCTGACGTTCTTCTCGATCGCTGCCGGGTACGCCGAGGTGCTGGGCGCCGGGCGGCTGTTCGTGGGAGTGAACGCGGTGGACTACTCGGGCTACCCGGACTGTCGGCCAGAGTTTCTGGACGCATTCGAACGTGCGGCGAACTTGGCGACCAAGGCGGGTGTCACGGCGGGAGCAGGCGCCGGCGAGGATGCGCCGGCCCTGGTGGTCGACGCGCCGCTTATTGATCTTTCCAAGGCGGAGATCATCCGCGCCGGGTCGGCACTGGGCGTGGACTACGGCCGAACGCTGTCGTGCTACGACCCGAGTTCGGGGACCCACGGACGGCCGTTGGCCTGCGGCCGATGCGATGCGTGCCGGCTGCGTCGTCGCGGCTTCGAGGAGGCCGGCGCGCCCGATCCGACGCGGTACGCCGACGAATGACCGAATCGGAGGCGGCGGCGGGCCATGCCAGGCGGGCCGTGGTATGTTGGTTTGTCCGGCGGTTCGCCGGTCGGTGCGGTGGCCGAGCGGTTGAAGGCACACGACTTGAAATCGTGCAGACCCAAAAGGGTCTCGTGGGTTCGAATCCCACCCGCACCGCTTTTTGATGCGTCATGGTGTGCCGAGATCGGTACGGGCGCACCGGAGCCGCGACCGAGCCATGCCCCACGTCTCGACTCGCTCTTCGAAGGTCGTCTCGAAGCCCTTCGCCGAAGTCGCGCAGCTTGCCTCGCAGGTGGATCCCACGCACGACTTGAACGCGTTGCGTCTTTGGGTCTGCCGCGTTGTCGCGACGCGGATGGCATCGAGTGCCGGGCTGACGCCGACGCAGGACTCCGGGTTGTGGTCGCGCGATCTGGGGCGTGGGAACACGGTCGACGCCGGTTTGATCGAAGGGCTCGAGGACCGCATCGCGCGGGCCGTGCTGGACGATGACGCTTCGATCGCGAGCGGCGATCCAATCGGTTCGTTCTACCAGGCCTCGCTTTTGTGGCGGCGAACCGAATCGCGGACAAAGGTGATCGATACGTCGGGTGGCGGCGCCCGGCGGCGCGCCGGTGCGTTTTACACGCCGCCGGCGCTCGTGGCGTTCATGCTCGATCGAACGCTCGGCACGCAACCCGGTGCGGCGCCGGTTGTGTGCGATCCCTCGTGCGGATCGGGCGCGTGCCTCATCGCCGCGGCGCGGCGGCTTACGACTGGAAACCGTGCGCGTCTGCGCGATGTGCTGCGGCGCCAGATCCGCGGCGTCGAGTTCGATCCCGTAGCCGCGGCGATCGCACGAACCAGGCTGTGGCTCGAGCTAGCCGACGCTGAGATACCGCTGTCGGCGTTTGACGCCGTGGTGCGCACCGGTAACGGGCTCGCCGGCTACGCGCGGGAGGCGCCCGAAGACGCCGACACACGCTGCGCGGCGTACTTTGACCCACGAGCAGGCGATGACGAAACGCTCGCACAAGACATCGCCCGGCGCGAACGCTTCTTGCATTGGCCGCACGCGTTCGGCGACGTGTTCGCTGGATCCAACGAACAACGCGACAGCGAAGACAATGAACATCATCGCGGGTTCGATGTCATCATCGGCAATCCCCCGTTCCTGAATCAGTTGTCGTCCCGAACCGCCGCGTCGCGCGCGCACGCCGCCTTGCTCTGCGAGACAACCGGCGGCGCGGTGCGCGGGTACACCGATCGTGCGGCGGCGTTTCTGCTGCGCTCGGCGCAGTTGCTCAAACCGGGCGGTGTGATGGCGCTCGTGCAGCCGGAGTCCACACTCACCGCGCGCGACGCGGCGCCCGTGCGCGAGTATCTCGGCAAGCAGGGCGCCATCGAGACGCTGTGGATCGAACACCCACGCGGCGCCTCAACACTCTTCGGCGTCGGTGTTCGGCCGGCGGTGATCGGCTTTCGCAAGGCCACCGACAGCACCAACCCAAGCGACCCCACTGCCTCCCGCGAGCGCACCGCTCGCTTCGCATCGGCCACGTTCGAGCGGGCGCCGGACTTCCGGCACACGGAAGCACAACGAGACATGCCGCAGCGGTCATGGGCGCCGATGGTCGCGGCGCTTCGCGGCGTACCGCCGCTAACGCTCGAAGGGCACGGAGTCATCGGCGACCTTGCCGAAGCGACCGCCGACTTTCGGGACGAGTACTACGCGCTCCGCGATGCCGTCGTCGAAGCGTACGACGCGCCCGCGGGCTCGCCGCGGGTGGTCACGTCGGGGTTGATTGACCCGGCCGAGCTGCTCTGGGGCGCGGCGCCCGCGCGGCTGCACCGCGAGGCGTGGACCCGCCCGTGCGCACGGCTCGAAGCCATGCCGCAGGACGCCAAGACCCAGCGGTGGCTCGCGCGGCGTCTCACGCCCAAGCTGCTGGTCGCGACGCAGACGCCGGTTCTAGAGGTAGTCGCCGATGCCCTCGGCGGGTTGCTGCCCGTGACGCCCGTGCTCATCGTGACGCCGCGAGCCGTCGGCCATGAGGCCGAGCTCTGGCGGGTCGGGGCGCTGCTGGCTTCGCCGGTGCTCAGCGTTGTGGCGGCTACTCGGCACGGCGGGGCGGGCATGTCGAGCGATGCGCTCAAGCTCCGGGCGGCCGAGTTGGCAGACCTGCCCGTGCCGAACGCGTCCCACGCTTGGGATGCCGCGCGTGACGCGTTCAAGGCGGCGAGCCGAGCACCGGACCGCGAACACCGGCTGGAAGCGCTCCGCCGGCTCGGCGAGCAATCGCTGGAGGCGTACGCCGTCCCGATTGGCGAACGGGACGCGGTGATGGCGTGGTGGTGGAGTCGGCTGACCCGCCCACGCCGGGGCATCGCGGCTCGTACGATGCAGTCTCATGAGCCAGCCCAATGACACCGGTCCATCTTCCACTCCAAACGCATCGTCCGACACGGGCGGCGGGTTTGATCCGCTGGAGATGCTGCGCGAGCGGTTTACCGACGCGATCGCCCGAGCCTTTCCCGACGACGAGGGCGCCCGCCACGCCGATCCGCTGATCGCTGCGGGGCGGAACCCGTCGCTCGGTGACTTTCAGTCCAACGCGGCCATGCCGCTGGGCAAAAAGCTGGGGCTCAAGCCGCGGGAGGTCGCCGAGAAGATCGTCGCGCAGGCGGATCTGGGAGACCTCGCCGAGCCGCTCAGCGCCGAGAGCATCGCCGGGCCGGGGTTCATCAACATCCGGCTCCGGCCCGATGCGCTCAGCTCATTGCTGACTCGGCTGAACACGGACGATCTGGGCCTGCCCGCGCCCGAGGCGCCGCCGACGGTGGTCGTCGATCTCTGCGGCGTGAACCTCGCCAAGCAGATGCACGTCGGGCACCTGCGTTCGACCGTGATCGGCGATGCGCTGGCCCGCGTGTTCGAGAGGCTCGGCGCGAACGTCCGCCGACAGAACCACGTCGGTGATTGGGGCTTGCCGATCGCGATGGTCGCCAGCCGCCTTCGCCGCGAGGCCGCGGCCGGTCGGCTCAACACCGATGCCCTGACGCTCGACGATCTGGATCGGTTGTATCGGGCCGCGCAGCACGAGTGCTCGCCCGATCGGCAGGGCCAGGCGATCGCCGAGAAGTACGCGCTCGGGCCGAAGGTGGACGCCGAGCTCGAAGCGCAGATCGCCGAAGCCGAGGACCGTCTGGCCGAGGCCAAGCGGACGCTGGTCGCGTTGCAATCGCACGACGCCGAAACGGTCGCGCTGTGGCGGACGATCTACGACGTCACGATGGCCGCCTGCCTGGAGGCGTGCGACCGCCTGAAAACGCGTGTTTCGGGCGACGATTCGGCGGGCGAGTCGAGCTACGCCGAAGAGTTGGCGGGCTTGGTCGAAGACCTGGAAACGCGCGGCGTCGCCGAGGCTTCCGACGGCGCCCTGGTCGTGCGGGTTGAAGGCGTCAAGGAGCCGTGCATCATCCGCAAGAGCGACGGGGGATTCTTGTACGCGACGACGGACCTGGCCGCGATCCGTCGGCGGGTGCAATCGATCGGCGCGGACCGGGTGGTCTATGCGGTGGATGCGCGGCAGTCGCTGCACTTCCGGCAGATCTTCGGCGCCGCGACCAAGGCCGGCTACGCGACCCGCACGGGTACGAACGCGCCCAGCCATCTCGAGCACGCCGCCTTCGGCACGGTGCTGGGCGAGGACAACCGCCCCTTCAAGACGCGCTCGGGCGAGAACGTGAAGCTGGCGGATTTGCTGGAAGAAGCGGTCCGCCGCGCGGGCGAGGCGGTGGCGGAGAAGAACCCGTCGCTGCCGGACGCCGAGCGCGCCTCGATCGCCGAGGCAATCGGCATCGCGGCGGTCAAGTTTGCGGACCTCTCGTCCGACCGCATCCGCGACTACGTCTTCAGCTTCGACCGGATGCTCGCGTTCGAGGGCGCCACCGGGCCTTACCTGCTCTATGCCTTGGTGCGAACCCGCAGCATCTTCCGCAAAGCCGCCGAGCGCGGGATCGCGTTCGATGCACACGCAGAGGGCGGCTTCGCGGTCGCCGAGCCGGCGGAACGAGCGCTCGCGCTGACACTCTTGCGGTATCCCTCGACGGTGCGGTCCGTCGGCGAGTCGCTCGAGCCGCACCGGTTGTGCCAGTACCTCTACGACCTCGCAACGGCGTTCAGCTCGTTTTTCGAGCACTGCCCCGTGCTGTCGGCCGAGGACGAGGCCGTCCGCTCTGCGCGGCTGCGGCTGTGCGATCTGACGGCGCGCGTGCTGGCCGACGGGCTGGAAACGCTGGGCCTGCCGACGATCGAGCGGATGTAGACCGCGAGCGAACTGGCCGACGAATCGGCCGAAGGCCCGGCTGGTGCTCCGAGACCCACCACAACGCAGCAGGCGGCTCAGGCCGTGCAGCACGCTGCCGGCAAAAAAGAACAGGCCCGGATCGTGAGACCCGGGCCTGCCGAGTAGCTATTCAGGCAGTCGTTCTGATCAGATGATCAGAAGGCGAGCTGCATCTGGAAGCGAAGGGCGATCTGATCGTCATCGCTGCTGGGCACCAGAGCGGTCGTGCTCGAGGGCGCGAGGACGCCGGTCGAGTTGGAGACCTCTTCGGTGAACCACTGGAGATCGGCGGTGAACTTCGCGGCGTGGGATTCCGGCACGAAGTAGTAGTTGCCACCAACGGTGAAGGTGTGGAAGTCGTCGTCGCCGGCGTTGTCGTCATCCGGGAGGTAGACGTCCCAGCGGCCGAAGAGCTCGAACTGGTCGGCGAGGAAGACACCACCCTGCACGAGGAAGCCGAAGTTATCGACGTCTTCGCCGTCATCGACGTCGGCGGAAGCGCCGACGAAGGCGCCGTAGAGGTTCCAGCCGTTGCCTTCGACGGAGGCGTCGATGGTGTAGACCAGGATGTCGGCCTCGGCGGAGGCGACCTGGCCGCTGCCGCCCCAGGCGGCGGTGTTGCCGTGGGTCTGCCAGTGGAAGGCGGCGCCGATCATGGCGGCGACGTCTTCGGAGTTGCGGAAGCTGGTGAAGTCTTCGAAGCGCTCCCAGTCGCCGGCGAGCTTGAACTCACCACGCGCGGTCAGGGCGATGTCGGACTCACCGACGAGGGTCTCACCCGCGGCCGGGGCCGCGCCAGCGACACCGGTGTAGGTCGCGCCGGCGGAGGTGTGGAACGGCGTGTTCGCGGTGCGGGCGCCGTCGTGGATACCACCGATGAGGCCGATGTTGTCGTTGCGGTAGGTGAAGGCCACGCCCTGCAGACGGCCGGCGTTGAAGATTTCATCAACGACGGAGCGGTCGGCGGCGAGGAGGTGACGGGCGTCAACCATGCGCTCGCGGGTGACGGGGGCCTTGAACTGGCCGAACTTGAGCGCGACACCGTTGTCGAACTCGTACTGACCCCAGTAGTCGAGCAGCGTGAAGCTGCCGTCGGAGCCGAGCGTGCCGCCGTCGGCCGAGCCGTCGAAGGCGCCCTCAACGTAGAAGCTGAGGTTGGGGTTGATGACGTTGCCTTGGAAGATGAGGCGGCTGCGGGTCTGGTCGAAACCGTTGCCGAAGTCCTCGGTGTCACCCTCGCCGTCGTCGTCAGCAAAGCTGAGGACGTAGCGGAACTGGGTGTAGCCGCCGACGTACAGGGTGTAGTTGCCGTCGCCGCTACCGATGTAGAAGCCACGCTGGTTGTGACCGGCGGTCGAGCCGGACTGGAGAAGGCTGGTGCGGCTGGCCGCATCCGCGGCGATCTCCGCGTTGTATCCACGGTCGGTCGTGCTCTGGGCCACCGCCGCAGCGCTCAGGCTCAGCCCCAGCGCGGCGCCGGCGATCGTGCTGATCTGCTGGGTTCGCTTCATCTCGAGACTCCTTCGAATCGCGATTCGTTCACTCGCGCTTGCGGTTGGGCCTTCGTCACACTCGGGCGTTGTCTTCTTTGACTCTTCCGTCGTGCTGAAAGGCGTTCGCCGCCGGCTCCCATGTCTGCCGACCCGGAACGCCCGGGCCGCCGCATCATGATCTTGTTTGTGAGCCCTTACTTCGTTTCGCGAGGCCGTATTCTACCACCCTTCCAAGACAAGGTCAGGTGGACCAGGCCAAGCTTTTTTTCCAAGGGCTCCTGCTTCGTGCCGCCGGTCGACTGAAAGGTCTGTCTTCGGCGGACACTTCTCCTACCCGAGCGGGTGAATACCCGGCGGGCAACGAGACCCCCCTGTTCCGGCGCCAAAGCGGGCTCCAGGCCTCGCAGCATCGTGCTACGAGCAGAGGGACGGGTTCAGTCACTTGTCATCGACCTCCGACGGGGCAATCCATCACCCCGTACGGAACGCGGCCAGGCGTTCGCGACCGGTCATACCGCCGATCCGCCCAACGCAGGGATTGGTCGGCACGTCCCGACGTTTATCTTGACATTCAGGCTGTTTTCCCCTTCCGCCGACCGCGCCAGCGGATCGCTTCATCCATCTAAAGATCGTTCAAAATCCGTACAAAGCGACGCCTCAAGCCGACGCGATCGCTCTTGCCGTGATCGCATGTTTTTCTGATTCCGCGCGGTTGCGCTCAGGTTGTGTGAGGAATGCACCGGCCCCTTGCGGGGCCTCGGCGGTCTTGGCTACCGTTCGGCAGATCGCGTTCGGTGCGCCCAGGCGTCACCCTCATCTGATGAGTTCAAACGGCCTGAGTCGAAGCGGAGCCTTCCACGATGAACCGATCCCCGAGACCGCTGCTGCACCCCGCGAGCACCGCCGCCGGAGGCCGACCCGCGGCGCCCACCGGCCAGCACATCCTCGTCGTCGATGACGAGCAGGACCTCGTTGAGGTGCTCGTCATCAACCTCGAGCGGGCCGGCTACCGCGTCAGTGTCGCCCGCGACGGCCGGCAAGCTCTGGCCGCCATCGCCAAAGAACCACCCGATCTGGTGGTCCTCGACGTTATGATGCCCGAGCTCTCGGGCGCCGAGGTCGCGAGCCGGCTGCGATCGGACACCAGCACGGCCTCGCTGCCGATCGTGATGCTCACCGCCAAGAGCGAGGAAGTCGACGAACTCGTCGGCCTCACCGTGGGCGCCGACGACTACATCACGAAGCCGTTCTCTGTAAAGGTGGTTCTGGCCCGGATCGCGGCCGTGCTTCGCCGATCCGAGGAGTCGACCGCCTCGACCCCCACGCTCCGTCTCGGCCCGGTGCGGATCAACACCGAGACGCACGAATGCCATCTCAACGGCGAGCCGATCAAGCTCACGCTCACCGAGTTCCGCCTGCTCTCGGCAATGGCGCAGGCGAGCGGCAAGGTGCTCAGCCGCGCGACGCTGATGAACCGGGCGATGGGCCCGGGCGTGACAGTGACCGAACGGACGATCGACGTGCACATCACGTCGATCCGCCGCAAGCTGGGTGATTCGGGCGGGATCGTGCAGACGGTCCGCGGCGTCGGGTACCGTGCGACGCCCGAGCCGTCGGCGGACGAGGCCGTCGGCGCTGATTCGAACACCGCCAGCGCGTAACCCGACGCCCGACCGCCCAAGGCCCGAGTGCCCGATCCCGCAACTCCATCCAGTTCTTCCAGTGATCGCGCGCCGGGGCCGCTGCGTCACCCGCTGACGCCCGCATTGTCGGCGATGTGGATCGTCGCGCTGGTTTCGACCCTTGCATGGGTGCGCACGGGCATCGCGCTGTGGGCGATCCCCTTGCCGTTGCTCGTTGTGGTCGGCGCGCATTGGCTGGCGCTCGAGCGCTTCCGTATCTGGCGTATCCATCATGAGCGTCGGCTGCGCGCGGCCGGCGAAGCGCTCGGGCGCCCGGCCAACGAACCCGCGGCCGTCAGCGATCGACGTTCAGGCGCCGGCGCCCTCGATGCCGAAGTCGAACGCCTCGCTTCCTCGGCGATGCAGCTCGCACGCAACGTGGAATCCGCTGCGTTGGAAGTCGACAACCTCCGCGGGATGCTCGACGGCGTAGACGACCCGGTGTTGGCGATCGCGCCGGGCTCGCGGGTGCTCCTGCTCAACATCGCCGCGCAGCGCCTGCTCGGTCAGCGGTCGGCGCCGCCCGGGCAAGAAACGCTCCTCGAAGACCTGCTCCCGCAGCCCGACATCCTCCGGATGCACGCCAGGGCCGCGCGCGGTGAAGCGGCGCAGGCGCCCCTCCGCCTCAGCCTGCCCGGCGTGGGCTTGCGTGTGTACAACGCCGTCGCGGCGCCGGTGCCCCTGGCCGGCCCGAGCGGCGCCGAGGATCAGGGCGTCGTGATCTGCCTGCACGACACCACCGAACTCTCGCAGGCCGTGCAGCTCAAGACCGACTTCGTCGCCAACGCCTCGCACGAGCTGCGCACGCCGTTGAGCGCGATCCGCGGCGCCGCGGAAACGCTCGCCGATATCAACGATGACCCGAGCGTGATCCGTCGCATGGTCGAGATGATCGGCGTGAACGTGACGCGCCTCGAAGAGTTGACCTCCGACCTGCTGGACATGTCGCGCATCGAATCGCCCGATGCCCCGGTGGACTACGCGACGCTCGACCTGCACGCGCTGGGCGCCGAGTTCGCCGAACTGTTCGCCGGCGCCGCCGCGGAGCGACGCGTCGGGCTGAAGATGGACCTGGCGCCGGAACTCGTGCGTGTGCGCTCGAGCCGCATGATGCTCGAAGCGGCGTTGAAGAACCTGATCGACAACGCCCTCAAGTTTGCCGAGGAGGGGACGGACGTCGTCGTGCGCGCGTTCACCATCGAGCCCGACTCGAGCGCCACGCCGGGCGCCCGCGCCGACTGGTGCGGCTGCCGAATCGAAGTGATCGATCGCGGCATCGGTATCCCGCATGATCAGCAGTCACGCGTGTTCGAGCGGTTCCATCAGGTAGACCCCAGCCGGGCGGGCGCGCCCAGACGCCGGGGCACCGGGCTCGGCCTGGCGATCGTCAAGCACGCGGTGCGCAAGCTCGGCGGCCGCGTCGGCGTGGAATCGGTCTGGAAGCAGGGCTCGACGTTCTGGATCGAACTGCCCAACAGCGTCGAGCCGGTGGCCCAAAGTCCGGAAAGCCAGAATCCGGCAGGCCCGCATCAGTAACGGATGCGGCTGACGTCGACCCCTTCGAGCTGACGCAGGCGGGTCGCGACATCGCGCATCAGTTTCTGTTCGCGTTTCGCGTCGCCGAAGCGACCGACCCGGCAGGTCATCGTGATGCCGCCGCTCGGCCCGTCGCGGCCGTCCAGAAACGGCCCCACGATCGAGACGCCCTCGCCGAATCCAGGCCCGTCGAGCGTGAGGCGGACGGGCTCATCGCGGACGCTTTTGATCAGATAGATGCGCCGGTCGGGTGGTTCGTAATAGACATCCATGACGGCCATCTCGTTCTGGGTCATGGCGGCGGTGATGGCGGGCCAGATGTCGTCGCGGTCGCCGCTGGCCTCGCTGCCGCTCGCCGGGCCGCTGAGCGTGGGCGAAACCACGACCGACGTGCAGCCGCCGATCAGAGCCACGCAGACCGCCGCCGCGCAGGACCGGACGGTTGTCCAGGGACGGTCTTTGTTAGCCGATCTGCAATTGTAGATGTTGGGACGCACAGCCCGGAAGCGTACGATGCCTCTTCGGGTTTGGGCGCGGCCGGCCGATGTCTCTGCTCGGCGTGGAGGTCGATCGGTTGGAACTCACGGTCCGCGTCCCAGTCGGTCCAGGTCGGCTCGCCTTGCTCGGGCCCGCGGAGCGTCACTTGAAGATGATCCGAGAGGTGCTGGGCGTGCATGTGATCGCTCGCGAGGATGAGGTCCGGCTCAGCGGCGGCCGAGCCCCGGTCGCCGTCGCGGCCCGCGTGCTCGATCGGCTGGCCCAGACCCGTGGCCCCGAGACGCCGAGCCGCGAGCGCGTTCTCGATCTGATCACCCGCGAAACCGAACTCCAGCGGCTGGCCGACGCGGAAGACGACCAGTTCGTGCCCCGATCAAACGCGACCGACGGGCCGATCGCATGGGACGGCCCACTGGACGTCCACGCCAACGGCCGGGCGGTGCACCCGAAGAGCGACGGGCAGCGTGCGTACCTCGAGGCGATGCGAACGCACGATCTGGTCTTCGCGATCGGGCCGGCGGGCACGGGCAAGACCTACCTCGCCGTCGCCGCGGCGGTCCACCTGCTCACGCACGGTCACGCTCGGCGTCTGGTGCTGGTGCGGCCGGCCGTGGAAGCGGGCGAGCGGCTGGGCTTCCTGCCGGGCGACGCGGGCGACAAGATCCACCCGTACCTGCGCCCCCTGTTCGATGCGCTCGGCGAGATGCTCGACCGCGGCACGCTCGAGCGGCACCTGGAACGGGACGTGATCGAACTGGCGCCTCTCGCCTACATGCGCGGGCGGACACTGAGCGATGCGGTCGTGATTCTCGACGAAGCGCAGAACACAACGCGCGATCAGATGCTCATGTTCCTGACCCGCATGGGGCACGGCTCGAAACTGATCGTGACCGGTGACGTCTCGCAGGTGGACCTGCGCGACCCGGGCGAGAGCGGGCTGACCGACGCCGCGACGCGGCTCCGCGGCGTGGAGGGCGTGTCGGTCGCGGCCTTGCAGGGCGGCGACGTGGTGCGGCATCCTCTTGTGCGGCGCGTGATCGCCGCCTACGAGCGCGACGCGAGCGATCGCCCGAGCCCCAACGCCGGAGCGCACCACTGATGCCCAAGGAAACCGCGAAAACCAAGAAACGTCAGGCGCGCGCGCGGCGGACGATCGTCGCGCTGCGGCGTCAGCCGATGGGCGAACGGCTCAGCGAGTGGCTCCAATCCCCGCCGCTGGGCTGGGGCATCCTGATCGGGATCGTCTTCATTCTGGGATGCTCCTCGCTGGTCGTGTGGACCCGGTCATCGCCGACGGTTTCGGTCGGACGCATCATGGACCAGACGCGGACGGTGCGGTTCGCGTTCAGCACGGACGACATCGAAGCCACCGAGCGGGCGCGCGACGTGGCGCGGGCCGCGGCGTCGCCGGTCTACATCAGCAACCCGGACGTCCTGAGCGCCATCCGAGGCGATCTCGAGAACCTGCCCGGCGCGATCGCGGGTGTTGAAGACCTCGAGAGCATCCCCGATGAACTCCGCGCCGCCTTCCGGCTGACCGAGCCGGGCCTCGAAGCCGTGCGCACGGCCGCGGAAAGCGAAGCATCGTTAACGGCGTGGCAACAGGGCGTCGCCGATCTGATGCAGCAGCTGCGCAGCAAGCCGATCCTGTCGGCCCAGGACTGGGAACGCGCCACACGCGAGGGCGGCCACGAGTTCATCCAGCTGCGCTACGCGCCCGAGGGTGCGGGACCAAGCCCCGACCCGTTCTCGACGCCCCGCGGCTCCGAGGTCAGCACCGAGAACCCCGAGCAACTCGCACAAGCTATGCGCGAACTGGTCCGCGGGCAGACCACGTTTGCCGGCCCGGCCGCGCAGCTCGTCGTGAATCGGCTGATTGAGAGCCCGAGACCCACGTTCCGGTTCGACTCGGCCGCGACCGCCGCCGCGCAGAACGACGCGGCCAACGCCATCGAGACCATCACGCGCGAGATCCCGCGCGGCACCGTGGTCTTCGCCCGCGGCGATCAGTTGACGCCCACGCAGTACGAGCTCTACCGCGCCGAACTCGCGACGTACGCCGACCTGGCCAGCGCCGCCAGGATCTGGCTGCGCCGGCTGGGGTTGCTGGGCGCTGTGATGATCGTGACGCTGACGGTCGGCGCCTACGCCGCGCTCTTCGTGCCCAGGCTCGCGCGCAACCCGGGGCGAGTCGCCGGGCTGGCGTGCGTGCTCGCCGGCGGGCTGCTGCTGGCGTGCATCACGACGATCGCGGCGCCCGAGGCCGCGGCCGTAACGACCACCCTGCCGGTCGTCATCGCCACGGGCCTGCTCGCGCTCGCGTACGACCGGCGCGCGGCGTTGGCGTTCGGCGGGGCACTCGCGGTGCTGACCGCGCTGGCGCTCGACTTCACCTCGGGCCGGCTCGCGCTCACGCTCTTCGCCGCGGCCGTCATCGCCTGGCGGCTCGACGACGTGCGCGCGCGCAACGCGGTCGTGTCGGCGGGCGCCTGGACCGGGCTCGCGCTCGCGCTGGGCATCATCGGCGCGGGCGCCATCGAGCGGCCGCTGGCGCCGGGCGTCTGGGTCGAGATCGGCATCGACGCGCTGCTCGCCGGTCTCGGCGGCGTGCTGGTGGGCGCGTGCCTGCTGGCCGGGTTGCCCTGGATCGAGCGCGCCTTCGGCATCACCACGCCCCTGACGCTGATCGACCTGCGCGACAGCAAGCAGCCGCTGCTCAAAGAACTCCAACGCCGCGCGCCCGGCACGTACAACCACTCGCTGAACGTCGCGTCGATCGCCGAGGCCGCGGTCGACGCGATCGGCGGGGACACGCTGCTCACGTACGTCGGCGGGCTGTACCACGACATCGGGAAAATGAACAAGCCCGAGTACTTCGTCGAGAACCAATCCGGCGGGCCCAACAAGCACGACAAGCTCGCGCCCGCCATGTCGCTGCTCGTCATCATCGGGCACGTCAAAGACGGCATGGAGATGGCCCGGGCTTACGGCCTGCCGCGGCCGTTGCACCACTTCATCGAAGGGCACCACGGCAGCACGCTGGTCGAGTACTTCTTCCACCGCGCCAAGACCAAGGCCCAGGCCGACGCCGACGAGA
This sequence comes from Planctomycetota bacterium, assembly GCA_039815345.1. Lineage (GTDB taxonomy): Bacteria > Planctomycetota > Phycisphaerae > Phycisphaerales > UBA1924 > JBCBZM01. The sequence continues at coordinate 7,669 of JBCBZM010000023.1, read as the reverse complement.
CCGGCAGCGAATCGGCCGACATGCCGGCCGAGCTTGAGTACCGCTACCCGGGCCCGCAGCCGCGGACGAAAGAAGTCGCGATCCTGATGCTGGCCGACGCCGTGGAGAGCGCCACCCGCGCGATGCCCGATCCGACCTCCAGCCGCATCGACCAGCTCGTGCGCGACATGGCCCGCAAGCGCCTGCTCGACCGCCAGTTCGACGACTCCGATCTCACATTCCGCGAGCTGACCCTGGCCGTGGAAGCGATCAGCAAGACCGTCGCCAGTCTGTACCACGGCCGCATCGCGTACCCCGCGGGCGATAAGCCGAAGGGCGACAAGGCGGACAAGGGCGAGCAGGCTACTAAGCCAGAGTCGGACGAGGGTGGGGAGCAGAAGCGAGCGTAAGCCCCCCTTTACGGGTAGTGTTCAAGGTGGAAATATGCCGAGAAGCGACCAAAGCAGGGCTACCAAGTCCATAGACTCACCTCTACACCGCCTAAATATGAGCAAAATTGAGCAATTTTGCCGGTATTTTCTAGCAACCGACACCTTTGCGACGAATACTACAGCATAGTAAGTACTCGTCGAACCGGTGTGATTCCGGGCGACAAATCCCACAGCCGCTCACGCGGCTGTGGCTGTTTTTGGACGGTACGCTTACTACATGCGGGTTTTGTTCATTGACGAATCGGGCTGCACGGGAGCGCTACCACGAGGTAGTCGTCGGATTCAACCGTTGCTTTGCATTGCCGGAGTTTCGATCGATCACGACCGCATTGCTTGGGCGACACGAGATTGGGTCGACCTGAAGCGGAAGTTTCATCCGAACCTTCTCCCTGCCGGAGCCAAAGCATGGGATTGGCAACGAGCAGAAATCAAAGGATCGGAAGTTCGCAAGGCTTCAAGAGCGGACAAGAAACGAAAGCGCCGGCAGGCCATTGGCTTTCTAGACAAAGTGTTTGATCTCATGACGGCACATAAGTGCGAGCTGAGTGCGCGTGTGTACATAAAGGCAGAAGGACAACCCTTTGACGGACGCGCTGTATACGCAAGCGGACTGCAGGGGTTATGCGCATCCTTCGATTCACGACTTCATTCTCTCGGCTCAACTGGGCTTGTCATCGCCGATAGCCGCGCGGTGGGGGACAACTCTGCTATGTCGCACAGCGTCTTCACACAGAAGTACCGCCGCAACGGTGACGCGTATCCCCGGCTCGTAGAGGTTCCAGTCTTCGGACACAGTGATAATCATGCAATGCTTCAGATTGCTGATGTATTTGCGTCATCCATATTGTTCCCGATTTGTGGATATCAGTGTTTACATAAACGCCTCTCGAGCATCCATGTTCATGGACGCTTCGGCGAACTTTTGGAGCGATTTCAGCCTCGACTGGTGGCCTTGGAACAACCATCGCAACCGCGCGGGCTTCGAATCTCCGATTTGAGAAACAGTCGCGCAACCGAAGAACTATGTGATCGCGAGACGATCGGGGTATTGCCGAAGCCTGTTGTGCCCTCGCTTGGGCACACCAATAAACGAATCGCTAGACAATCTTGACGTCCACATTCAGATCGTGTTGAAGTTGAGTGGATTAGCTGCACGCTCTCCTCTAACTCCGTACCACTCATCCAGCACCCCGCGCCAGTCTTCCAAACTCTCCACCGCGATCATCCGCTGCTTCACGGCCTCCGCTTCCGGGTGCCACCGGGCGAAGCGGATGCCGAACTTGCGCATCGTCCGGCCCGTGTGCAGTTCGGGCTTGCGGAACTTGGCATTGTTCTTGAGCGCCAGGTCGAAGTGCGCCTCCAGCACGGCCCGCTGCTCGGCGATCGTGGGCGCCGAAGGCTCGCGGCCGGCGAGCAGGTCGCGGCAGCGGCGGAAGATCCACGGATCGCCGATGCACCCCCGCGCCACGCTCACGGCCGAGACGCCGGTGTACGCGAGCATCCGCATCACGTCCGCCTCGGTCCACACGTCGCCCGAGCCGAAGACGATGCGCTCGGGCCAGCGCTCGGTCAGCTCACGGATCGGGTCCCAGCGTGAGGGGCCGACGTATTTCTGCTCGACCGTCCGGCCGTGGACGGTGACCCAGGCGTAGCCCATCTCGTACGCCGCGTCGAAGATGCGCAGGAAGTGCTCGCGCATCTCGGGTGTGTCATCAAACGAACGCCGCATCTTCACGGTCGTTGGGATCTCTTCTGGCACCGCCTCGCGCACGGCTTCCAAAATCGCGATCGCGCCCGCGGGCTCGGCCAGCCAGTGCCCGCCGCGGGATTTCTTGGCGATCTTCTTCACCGGGCAGGCGAGGTTGACGTCGATGACTTCGAAGCGGGCTGAGGCGTCGGCGGGCGCCGGAACAGACGGCGCCGTGCGCACGCGCTCGCGCGCCACCTCCGGCGTGAGCACCTTGTGCTGCGTGATGTCTTCATAGGCGAGGTCGCGGTAGGCCCGGTCGCCGCGGGCGGATTGCTCGGCCATCTTCATCGCCGCGGCGGCCATCTCCGCCGGTTCGGAGCCCATGATCTGGCCCGCGAGCGGGTGGTCCTCGCCGCCGCCGGGCAGGTTGTCGTGCAGCTCGCCCAGATCAGCCTTGGCGAAGCCCTTGCCCCCGGCGATGAGCGTGCGATCGAGCAGGGCCTCGGTGACACAGAACGGGCAGCCCTGCCGCCTCGCGACGAGCCGCATGGGCGCATCGGAGTAGCCCGCCAGCCCGGCCTGGAAGAACGGCGCGTCGAACCCCGGCACGAGGTCGCGCACTCGCGGGTCGATGCCGCCCTCGCCGTGACGGCGGACGAGGTCCTCAGCGATGCGGCGTGGGTCGAGATCGTGAGCGCCCGGCGCGATCGCCGGCGACGGACCGGTCGCGTTGCCACCGTCGCAGCCCTTGATCGAAGATTCCGGAGCTGGTTTGCCGGGAGCGGTCATCGGTGCGACGATAGCCGCATGCGCCGAACCCTCCCACTCTTTCTTGCCCCGCTCCTCGTGCTGCTGGCGGTTCCGACGCTCGCGCTGTCGCTCGGCGGCTGCGCACGGGATTCGCGAAAGAGCCCCTACGCCCGGCCGTACCCCAAGATCCTGATCCAGGACGCCACGCTCGATGTCCAGGTGCAGAAATCCGAGACGCACATCGAGCTGACCAACACCACGGCCCGGCCGTACGGCTTCGGCACGCTCTGGATCAACCAACGCTACAGCCGGCCGATCACCGGCTTCGAGATCGGCGAAACGCTCCGCATGCCGCTCCGCGAGTTCCGCGACGAGTTCCACGACCCGTTCCCGGCGGGTGGGTTCTTCGCGACCGGGCCGGCCGACAATCTCGTGCAGGCGCAGCTCGAGTACGTCGAGCCCGAACTCGGCGAGACCAAGCTCTACGGCCTCATCGTCGTGACAGACATCGAAACGGAATGACGACCGACCCTGTTTCGGCTGATGTGTAAGGGAGGCCGAGCATGGCCCGTGTTCTTGTTGTTGGCCCGCACCCGGACGATCAGGAAGCCGGCATGGGCGGCTCGGTCGCGCTGCTCGCCTCGCAAGGGCACGATGTCTTGCTGCTCGACCTGACCGACGGCGAGCCGACACCGCTCGGCAGCCACGAGATACGCAAGAAGGAAGCCGCCGCCGCGCTCGAGGTCTTCAACGCGATCGACACACCCGGCGCCAAGCCCGTCAAGCGGCTGCTGCTCGGCCTGCCCAACCGCACGGTGCAGCACACCATCGAGGCACGGCACGCGGTCGCCGGTGTGATCCGTGCGCACCAGGCCGACGTGATCTTCACGCCCTTCTTTCAGGACGCGCACCCCGACCATCTCGCCGGTACACGCATCGTGGAAGACGCGCGCTTCGACGCCAAGCTCACCAAGATCGACATGCCCGCGCCCGTCGACGGCTGGACGGGCGAGAAGCTCGAAGTCGGCCCGCCGATCTATCCCAAGTGGCTCTTCTACTACTACGCGACGCATCTGCGCTGGGTCGCCGACCCGACGTTCCTGCTCGACATCACCGAGTTCCAGCAGACCAAGCTCGACGCGATCCGTGCGTACGAGACGCAGTTCGTCATCCCCGAACGCAACCGCCAGGCGGTGGAGTGGATCGAATCGGCGGGCCGGTACTACGGCTCGCGCATCGGCTCCCGCGCGGCGGAACCGTTCTACACAAAAGAACCCGTCGGGCTGACGGGTTTGTCGGGGCTCGTGATGTAGTCGGGTTCGGTCGTCGGACTAGTCGGCGGCCGTGACGGGCTCGATCGGGATCTGCACTTCCGACCAACGAAAGGCCGGGCGGATCTCCGGGCCGTTGTACCCGAACCAGCGCGTTCGGCCGGCCCGCTGCCACTCGGGGTTGTCGGCGAGCCACGCTTCGAGCTTGGCTTCCATGTCGCCCATGCCCCGGCCGCCGCGGACGTAGCCCTGCGCGCCCATCGCCAACACGGTGATCGGCTCGGTCTGCACGACCTCGACCCGGCCATCGCGTTCGTCGACGCCGAGTTCGCCCTGATCCGGACGCTCGTACAGGAACGCCATCGTCCACTCGACATCCTCGCCGCGCTCGGCGTCGGCGTCCGAGAACTCCATCTCGACCGGCGCCGTCATCGCGATCTCGTTGCGCGTGATGTGGCCGAACAGGGGCATGAAGCCCGTGCCAGACGCACGGCCAACGGAGGTCGTCATGCTGACTTCCGCTCGGCGGGCGCTGGGATACCGCTTAATCTCCACCGCGCCGGGCGGCGTGGGTGCCGGGTACCCGACCGGCAACTTGGTCGGGATGATGCTCTGCTCCCAACGCCAGGCGCCGCGCTCGTAGACCGGCGGGGCCTGCTCGCCCGAGACACGGATCACGGCCGGCGGCAGCTCGGAATCGGTCGATTTTTCTGGGGACACATCGGTCTGATTCAGTTTGATCAACTCTTCACTGACAGCGACCTGCTTCACCGGATTCGCTGCCGAGCCCGCCGCAGCACCCGCCGGCGCATCTGCTGCGGCGAACAAAGACATCAGAATCAGTGAAAACATCGGAACCTCCGGTCGGCAACGGCTCTTTGTGTCGCTCGGCGATGCCTAGCCCACGCTGACCCAGTTCGCCGCCAGCGCCGGCGACGGATGCAGTCTTCTCGCCGAACAGAGGTGGGCCGCCATAACGCACGATCCAAGACGGCTCTGGGAGGTATCGTTGCGGCAGCGGTGACTACCAACACCGCCCGACCTAGTCACCTCGATCAGCCCCAAGATGGATCGGAGCGACCCATGACCGCCCGCCTGAACGCCCGCCTCGCCGCCCTGCTGCTCGTCGCCGCCAGCGCCACGACGACCGGCGCCCAGATCGCCGCGCCGCCCGCGCCCAAGTCGATCGACCTCACCCAGCCGCGCACACCGAACACGGCACGCGGCGTGGTCTTCCACGACGCCAATCGCAACGCCATGCAAGATCAAGACGAGCGCGGCCTGCCCGGCGTGCTGGTATCCAACGGCGCCGACATCGTCCGCACCGACAGCCGTGGGCGGTACGAAATCCCGATCAACGAAGCAGGCGGACCGGCGAACAGCGTCGTGTTCGTGTGCAAGCCCCGCGGCTTCCGGCATCCGACCGACGAGCACAGCGTGCCGCGGTTCGCGTACGTCCACAAACCCGACGGCTCGCCGCGGGACCTCGAGTACCCCGGCGTGCGCCCGACCGGCCCGTTGCCCAGCCAGATCAACTTCGCGCTCTTCGAGCACGAAGAGCCCGATCGCTTCCAGATCGCGGTCATCGGCGACCCGCAGCCGCGGAACGTGCAGGAGATCGACTGGATGGCCGAGAAAGTCATCAGCGAGATGATCGACCTCGATGTCGAGGGCGTCATCGCACTCGGCGACATCATGTTCGACGATCTCTCGCTCTATCCGGCGTACAACCAAGCCATGTCGGCCGTGGGCGCGCCGGTCTACAACGTCCACGGCAATCACGACCTCAACTTCGATGCGCCCAACGACGAACTCAGCGATGAAACCTGGGAGCGGGTCTACGGCGCCACCAACTACGCCTTCCAGATCGCCGACACACACTTCGTCGTGCTCGACAACGTCGTCTACGAAGGCGGGCAGAACGACCGACGCTACCACGGCAGGTTCATCGAGCCCGCGATGGCCTTCCTCGCCAACTACCTCGAACTCGCGCCAAAGGACGACCTCGTCGTCGTCTGCTTCCACATCCCACTGTGGGACGTGCGCAACCGGGCCGAGTTCCTCGAACTGCTCGGCTCGCGCCCGCGCACGCTCTCACTCAGCGCGCACTGGCACGTGCAACGCCACGTGTTCTACGGCCAAGAAGACGGCTGGCCCGCCGACCACGCCGACCCGTTCGGGTTCGGCGCGCACCACCATCTCTGCCACGCGACGGCCTGCGGTTCGTGGTGGCGCGGCATGCCCGGGCCCGACGGCATCCCGCACGCCACCATGCGCGACGGCACACCGCCCGGGCATTCCGTCATCACGTTCGAGGACGGCGGCTACACGATCGACTACAAAGCCGCGGACCACGGCGAGCGGCAGATGGCCATCCATGCGCCCGACCAACTGACCTGGACCGCGATCGCCCAGGGCGAAGGCGAGATCGTCGTCAACATCTGGGCCGGCACACCCAAGGACACGGTCGAGATGCGGCTGATGCGCACCGCGCCGTTCGGCCGGCAGGGCGTCTTCGGTTGGCGCCCGCTCGAGTACACGCCCCGGTTCGATCCCGACTACGAGGCCGCCTTCGAGCGCGAGGAATCGCTCCGAGCGCTACACGGCGAAGACGAGAGGCCGAACTGGCGGGCGATGCGGCCGCCGCGCGAGGCGTACCACATCTGGACGGGCGCCCTGCCGGCGGGCGTGGACGCCGGCGCCTATCGGCTGGAGATCCGATGGACGGACCTGTTCGGCCGAACCCACGTGGAGCAGCGGCCGTTCCGCGTTGACACGGACTGACCGCGCCCGGTCATGATCGCGGGCGCGCCGGTACAGTCTGGCGTGGACACCGCGCCGACCGCACAACTCCTCGAGCCCGAGATCCGCGAGTTGGTCGTCGAAGGCCGATTCGCGGAGCTGCGCGTCGCGCTCGGCGGACTCGACCCGGTCGAGGTCGCCGACCTATTGCTCGCGCTCGAAGTCAGCGAGGCCGCGGTCGCGTTCCGCTTCCTGCCGCGCGGCGAATCGGCCGATGTCTTCAGCCACCTCGACCCGGACAACCAGGAAAAACTGATCGCTGCGCTGGGCGAGACCGCCGCGGGCCACCTCGTCGAAGCCATGAGCCCCGACGACCGCGTCGCGCTGCTCGACGAACTGCCGACCGAGGTCACCACCCGCCTGCTCAACGCGCTCAGCCCCGAGAGCCGACGCGTCACGCAGACGATTCTCGGCTACCCCGACGACACCGTCGGCCGGCTGATGACGCCCGACTACGTGCGCGTTCGGCCCGAATGGAGCGTCGAGAAAGCCCTGCGGCACATCCGCCGATGGGGGCACGACGCCGAGACCGTCCACTGGATCTTCGTCATCGACCCCAACGGCGCCCTGATCGACGACATCCACATCCGCCCCCTGCTGCTCGCCGACCCGGACCAGACCATCGAGCACCTGATGGACCACCGGTTTATCTGCCTTAATGCCACGGACGACCAGGAAGAAGCCGTGCGCACGTTCGCCAAGTACGACCGCACCGCGCTGCCGGT
>JBCBZM010000053.1:0-19271 GCA_039815345.1 Planctomycetota bacterium | reverse complement strand
CGTTCGACATCGCGGCGCCGGAGCCGCCCTGCCAGAACGCCAGCACGTCCTGCTCGCGCACCTTGTGCCCGGCGCCGGTGCCCTTGATGCGTCCGAGATCAACGCCAAGATCCTGCGCCAGTTTCCGGGCGAGCGGCGTGGCGCCGGCGGGTGAAGGATCGGTCTGATCGGAAGGCGAAGCGCCCGCCGCGGACCCGCCGGTCTGGGGCTTCGGTTGCGAATTCGGTTCAGGCTTCGCCGCTGAATCGGTCGCGGGGGGCGCCGCGGTCGCGGTCCCGCCGCCGGATTCGGCATTGGCGGCCTGAGCGCCGGCGTTGGCTCCGGCCGAAGCGCCGCCGGCCGGCTTCTCGGCGGACTCGTCGATCGAACCCACCGATGAACCCACCTCGACCTCGTCGCCCTCGGCGGCGTTGGTTTTCAGTACACCAGCCGCGGGCGCGGGGATTTCCATGGTGATCTTGTCGGTCTCGAGTTCGAGCACGGTCTCGTCCTGCTCGACCCACTCGCCCTCGCCTTTGGTCCAGGCGGCGATGACGCCGCTGGTGATCGACTCGCCGATTTCCGGAATCTTGATCTCGACCGCCATGTCGCTCCGTCCCGTTCTGCTACCCAAGCCCCGCCGTGGTTACGGCTGTCATGCAAGTTACCGAACAGCCTTCAGGCCCCGCCCCATCATGCCGAGGCCGCGGCCTTTGCGGGCGCCGCGCTGCCCTTGTCGGACTTGCTGTCCGCCTTGATTTTGCCAGCCGCGGGCGCGGGCCCGATCGCCTCGGCGAGAATCGCCTCTTGCTCCTGCCGATGCTTCGACTTCGATCCCGTCGCGGGAGATCCGCTGGCCTTGCGACCGATGTAGCGAGGCCGCGGCAAACCGAGCAGCGTGTCGAAACGGTGGGACACGAAGTGGAAGGCCCCCATGTTCATCGGCTCTTCCTGAGCCCACACGATCTCGGCCGACGCCGGGTATGACGACAGCATCGCGCGGATCGCCTCGGTGTGGAACGGGTAGACCTGCTCGAGGCGAATGATCGCGACATCCTTCCGGCCGATCTCGTCGCGCCGCCCGGCAAGCTCGTGGTACAACTTGCCGCAGCACACCACCACGCGTTTAACGTTGTCCTTTGCGGCGGCTTGCCCGCGACCGACGAAGTTCGGGTCGTCGAGCACTTCGCTGAATCGGCCTTCGTACAGCTCGTCGATCTTGCTCGTCGGCGTCCGCAGCATGCTCTTGGGCGTGAACACGATCAGCGGCTTGCGGAACGATCGCTTGACCTGTCGGCGGAGCATGTGGAATGCCTGAGCGGCCGTGGTCGGGTAGACGATCTGCATGTTGTCGTCGCCGCAGAGCTTAAGGAACCGCTCCATGCGGGCCGACGAGTGCTCCGGACCGGCGCCCTCGTACCCGTGTGGAAGCAGGAGCGTCAGCCCGCTCCAACGCTGCCACTTCGCCTCGGCCGAGGCCACGAACTGATCGATGATGACCTGCGCGCCGTTGCAGAAGTCGCCGAACTGCGCCTCCCACAGCACGAGCATGCCGGGATCGGCCAGCGAGTAGCCGTACTCGAACCCGAGCACGCCCGCTTCGGAGAGCGGGCTGTCGTGCACGCAGAACCGCGCCTGCCTGGGCCGCCCGTCCGACGCGGGGGTGCCCGGCGCGTCGTCGGTGCCCGGCACGCCCATCTCGCGGATGTTGTTCAGCGGGATGTAGGGCGCGCCGCTCTCCGCGTCGCGCAGCACCGCGTGGCGATGGCTGAACGTGCCGCGGCGGCAGTCCTGGCCCGAAAGCCGCACTGAGTAGCCCTCGGCCAGCAGGGTGCCGTAGGCGATCGACTCCGCGTCGGCGTAGCTGATATCGCCCGTCTCGGGCAGGGCCGCCCGATCGGTAAGCAGTTTCTGGAGCTTGCGGTTCACACCGAAGTCCGAAGGCGCCGTGCCGAGGGCCGCGCACACCTCGGCGACCAGTTCCTTCGAAGCGGCCGTTTCTCCTGGCTCGAACGTCCATCCGTTGGACAGACCGGACCAGCGGGCCGAGCCGGGATCGATCGTCGGGTCCTTGGGTTTGGACTTGGCCGCCTGCTGCGCTTCGTCGAGCGCGTGCGCAAAGCGCGCCCGGATCGCTTCGATGTCCTGATCGGTGATCAGCCCCTGGTTGCGCAGCTTGGCCGCGTAGCTCTTCAGAATCGAGGGCTTGCCCTTGATCAGCTTCGCCTGCACCGGCTGCGTGAAGGACGGTTCGTCCTGTTCGTTGTGCCCGTGCCGCCGGTAGCAGTACAGATCGACAAAGAAGTCCTTGCCGAACTTCTGCCGGTACTCGACCGCGATCTCCGCGGCGATCATGGCGGCCTCGGGGTCTTCGCCGTTCACATGCAGCACCGGCGCATTGATCATCTTGGCGACGTCGGTGCAGTATCGGCTCGATCGCCCGTCGTTGGGCGCCGTGGTGAATCCGATCAGGTTGTTGACCACCAGGTGCACGCACCCGCCGACGGTGTAGCCGTCGAGCAGCGACATGTTCAGCGTCTCGGCCACGACACCCTGGCCCGCGATCGCGGCGTCGCCATGGATCAGCAAGGGCGCGACCCGCCTGCGTTCGGTGTCCGAGCGCAGACGCTGCTTTGCCCGCGTGCGGCCCAGCACCACGCCGTCCACCGCTTCGAGGTGGCTGGGGTTGCTCGCCATCGCGAGGTGGACCTTCTTGCCGCTGGCGAACATGCGCGTCGCCGAATAGCCGCGGTGGTACTTCACGTCGCCGCCGCCGTCGGCGAAGTCCTCGTCCCACGAGTCCTCGAACTCGGTAAATATCTGCTCGTAGGTCTTGCCCAGCACGTTATTGAGCACGTTGAGTCGGCCGCGGTGCGCCATGCCGAGCACGATCTCTTCGACGCCGCCATTCGCCGAGCACTCGATCACGTGGTTCAGCAGCGGGATCACCGTCTCGGCGCCCTGGAGGCTGAACCGCTTCTCGCCCGGGTAACGTTTACCGAGGAACGTCTCAAAGAGCTCGGCCTGCACGAGTTGCTCGAGCAGATGGATCCGCAGACCGCGTTCCAGCGTCGGCGTCGGGGAGCCCGTCTCCACGCGAGACTTGATCCACTCGCGTTCCTCTGAGTCCTCGACGTGCATGTACTCGATCGCGATGGAACCGCAGTACACGGTCTCAAGCCGCTCGATGACCTGCCGCAGCGTCGTGCCCACGGAGGAGTCCACTTCGCGGTCCAGATCGCTCTCGCTCAAGCCGTGGAACCCGAGCTCGATCGCCGGCGGCCGCTCGGGTTCGCGGCCGAACGGGTCCAGCTTGGCGGCGATGTGGCCGACCTCGCGGTACGCCTCGATCAGCTTGTCGACCTGATGCTGGAAGTGGCTGGCGCCGCCCGAAACGTCCGAGCCCTCGCCGCCCGATGAGCCGAGCCGGGTCATACCCAACTCGAAGCCCTCGAAGAAGGCGCGGACATCGGGCGAGAGCGACGCGGGATCCTGCTGGAACCGGCGGTACTGCTCGTCGAGATACTCGGCGTTCCAGCCGTTTACGGATGGGGATACTGGCTTAGGCGCGGCGTCCATGGAGACCCTCGGCAACTACAGATTCGCCGGCCATGCCCGTTCACCGTCCAACGGACGATCGGCCGACACGGACGCCGGCAGGCGATCGAAGAGTAGCCTGTCGATCGGCACAGCGGGCCCCCCACGTCCGCAAATCCGCACCATTCCGGTACGGTTTTCCGTCCCCGTCCGGTGCGACCCTCCCGCCTGAGGAAACCCGGCCACGCGATCGGGCGGTCAGGGGGGATTCAGCCGAACCGGCCCATCACGTACTCCTCGGTCTCGCTGAGCCGGGGATTCTGGAAGATCGCGGCCGTCGGCCCGTACTCCACCAGCCGCCCGAGGTACATGAACGCGGTGAACTGGGACACGCGGGCTGCCTGCTGCATGTTGTGGGTCACGATCAGGACCGTGTACCGCTGGCTGATCTCGGCGATCAGTTCCTCGACGCGGAGCGTGGCGATCGGGTCGAGCGCCGAGCAGGGTTCGTCCAGCAGCAGCACCTCGGGGTCGGCCACGATCGCCCGGGCGATGCAGAGACGCTGCTGCTGCCCGCCCGAGAGCCCAAGAGCGGATTCCTGCAGCCGGTCCTTGACCTCATCCCAGAGCGCAGCCCCCTCCAGTGCCCGCCGACACCGTTCCTCCAGCACCTTCCGCCGACGCTCGCCATCGATCCGCAGGGGATACACCACGTTCTCGAAGATCGACATCGGGAACGGGTTGGGCTTCTGGAAGACCATGCCCAGGCGTTTACGGAGGTCGATCACGTCCACGCCCGGCCCGTAGACCGAAGCCCCGTTCAACCGCATGGCCCCGTCCACCCGGACGCCATCGACAAGGTCGTTGAGCCGATTCACCGATCGCAGCAGCGTGGACTTGCCGCAACCCGACGGCCCGATAATGGCCGTGACCCGCCCCCTTGGCACCCGCATCCGCACCGAGTAGAGCGCCTGCGACTGGCCGTACCACAAGCTGAACCCGTCGACGTCCACGACGGACTCCACCTCGGCCACTTCCGGGTGCACCTCAGCTTCCGGGGTTTCTCCTCGGCGGATCTCGTTGATGAGCCGGTAGCGCTGCGCCGAGGCCTCTACGTTGTGATCGCCGTTGGTCGTTGCCGTGTTGGTCATAGCGGTCATCGTTGCAATCCTCCTCCATCGAGACGCCTTGCGAGCGCGCCGACCGGCAATCTAGACAGCGCTCGTCCGCAATCGCGCCCGGAGGCGGCCCCGCAGTACAAACGCTGAAAGGTTCAGCACGAACACCAACGCGACCAACACCAGCGTGGTCGACCAGACCAACCCCTCCGCCGCCTGCGCATCCGGGCTCTGGAAGCCCAGGTCGTAGATATGGAACCCGAGATGCATGAAGCTCCGCTCGCCGTGCACAAACGGCGGCTCGGACGACACCGGGAGTTCCGGGGCCAACTTCACAGCGCCCACCAGCATCAACGGCGCCACCTCGCCCGCGCCCCGCGCCATCGCGAGAATCATGCCGGTCAGAATGCCGGGCCCCGCGCCGGGCAGCACGATGCGACGGATCGTCTGCCATCGGCTGGCGCCGCAACCATACGAGCCCTCACGCATCGACCGCGGCACCGCGCTGATCGCCTCTTCGGTCGCGACGATCACCACGGGCAGCGTCAAGAGCGCCAGCGTGAGCGACGCCCAGAGAATCCCGCGCGTGCCGAATGTCGGTGAACCCTCAGCCGACTGCGCCCGGAAGAAACCCTCGAAGTACGGCGTCGTCGACGCGGCCGTTGCGAGCAACGCAACCGCGCCCAGCCACGCCAAGCCCATCACCCACCGCGCGGCCGATTGTCCGCTGCTCGCCTCCGCGCCCGGCCGCGGACGCGCCGCGATCGCCAGGCCGATCGCTGTCCAGACCATCAGCGCGGCTCCGCCGAGCGTGAACCACCACGGCAGCGTCGCCATCGGTTCGGCCGGCCCCTCGTCCACGTACCGCCCTAGCGTGTAGCAGAAGAACCCGAGCCCGAACACGCCGTAGACGATCGAGGGCACCCCGGCAAGGTTGTTGACCGCGATGCGCACAAGACTCGTGACCACACCCTGCCGGGCGTACTCGCGGAGATAGATCGCCCCGATGACCCCGAGCGGCGCCACGGCGACCGCCAACAGCAGCGTGAGCGTCACCGTGCCGAAGATCACGGGGAAGATCCCGCCCTCGGTGTTGGAAGCGCGGGGCTCGTCGGTTAAGAACTCCCACCAACGCGACAGGTACACGCCCATCAACTCACCGACGCCGGCGTCGTTGGGCGTCACGATGCGCACGACCTGTGACACGCGCATCGGCTCGTCCGGGCGCTCGGCGCTCTCCGGCGCCATCACGCCGGAGACATCTTCGATCACCAGCCGGTATCGCGCATCATCGCCCCGGATGGCATCGATCTGTGCGAGCACCCGCGTGTAGTCGGCTTCCAGCGTGAGCCGCCGTTCATCCGCCGCGGCGCGGATCGACGCCAACTCCTCCGCGCTCGGCCCCGCGTTCGCCCAAGGATGCTCCGTCGCCACCCCCACCGCCGCCACAGCGCCGAGGCAGGCCAGACCGAGTCCCATCCACCGCCGAGAACCGGCGCCAGACCCGCCCGCCGCAAGCCGCCGGGCGAACCAAAACGCGCCAACGGCGAATGCCATCAGACCGATCCAGAGCCCCCACCGGGCGCCGCCGGAAAGCGGATCGGGTCGTTCGGCCCGCTCAGCCGCGAGCTCGGCACGGCGGACCTCCAGCCGAAGCTTGGTCAGCTTCCGATCGATCGCGCCGAGCGAGTGATCCCGCAGACGCTCGATCTGTGCGCGACGGTCCCGCGCTTCGTCGAGCGCGTCGCCAAGGGCCGAAAGAGTCGCGTCCGCGCCTTCGACGGTTCGCTCACCATCGACGAGCAACGCCTCGGGCCGCCCGACAAACACGCCCCAGCCGGTGCGCTCCAGCAGCGTCCCAGCTGCGGGCCGATCGATGGCGCGCACCTCGGGCAACGGGATCCAGCGGAACGGCTCTTGCCCGAGATCACGGTTCCCCACGCGGTACAACCGGCGAAGGGGCCGGCCGTCGCTCGCGAATGCGCCTTCGATCGCATCGCCGCTTGCCGAGATGTCCGCGAAACGATCCGATTCATCCGCCGACGGGTCGTACGCGGCCGTGCGCACGGGCACGCCCATGAGCACCTCGCCGGTGGCGAGTTCGATGCGTTCCACCGGGCCCGGCCAGAACGTCTGCAACCCGCGGACCCCGATCGCGCCGAGCAGCAGCACGATCATGACCAACGCGATCACCAACGCCGACGCGAAGAGCCACACGCCCGGCGCCCCGTAGGCCGAGAGCGGCGTGCGCCGGCGCGACGTGTTCGCAGCGGCCGTCGTCATAGCGCCGCGCTCCGCTTACGGAACCGCTGCCGAACCGCCTCGGCGGTGGTGTTGATAAAGAACGTCAGAACGAACAGCGTCAACCCGCAGAGAAACAGCACGCGGTAGTGCGTCCCGCCCGGGGGCGCCTCGGGGAGTTCGACCGCGATGTTGGCCGCAAGCGTTCGCAGGCCCTCGAACAGGTTCCAGTCCATCACCGGTGTGTTGCCCGTCGCCATGAGCACGATCATCGTCTCGCCCACCGCCCGGCCGAGGCCGATCATGATCGCCGAGAAGATGCCCGAACCCGCGACCGGCGTCACGACGCGCAGCGCTGTCTGCCAGCGCGTGGCGCCCGCGCCGATCGACGCCGAGCGCAGGCTGTCTGGCACGCTCGTCATCGCGTCGTCGGCCAGGGTGTAGATGATGGGGATCACCGCGAAGCCCATGATGATGCCCACGACCATCGCGTTGCGTTGACTGAACGGGCCGAAGATCGAACTCCGCGGATCCCAGCCGAGCGAGGTCAGCGCCCAGGCGCCCGCCGCGCCGAGCCCGACACCCAGCAGCACACCGGCGACAAAACGCAGCAGCCCCTCGGTCGCCAGCAGGCTCTCCGAAGCCGAGGCGCTTCGAGCCAGCACGTGCGGCATGCGCTTGCCCGCGAACCACATGAACGCCCAGCCGACCGGCGTGCACAGCAGCATCCAGCCGGCCCAGGCATCGCCGAAGGCTCCGTCGAGCCAGCGGCGCATCCCGCCTTGATCCAGTCCGTCGGCCGCGATGCGCTGCGCGAGCGCGGCGCGGGCATCGGCGGTGTCAGGCTCGGTCGGCCGCACAACGCGTCCTTCGATCAGAGCCAACCCCATCGCCCGCAGGTCGCGCCGCTCCGCCGCGTCGAGCGCCTCGCGCCCGATCGCCCACGAGGGGGCCTCCCCGGGATCGACATCGCGCACAGAACCGGCCATTGCGAGCACGTCGGCGCGGCTCGGCGAGAACAGCGCCCGCTCGAAGGCGGGCCCCGCCCAAACGAGCGAGCCGACGGCCAAGAAGATCGCGATCGCTACCAGCATCAGACGCCGGCCACCGCCGCTCAGCCTGAGCCGAACGCGGGCCGGAACGACCTGCCACACATGGGCGCCGAAGAGCACCGCAAGCGGCGCGAACGCCAAGCCCAACACCACGGCGACGAGGTGATCACGGACCAACGGCGCCACGAGCACCGCCGCAACAAAGCCGAGCACGACAGAGGGCAGCGAGGCCATCATCTCGACCGCCGGCTTCACGACGCGCCGTGTCTCCGGTCTGAGAAACTCGCTTGAATAGATCGCCGCGAGCACGGCGATGGGCGTGGCGAACAGCATTGCAAAGACGGTGGCCTTCAGCGTGCCGAACACCAGCGGGATCAGCGACATCTTGACTTCCGCCGCGTCCTCGGCCGACGACGACTGATAGACGAACGACGCTTCGCTCTCACCCTCGTACTGCTTGAGCCCGAACAACGAGGTCCAAGACGCTTCCGGGTGGGACGCATCAACGGTGCGCGTTTGCAGCGCGGGGCCCGACGCGGTGCGGGTGATCGCCACCGCGCGGTCGCCGCCGCGTGTCAACACGGCGCCGGCCACCGCGCCGCTCGGCAAGCCCGGCGCCAACTCAAACTGGGCGAAGCGCTTGCCGCTCGTCAGGTGCGCCATCGAGGCCCGCCCGCTTGCACCGGAAGCAAGCACGATCCGCTCCCGGCTCGATGAAGCGAGCCGTGCGACGGGTTCGTCCAGCAAGGGCATCGACCGCGCCCGCACGAGGCGGCGCTCATCGCCGTGCGGCGACAACGCGTCACGTGCGACGTGCCAGAGATGCACTGCGCCCTCGGCGTCGCCGATCATCAGCGTGCGTCCCCCCGGCGCCGGCGCCACGGCGGTGACTTCATCCGCAACCGTGATGCGCTCACGCTGCCCCCAGCCGTTGGTTTCCGGATCCGGGCCGAAGCGAGCGAGCGAGCCATCGGCCCAGACCGCCATCGCCGAGTCCCCGTCGCGCATCGCGCCGAACCAGATCGGGGCTCGACCAGCGCCGTCGTCCGGCGCTTCGAACACCACCGAAGAGACCGGCCGCAAACGACCCGAACGGGCGCCCAGGCCGCGGCTCTCGGCCAGCACGCGAATGACCGCGGCCCCGGTCTCGTCGCGCGCCGCAAGCGTCTGCCGACCGACCGAGCCCTCGCGGATCGAAACGTGCGAGATGGGCGCCCCGCTCAGGCCAACATCGGCGGGCGCCAGCATGTCGAACTCAAGCTGCGCCCACCGGAAGCGCAGCGGATCCAGCCGCTGCACCGAGCCCTCGGCCGACGCGAACCGCTGGCCGACCTCGATCGACCGGGCGCCCTCGGGCACGCGCGATGCGGGCGCGACGCGCACATCGAAACGCAGCGTGCCCGTTGCGACCCGGCCGTCGGCGAAGCCGACCGCGATGCGTTCGTCGGTCTCGGGTCCGCCGAACGCGGTGATGTCCTGCTCCGCCGGGGCAAGCTCGTGCCGCGCAAGCAGCTCACCCGATGCCGAGGCCAGCAGATGGATCTCGTCCTGTTGCGCGTCCCCCGCACGCACGGCAACCAGCTCGCCGAACGGATCGGCAGCGAGCGGAACACCCGAGGAACGCGCCGGGGTTTCGATCGTCTCGCCGACTTTGGCCGAGCCGAACAGCGGCGCCACGACCACGGCCAAATACACACCGATGCCCATGACCGCGGCCAGCACGATGAAGCCGCCGACGGTGATCACCGCCTCGGCGAGGCGATCCGTGAGCAGGACCCGCCGCGAGGTCGGACGACGACGCGTTCCCGATGCCGTGCTCGTCATGGATGCAAACCCGCTACGCGTCCGCGGTCGGCCTTAGCCCTCAAGATCGAGACCGACCTTCTCGAGTTCCTCAAACGCAACCTCGCTGGGCAACGCGATGTAGCCGTCTTTCAGCAAGGAGGCCTGACCGTCTCGGCTCAGCATGAACCGCACGAACGCGGCCCGCAGCGGGTCGAGAGCACGCGCCGGATCATGGTTGATGTAGACGTACAGAAATCGCGCCAGCGGGTACGTGCCGTCGAAGGCGTGCGTTGCGTCCGGCGGCGCGGCCTCGTCACCGAACGCCGACACACGGAGCGCCTTGACGTTTGGGCTCGTGAACCCGATGCCCGAGTACCCCATGCCGAACGGGTCGGCGCCCACCGCGCGGACCACACCGGACGACCCGGCCTGCTCCTTCACAGTGGCCTTGAAGTCATGCCCGGCGAGCGCGACCTCTTTGAAGTAGCCGTAGGTGCCCGACGCCGAGTTGCGCCCGTAGAGGCTTACGAACTCGTCGCTGTACCGCACGTCGGTGACACCGAGATCTGACCATTTCAAGGGCTCGCTCGTCACCGAGAACACCCGCTCTACATCTTCAAGCGAGATATCATCGAGCGGGCAGTCTTTGTGCACAAAGATCGCGAGGCAATCGACGCCGACACGGAGTTGCGTCGGCTCGTAGCTGAATGCGTCCACGAAAGCCGATGTCTCCTCGGCCTTCATTGCACGGCTCATCGGAGCGAACTGCGCCTGGCCCTTGATCAGCGCCGGCGGGCCGGAGGACGATCCCTTGCCCTCGACCTCGATCCGCACGTTGGGATAAAACTCGCGGAACGCCTCTTGCCAGTGCGTCATGACATTGAGCATCGTGTCCGAGCCCATGCTCTTGAGCGAGCCAGAAACCCCGGGGACCCGCTCGAACGACGGGAGTTCCGGATCCAACTCGTTTGCGCCGGCGATTGCACTCGCGCCGACCAGCGAACCGATCCCCACGCACACTACCGCCACGCGCTTTATCCAACCGGAACAGCCGATCGTCATAGTCCAAGTCCTCATGCGCCAACGCCCACCCAGCGCCGCGCGGGGATGGTACCCGCGCGCGGCCCGGCCGCTCCGTCTGAGAAGGCTCTGACAGACGATCACACAGAGCTTCGCGGAATCTTAACGTTCGCAGCCAGACGCCCCGTGCCAAGCGGCACCAGAACACAACAACGCTTCACGGATTCTGCTTCACGGATTCTTAACGCGATTGCGTCGATGGCGAGAGAGGCTAACCGCCGGCATCCAACCGCACCGTGACCTCACGCCCCGCCGAGACGCGCGGCCCGGCGACAGGGTCGAACCAGCCCCGCACCTCAAGAGCCTCGGCCCGCCGCGCGGCCGCCGGGATACCCGGCTCCATCAATGACATCTGAAAGACGTACGCCGGCCCGGGGCCAAACCGCGCCCGCGAGGCTTCGGCCTGCTCGGGCGTAAAGACCCACCGCGCGACCTCGCGATCGGGCCCGCTCGATCCCGTCGGCGTCGCGACGAACGTAAACCCGCCCGCCGGCCAGTACGGCATGTTGTATCGACGGTCTGCAAACAAGTACGCGGTGAGAAGAATCGTCTCCCCCAAGCCGTCCCCGTCGGTATCGGTCGCACGACTTCCCACGGCCATGACCATGCCCGAAGCGATCGCATCGGGCGGAGGATGCCTCACGTTGCTCGCCGTCTTGGGCGGGGGAGCGCCCTCGGTCACACAGCCGGTGAGCGCCACTAAACCGCCGAAGGCGATCGCAACCCGCAGGCGCCGAATCCAAGGATCTCGCCGACCGACCCGCCCGGGCCGTGCCCTCACGGCGAAGCCCCGTTGCGACGCGAGCGCGGGAAGAGCGAGTCATCGCCGCTGTCCCACAACTCGCGCTCATCACGCGTTGCGCCGACCGGTTCGAGCGGCAACGGACGCTCGAGCGCGGGCGACGGCGCCCCGCGGACCGCCTCCCTGATGCGCCCGGGCTCCCACATCTCGTCGATCGACTGCTCCGTCCGCACGCGGAATGCACGCAGGCCCTCGGCCGAGTCGCCCGGAATCACGACCGGCGTCAGAATGACGAGCAACTCCGTCTTCACACGGCTGCGCTGCGTGGCGCGGAACGGCACGCCGAGGATCGGGATATCACCCAGCAGCGGCACCTTCGACACGCGTTCTTCGTCCGTGGTCTGAATGAGCCCGCCGATGACAACCGTCTCGCCGTCCTGCACCGTCACCGTCGTTTCGATGCGACGCTGCGAGATGATCGGCGCTTCGAAGTCCTCGGAGATCTGCGTCGTGCGCGTGGTGACCGTCGAGATCTCCGGGCTGATCTCCATCCGCACGAACCCGTCGTTCGAGATCGAAGGCGTGACATTCAGGATGATGCCGACGTCGCGGCGTTCGACGTCCGACCGGGTGTTGCCGCTCTCCAGCCGCTCGACTCCCGACACGATCGCCACGTCTTCACCGACCTGGATAAACGCCGGCTCGTTGTTATTGACCGTCACCTGAGGCCGGCTGAGCACCTCAAGCTTGCCCTGCACCTCGAGCGCTCGCACCAGCAGCGAGAAGTCCGCCGTCGTCACGCTCAGGTTCGGCGTGCCGATCGCCGTCGCCAAACCGCCCGACGCGGCCGACGTCGCCACCTGATACGCCTGACCGCCCAAAGGCCCGACCTCGAAGTCCGCCCCCCAGGTGTCGTCCTCGTCCAGAGTCACCTCAGCGAGTAAGACCTGGATCATCACCTGCGGCGGCGCGGCGTCCAACTCGCCGATGATCCGCTCGACCGCCTCGACATACCGGGGCGAGGCCGACACCACGAGTTTGTTGCTCGCGACATCGCCGACCACCGTGACTTCCTGTTCGAGTTGACGCAACGCCGAACCCGCCTGGTCGGGCCCGAGCAGCTCGCGCACGCGCCGCGCCTCGCTCTCGAAGTAGTTCTGCAGCGTGCCCTCCGCCTCATCGGCTTTGGCGTTCTGCAGGTGATACACGAAGCTCTCTCGCTCGTTCGCCTCGATATCGTCGAGCCCCTCGACCACCTCACGCACAAGATCCAGGTACTCGGCCGTGCCGGAAACCAGCAGCGTGTTCGTGCGTGCATCGATCGTGATCGAAAGCTCTTGCCGTTCGTCCGGCACCGGTGTCAGTGTTGTCTCGCCCAGCGACAGCGTGTCGCCCGAGGTCTCGATCGAAGTCTGCGTCGGGATCAGCACGAACCGCTCGCCCTGCTGGCTCAGGTTGAACAGATCCCGCAGCACGACCGACATCGCCCGCGCATCCGCGTTGACGAGTTCGAAGATCTCGATCTTTCGGCTGCCGGCCGTGGTCGTATCGAGGTCGTCGATGATCGCTTCGATCAACTCAAGCACCGCCGGCGGCGCCGCGAAGACGACCGAGTTCGTCCGCAGATCGGGCGTCAGCCGCACCTGCCCGCGGATCGCCTCGTCCAGCTCGGCCTCGCCCGCCATGCCGCCGAGCTCGGTTTCGAGTTCACTCTCGAGCTGGCGCCTGAAGAATCGCAGCCGCGTGGCCTGCGTGTCGTTCCCGCCGCGGGCGCCCGTGATCGGTCGGCCCGCGAGCACCGTGCGGATCAGGTTCACGACCTCGAGCGCGTTCGCCGCTTGCAACTCGATGCGGCGGACGTCCTGCAACGCCGTCACCTGCGCCGATTCGAGATCCTCAATCAGCCGCCGAGCCGCATCAATATCCCCGGCCTCGCCGCTGATGATCACCGCGTTGAGCCGATCGTTGGCGACGACGCTCACCGAGCGATCGCCGCGGCGTTCGTTCTCGCGATCGGCGTACAGCTCGCGCACGGTTCGCGCGACTTCTTCGGCTCGGCCGGAACGCACCGTGATCAGTTCGGTCAACTCGGCGCCGGTCGCGTCGCCGCGGGTCATCGCGTCAAGCAGTTCCTCAATCACCGCCAGGTTCTCGTCGGACGCGGCGACGATCAGCAGATTGTTCGCTTCGTCCGCTTCGATGCGGAGCGCGTCGGTGGGCAACTCAACAGACCCGGCCCGGCGGGACGCGTCGATCCGCTCGCGCATCAGCCGTTCGATGCGTGGCGCCAAGCGACCCGCGTCGGCGTTCTCGACCGGCAGCACATGCAGCCCCACGGAGAAGTTGGCGTCCTCAGCATCCAGCGTCCGCAGCAGCGTCTCGAAGATCGCGAAGCCGCGCGTGCTGGTCGACACGATGAGCGCGTTCGTACGCGTATCCGGCGCCACCGTAAGACGATCTTGACGCCGGATCGCGCCGGCTTCCTCGCGCTGGCGGAAGACCTCGCTCGCGAGCCCCGCGACGCGTTCCGCCGCGGCATGCTCGAGCGGGTAGACGCGCACCACGTTGCCCGCGGCCGCCGCCTCGACATCCAGCATGCCGACAAGCTCGCGCACCAGCGACAGATTCGCCGGCGAGCCGACGACCAGGAGCGCGTTCGCGTTCTCTTCGGCCCGGATGACAAGGCTGCCAAGCGGGACGTAGACGTCCGACTCGGCCGCCGGGGCGCCATCGCCGCTCATCGCGATCCGCAGTCGGCCCACCTGCCGGCGCAGCGCTTCGGCCTCGGGTGTTGTCGATTCGGCGTTGACCAGAACATCGCGCAACGTCTCGGCCAGCGAAGCCGCATCGGCGTGGGCGAGTTGGATAATCGCCGGCTCGACCCAACGCGAATCGCGGTCGGAGTCCAGATCCGCGATCAGCACCTCGACCAACGCCACCGCTTCCTCTCGCCCGGCCACGATGAGCGAGTTGGTCCGCTCATCGACCGACACCGAGATCTCGCTCGCGAGCGCTTGGCCCGTCGTCGTCGAAGGCAAGCCCCTGCGTTGCGTGCCCGGCAGACGCCGCAGCGCCTCGCCCTCGCGGAAGAGCTGGATCAGAATCGGCCGCACGCGCACCGCCGCCGCATGATCGAGCGGGAAGATGCGGACCAGCACTGCGTCGCCCAGTGGCAGCGTGTCGAGCATCTGCACAAGGCTCTTGACGATCTGCAGGTTGGCCGGAGTGGACGCGATCAGGAGGCTGTTGGTCTGCTGATCAGGGATTAGCCGGATCGGCGCCGTCAAATCAACCGCTGCGCCCGCCGCGTCCACATCGTTCAGCCGAAGCGCCAGACGCCGCACGTGCTCGGCGAGCGCTGCGCCCTGTCCGGAGCCGGACGAACCGTCTGTTGGCATCAGCATCCGGCGGAGCGTGTTCGCCATCGCATCGGCGCTCGCGTATCGCAGCGCCACCAGCCCCACCGCCTGCTCGCTCGCGTCCGGCT
Source organism: Planctomycetota bacterium (assembly GCA_039815345.1). Classification (GTDB taxonomy): domain Bacteria; phylum Planctomycetota; class Phycisphaerae; order Phycisphaerales; family UBA1924; genus JBCBZM01. The sequence goes on along the minus strand of JBCBZM010000053.1, from coordinate 4,250 downwards.
CGCCGTCGAGCACGCGCACCAGCGACGCGATGATCGCGACGTCGCGCTCTTGACCGACCAACGCCACCGCCGTGCGCGTCGCCAGCGGCGTGACGCGCACCGCCGATTCAACCAAACCCAAGCCGTTCGCGGTCGCCGCCTGCGTGACGCCGAGCCGTTCGATCAGCGCCCCCATCGCCGCGGGCGATTGGTGCTCCAGATCCACAACAAGCATCGACTGCCCGGATCGGACGCGCACGCCGTCGGCTTCTTCGCCCGTCTCGGCCGCCTCGTCGCCGCCGTCCGCGACGGGCTCGCCGTCCAACTCGCTCACCAGACGCCGCACTTCTTCGATAATGCCCTCGCTCGCCGTCACCACGAGTGCGTTGCCCGCCAAGTCGGCCTCGACGACAAAGGGTTCACCCAAACGCTCGGCGATCGGCCGCACCGACGCCAGAACAATCGATCGCATCCGAGCCGCCGACGCCGAGCGCACCCGGATCACCGCCGGCGAGGGCGACGCCTTGCCCGCTTCGGCCTCGAGCGCGCGAGCGAGCTCGGCGATCTCGGCGTACACATCTTCCGACGCACGAACGATCAACGCCGAAGCGTCGTCATCACCGCGGATCACCACCGCCAGGCCCGAGGTATCGCCGCGGCGGGCGAACACCGCCGACAGCGACTCGGCGATCACGCTCGCCCGGCCGCTGCTCAGCGCGATGAGTCGCGGCGACGATCGTGCGAACTCGGGCACATCGAGTTGACCCACGATCGTGCGGATGCGGTCGAGCTCACGACGACCCGCGAACACGATCAGCGTGTTCGTCTCGGGCTCGGCCGAGACCACCGGCGCGCCTTCCTCGGCGACCAGCACCGTGGGCAGGGCGAATGAATCGTCCCGCCGGTCGCTCTCTCTGCGATCGCCGCGAGAACGCCGCTCGCGCTCGGCCCGGGCGGATTCCTCGATCGTCGGGCGGAAACCGTCATTGAGCGCACGGGCCACGCTCTCGGCGTCGGCGTGTTCCAGCGGGATCACCGCGAGCTGCCGGGACGTGTCGTACTCAGCCGTGTCGAGCTTGGAGAGCAACCCCTCAATACGAGGCCACACGCTCTCGTCGGCGCTGATGACGAGCGAGTTCGACGCCGGGTCAGGAACGACCGTCACCGATCGCTCTTCCGGCGATACCGCTTCCTGTGCGAATCGGCCGAAGAACACCCCCAGTGCTTCCGCTGCCGCTTCCGCTTCGGCGAACTCCAGCCCGACGAACTCGGTCCGGCGCTCGCGCTCGGCGGGCCGGTCTAGCTGAGCGACCATGCGATCGATCTCTTCGAGATCCTCAGCCGTAGCCGACACGATCAGCGCGTTCTCAGCGGGAAGGTAATCCAGACGGGGCGCCGGGTCGCCCGAACGAACCGGGCGCCCGCGCAGCAACCGCGACAGCGTGAACCAGACGTCTTCAGCGACCGCGTGCTCGATCGCGATGCGGCGGACCTCCGAGAGCGATCGCGTGGGCTCCCGGTCGAGCTGCTCGATCTGCCCGCGCACGGTCTCGATCGCCTCGGGCGAACCCGCGAGCAGCAACGAGTTGCTGCGGCCGACCGGCGTGATGCGCACGCGCAGCGACTCGGGCAACGAGGCACGCAACGCCTCGGCGACCTCGCTCGCACGGGCCGACTCGAGCGGCACCGTGACCAATCGAGTTTCCTCCTCGCTGGGCGCCTGATCGAGCCGGGCGATGAGGCCGCGAATCTCTTCGAGCCGACCGTTCGGCGCCGACACGATCACCGCACGACCCGTCCGCTCGGCCGTCACGATCACGCGCTCTTCGGCCCTGCGCTGCGGGAACATCGAGCGCAGCGTGCCGGCGAGGCGGTCGGGGTCGGCGTTGCGCACGCCGAACACCTCGATCGACCGGTCGTCGCCCAACTCCGGGCGATCGAGCTCAGCGACCAAGGACTCGACCAGAGGCATCGACGCCTCGTCCGCCGCGACAATCAGCACGTTGCCGTCGGCTGATCCAACGACTGAGACCGCGTCGCGCGGCAAGCCCTCGGCGCGGGCCCGCTCGCTGAAGAACTGCCGCAACGCCCTCGCCGCGCGAGCCGCCTGCGCGTGCTCAAGCGCGAGCGTGCGTACGACCCGCTCCGGCCCGCCTTCGCTCGCCGCCAACTGACCGATCACCGTCTCGGCCGCATCGATCGCATCCGGGGCGCCGATGAGGATGAGCTGACGTTGACGTGCATCGACCCGTACTTCCACCGCCCGAGGATCACGCCCGCGCCACCACGTCCACCCGGGCGTCACAGTGATGGACCGCACCGCCGCCGCGATGGATTCGAGATCGCCCGTCTCGACACGCACCGAGCGGGCGGTCAACGCCACGCCGGCGTCTTCCGGCTGGTCGAGCGTCTCGATGAGTGCCTGAAGTTGTTCCACCGGCTCAACGGCGCCGATCAGCACGAAGCTGTTGGTCCGCGGGTTGGACGAAACCTGGATGCGGTCCTCGCGGGCCGTGCGCACATCGCTGTCCCACCAGTTGTTCTGGAACCCGGTGGAGATGCCCTGGCTCACGTCGTCGATCATGGGCTCGAGGTCCGCCAGTGCGGCGTGCTCGAGCCGAACAATGCGCACCACAAAGTCCGCCGCCTGCTCCTGCGTGTCCATCGCGTCGATCAAACGCTGCACATCGGCGAACGCCTCGTCCGACGCCGCGACGATCAGGGTGCGGCTCGCCCGGTGTGCGGTGATCGCCGCGGGCGCTGCGCGGCGACCCGCGCCGGCGGCCCGGGAGCGATCCCGGAGGAACACCCGCAAGGCCTCGGCGACTTCCTCCGGGTCGGCTCGATCCAGCGTCACCACTCGGATCGGCAGACCGGACGTATCGGCCGCTTCGACTTCGTTGACGATCGTCCGGATCTCGACGAGGTCTTCTTCCGGCGCCCGCACCAACAGCAGGTTGGACCCGTCGTCGGCCGACATCTGCACCCGCTCGCGTTTCGCAGGATCGCGCCCGATCACAACCTGCTCGACGACGCGTTGCAGCACGGAGGGACGCGCCTGGGCGAGCGCAAAGATCTCTACAACGGCGTCGCCGTCCTGCTGCTCGGAATCAGCCGACTCAAGCAGGGAGACCACCTGATCGTGTTGATCGCCCGACGCGGTGACCAGGATCGCGTTGGTCCGGTCATCCGCGACGAACCTGGCTCGCGGCAGATCCCGGGCGCCCGGGCCCTGTCGTTGGGCGTCGAAAAGACGCTGGAGCGTGTTCGCGAGTGCGCCGGCCGACGCGTTGTTCAGCTCGTACCGGCGGATCGCGAGCCGATCAACCACGGGGCTCTGGTCGATCAGCGCGATGAACCCATCGATCAGCGTGAACGCCTCGGCGGGCGCGACGACGATCAGCGACACGCCGCCCGGGTCCGGGGTGACACGCACACTCGACGGATCAATGGAAGCCCGCGTCGGGCCCTCGGGGGTTTCGAGCGCCAGGTCCAACCGCCGCATGCGCCGGGCCTGCCGACCTTGCGGCTGCACGGACACGAGGTCGCGCACCGCAACAGCCGCGGCCCGCGCGGTCACGTTGGCCATCGGGTACACCTTGACGGTGAGGGCGTCTCCCGTTCGCGGCTGCGCGGTCGCCGCGATGAGCGATCGCAGGGACGCGAAGTCCGTGTCATTCGCCCACACGATGACGGCGCCGCCCGCGGGGTCGGGCGCAGCCGCCACGCGCCCCGTGAACCCGCCCGGGTTGCCCGCCGAAGCGCGGCCGATCTGCCGGATCGTCTGCGTCACCAACTGCGAGACGGCCCGCGCGTCGGCCTCATCGGGCAAGTCGATGATGCGCACGGCCACGGGCTCGCGCGGCGCCTGAGCTTCGAGCTCGGCCGCGAGAGCCGCGATGCGTTCGGCAAGTCTCGGCGAGCCGACCACAACGAGCGAGTTGGACACCGGATCGACCGCGATGGTGACCTGCGGCGCCTCGACTTCGCCGTCCGGCTCGCCGACTCTCGGAGCTTCCGACGTCCCGCCGAACCGGACCGCCGAACCGATCGTGCTGAGGGCACTCATTGCCTGGAGCTGCGCGACCCTCTCGAGCGCCCGTCCACCGGACCGGTATGGGGATACGCCGACTCCGCCATCGTGCCAAGACGACGGCTCTCCTTCAATGTCATCTCCGGCGGGAGACTCCAGCAAGTCCTCCCTCCGAACCTGCCAGGTAGGGGAAGCTCAATGGGTCGACTAAGACAACGACACCGTCGCGCTCAATGCG
>JBCBZM010000136.1:0-5543 GCA_039815345.1 Planctomycetota bacterium | reverse complement strand
CGCCTCGCAACCGCGGAGGCGCCGGCATGACGCACGCCGATCCCATGCTCTATCTGGAGTGGAAGACCTACGCCACGCCGTGGCTCTTCGCCGTGGCGGCGCCGATGTTGCTCGGTCTGTTCTGGCTCTTCCGCCGCAAGGCGCCGGCGGTCCGCCACACCGTGCCGGGCGCTCTCAAGGGCGTCGCGCCGAGCCTCCGACAACGGCTGCGGTTCGTGCCTTGGCTGCTGCGCGTTGCGGCCATCCTGCTGCTGTCCGCGGCCGCGGCGAGGCCGCAGCTCCGATGGGGTGAAATGCAGACATCCACCAACGGCGTGGCGATCCAGATCGTCGTGGACCGCTCGCCCTCCATGGCCGCCGCGATGCCGCTGGGGAATCGCACGGACACCAATCGCCTCGATGTCGTGAAGTCCGTCGTGCGCGACTTTGTCCTGGGCGACGGCGAGCAGTTCGAAGGCCGACCCACCGACCTCATCGGTCTCGTCGCCTTCGCGCTCACGCCCAACACCATCTGCCCGCTCGTGCAGGACCACGAGATCTTGGTGCAGCTCGCCGAAGAGACGCGCGTCGCCGGACGGAACTCGACGGAGAACGCCACCGCGATCGGTGACGCGCTCGCGCTCGCCGCCGCTCGCCTCAAGACGGCCGAGGAACGCCTGGAACGACGCCGAGCGAGCCAGTCGCTCGACGCGACACCCGAGTTCACGATCCGGTCCAAAGTCATCGTGCTGCTGACCGACGGCGAGCAGACGCGCGGCGAGCTGACGCCGGACCAGGCCGCGGAGATGGCGGCCGCGTGGGGTATCCGCATCTACGCGATCGGCATCGGTGAGCCGAGGCAGCGTGGCTTCTTCGGGCGGCGCGCGGGCTCGGACATGGCCACGCTGCGCCGCATCGCCGAAGCAACGGGCGGCGTCGCGTACAGCGCAGGCAGCGCCGACGCGCTCCGCGAGATCTACGCCGACATCGACCGGCTGGAAACCACCGACATCGAATCGGTCGAATACACGCGGATCGACGAGCTCTATCCGCCTCTGGCCTACGCCGGCGCTGCGGCGCTGGCGGCGCAGCTTGCGCTGTCGGCTCTGTTTTTCCGGAGGGCCCGGGCATGAGCGATCTCACCGCATTGTGGTCCGGCGCCGGCTCGGTCGAAGAAGCCGTGCGCACGCTCCGCTTTGCTCAGCCGGCGTGGCTGCTGCTGCTCTGGGCGACGCCGTTGCTCGGAGCGCTGCTCGTTTGGCTTCAAGATCGCGCCGATGCGCGGCTGCGACGGTTCGCCGATGCCGACCTGCTCGACCAGCTCGCGCCGCCGCGGCGCCGATGGCGGCACTGGCTTCGCGCGGCCGTGGTTTGCCTTGCGATCGGTCTGATCAGCGCCGGCCTCGCACGCCCGCAACACAGCCCCGAGCCGCGCGAAGTTCGAGGAGCAGGCGCCGAGGTCGTATTCGCGATCGACGTCTCTCGCTCGATGCTGGCCCGTGACCTGGCGCCGAACCGGCTCTCGCGCACCAAGCTCTGGGTGCGCGATCTGGTCGCGACGCTCGAGGGCGACCGCGTTGGGCTCGTCGCGTTTGCCGGCGACAGCGTCGTCAAGTGCCCGCTGACCGACGATCGTGGGTTCTTCACGCTCGCCCTCGAAGAGCTCGACCCGAGCGCTGTGACCCGCGGCGGCTCGATGATCGGCGATGCGATCCGCGTCGCGGTCGAGGACGTCTTCCGCATCGACCCCGACGAACCGGCGCCGGAACCGGGATCGCGGGATCTGATCATCATCACCGACGGCGAAGACCAAGGCTCGTTTCCCGTCGCCGCAGCCGAAGCGGCGGGTGACGCGGGGGTTCGCATCATCACGATCGGCATCGGCTCGCCTGACCAAGGCGCCACGATTCCCGCGGGGCCGCGGGACGACAGCGTAGCCGGCGCGCTCGCGTTCCAGGGCGAGGTGGTCCGCTCCCGTCTGGACGCCGACCTGCTCGCACAGATCGCCGCGGCCACACCCGGCGGCGTGCTGCTCAACGTGGGCGACGGCGCGATCAATCTCGATGAGGTGTACCGCGATCTATCGGCCGACCGCGAGCGGATCGCCTTCGATCGCACCGAGACCGTTGCCTACGCCGAACTGTTCCAGCCGCTGCTCGCACTCGCCGCGGTGCTGCTCGGGCTCGAGCCGCTGCTCGCCCGCTCGACGCGCCGCCGCGATCGGGAGGACCGCGCATGAACCTGCTCGCCTACGCCTTTGCAGCGATCACTCTGGCCGCCCCAGCGGCGTCGAACGTCGCGCCGCCGCGCGTTGCCGATATCCGCACCTGGCTTGAGAACGGCGACCCGATTCGCGCCGCCGAAGCGATCGAGGCGTGGTCAAACGGCCCGCCGCCGCGTGCACTCGTGTTTGATATCGCCGTCGAGCTCACCGAGCAGGACGCCGAACCCGAGCGGGCGGAGGCCTTGTTTCATTCCCTGGCCGTCGAACCCGAAGCAGGGCTGCTGGCACGCGACGCGGCCGCGAACATTGGGCGGCTACGGTTTGTATCCACACTCGTTACGACAGACGCCACTTCGGAACCCGCAGCGACAGGGCCAGAAGATCCCGCAGCGGCGCTGCGTTCTCGAGCCGCGAAACTTGTGTCGGCCGAACGGGCTTACCGCGCGGCGCTCGATTTTGACCCCAATGACACCGAAGCCGCCGAGAGCCTTGAGGTTGTTCGGCATCAACTGGCCGACGTGCTCGACTCGCTCCGCGCACTGCGCGAAGCCGAGCAGCAGCGCCAGCAAGCGCAGCAAGAACTCGCCAACCAGCTGCAAGACCTCGCCGAGCGTCAGTCCGAAGCCGCGAACAACGACGCCGCGGACTCGGAACGACGCGACGAGCAGGAACAGTTGAACGAACAGACCGAGGCGGCCCAGCAGAACGCCGAGCAGCAAGCAAACCCCGAGACGAGCGAGGCGATCCAACAGGCGCGTGAGGCCCAGCAGCGTGCCGACGACGCGATGCAGCGCGGCGAACAAGAAGCCGCAAGGGAAGCGCAAGCCGAAGCAGCCGAAGCACTACAGCGTGCCAGCGAAGCGGCCCGAGCCGCGGCTCAACCGAGCGATGCCGAAAGCGAGCAGGGCGGCGAGCCCGGCGAATCTGAACCGGCGGAAGGCGAACAGCAGTCGGCCGAGAGTGACACTGAAGCGGAGGGCGACGCGCTCGCCGAATCGTTGTTGGAGCAGGAGAAGGATCGCCGGGAAGAGCGTGCCGCCCAACGAGCTCGGATGCGCACCGGCGGCACGTCAGCCGTCGAGAAGGACTGGTAGCCGATGCGACATACCACCCACGCCCTGACTCCGATGTTTGTGCTGGCCTGCCTCGCGTTGCACACGCTGTGCGCCAGCGCGGCCGCGGCGCAGTCGGCCGCCGACATCAGTGTTTCCGCGAAGGCCTCCACGACAGAGGCGTTTGTCGGGGACGCGGTGCGTGTCACGGTTTCGCTCTCCGGCGTCGGCAGTACCAACGGCCTCACACCGCCTGCCGCGCCCGATATCCCGGGAGCCCGCGTGGAGTATCAAGGCGCGGGGCAGCGGTCTTCTTCGATCATGGGCTTCGACGGCCGCCGCAGGGTCAGCGCGTCCGTTGACTTCAACTTCGCCGTCGTACCGGGCCGCGCCGGCGTGCTGACCGTGCCGCCGTTCGAAGTTGAAGTCGGCGGAGCCGTGTGGCAGACCGACCCGATCGACATCGTGGTCCGCGAGCCGCAGACCTCCGATATCGCCCCGGTCGAAGTCACGGTCAGCAACGAGACCCCGTACGTCGGCGAACCGTTGACGCTGACATTCACCTGGACGTTCCCCGAGAGCCGAGTCAGCAACGGTGAGTTCATCGCGTACCAACTACCCGACGGCGTGCGCCCGCTCGCCGGCATCGACCCATCACCACGGCTCACGCAGCAGCGCAACCGGAGCGTGCGCGAGATCACGTTCATGGGCCAGCCGACGTACATGCTGCAAGAACGATTCGCCCGCGGGCGAGACACCTTCTCCAGCCTGCGCATCCAGCTCTACATCGCGGCCACCGAACCCGGCGAGCAGTTGATACCGCCGGTCGAAATCGCCTTTGACGAGATTGTGAGCAGCGGCCGGTCGCGCCTCCGCGGCGCCATCACCGAGCGGCGCATCGCTCGCTCGACCCCGATCACGCTCGAGGCACGCCCGCTTCCACCCCAGAGCGTCCCGGACGGCTTCGACGGTCTTGTCGGACGCGTCGAGTTGAGTGCCGGCGTGGATCAGACGAACATCGGCGTGGGCGATCCGATCGCGCTTCGGCTGATGATCCGCGGTGACGAGCCGCTCGCCCGTGTGTCGCCGCCCGAACTCGATATAGACCCCACGTTCACCGACGACTTCCGCGTGGACGACGAGGGCTGGTCACTGCTGAACGAGCAGCCGGGGCTTCGGATCTTTCAGACGGTGATCCGAGCGATGCGCGATGACGTCGAGGCGGCGCCGCCGATCAGACTGCCCTACTTCGACGCCGAACGAGAGCGGTACATCATCGCCGAGACCGAGCCGCTCCCGCTGAACGTGCGCGATCGCCGCCGTGTCACCGCGGCCGACGCCATCCGTCCGAGCGAAAGCGCCGTGCCGCCGCCGGTGAACGCGACCGAGTTGGAACGCAGCCTCGGGGGTATTCCCGGCGTGCCGATCACCGAGGCGATGCTGGGCGACCGAGCGTTCGCGCTGGCCGACGCGATCCGGAGTCCGGCCGCGATCGGCATGCTGGTCGGCGGCCCCGCTTGCCTCGCCTTTGCCGGGCTGATCGCGGTCGGGCGGTCGAGGCGCGACCCGTCGGTGCGCCGGCGAACCATCGGACTCAAACGAGCCCGAACGCTCAACGGCTCTGAACTTGACCAGCAAGCACGGGCCGCGCGCGTTCTGCTTGCTGCGCACCTCGACATCAGCGAATCGGGTGTGACCGCCCACGATGCCGCGGCGGTCCTCGATGCCAACTCCGATGCGGAGCGAGCCCTGCTCGATGCCCTGCGCCATGACGAAGCGTGCCGATTCGGCGACGGTGTGCAAAGCAGCCCACCAGACGCCCGCGCATTCCGGTCGGCCTTGGCAAAGACCCATCGCCGACTCGTCCGGCTTAGCACGGCAGGGGGTGCGTCATGAAGAAGCTCTTGGCGTTCTTGCTGTTCGGATTGCTGTTGACACCGTCGACCTTGGCCGCCCCGGCCGCTGCCGATCTGCTCACCATCGCAGCCGATGCGATGCAACAGGCCGACAACGCCGAAGACGAAGACAGTCGGCGCGACGCCTTGCAGAGAGCACTGGCCGCCTACCGAACCATCGAGACCGAACACGGACGCACATCCGAGGCCCTGCACGTTGCCGCGGGCGCCGCGGCCATGCTGCTGGAGGATCTCGGCCGAGCCGTGCTGGAGTACCGCCGAGCGCTCCAGATCGATCCCACCAGCGACCGCGCGGCGGCGGGGCTTGAAGCCGCCCGCGCGCTCGTCGGCGTCTCGACGCCTCGATCAGTCGGTTCACGCGTTGCATCGGCG
>JBCBZM010000015.1:0-37103 GCA_039815345.1 Planctomycetota bacterium | reverse complement strand
GTGCTCGCGGTGCTGGCGGAAGTGGCCGAGTTTTTGTCGTCCGCGGCGGGCGCAGCGAAGCGCGGCGGCTCTCGGGCCGGCCTGATCGGTTCGGTCGTCGGCGGGCTTGCCGGCGCCATCATGGGCACGGTGCTGATCCTGATTCCGGTCGTGGGCACGATTGTGGGCGGCATCATCGGCGCGGCCGCGGGCGCGTTCATCGCCGAGCGCGGCGTCTCGCAGCGGACGTGGCGCGAGGCGGGGTCGATCGCGCAGGGCGCCGCGGTCGGACGGGCGCTGGCGACGATCATCAAGTCGGGGTTCGCGCTGATCATGGGCGCGGTCGCGGTGACGGCGGCGCTGGTCGCGTGAACGCGGCAAGGGACGAGAGCCGCGGATGAAGACCGAGGCGTTTCCCATCACGGCGAGTACACCCGGGCGGCGCGGGCGAGCTTCGAGGCCCAAGCTTGGGTCGTTCGAGCACACCGCGGTGGGACCGCTGGATATCCGCCGGGTCCTGCGCACGCTGCAAACCGCTGGCGGTCCACGCGAGCGGTTGGTCGGCTTCGCGGCGCTCACACCCGCGCCGGACGCCAACCGCACGGCCGCGTCGCTGATGATCAGCGCAACGCCGGGGATCGGGCAGTTGGTCATGCTGGTGGAAGCGGTGCGGCAGGCCGGCGCGCGACGCGTGTACGTGCTGACCGATCGGCGGCTGTTGATCCTGCGGTCGGACCGGCGCGGGCGATCGCCCGATCGGGCCGTCGAGGCCGACATCCCGATCGAGAGCCTGAGCGTGCGCGCGCTCGGTGGCGGTCGACGAAGGACACGCGGCATGGCCAAGCGGTTCGCCATCGCCGCGGCGCCGATGCCCGGCGCGCCGGCGATCCCGGATCGCCGCGTGATGTTCGACCGCGACGGACGCGGCGACGCGCAGGCCGGCGGCGCTCGTCGGCTGCGTGAGGCGTTCTGGGCACTCAGCCGGGTCGAACAGGAGGCGCCCAAGTCGGTGTACAAGCCCGTGCGCCCGCGAGCGGGCACGGCCGACGACCGTGAGCCGGTGAGCGAGGTGGATCGATTTCTCGAAGAAGAGTTTGGGCCCGAACCAGACTCCCATCTGGACGATGAACTGCACTACGAGCCGGACCACGAGCCGGATGACTACGCGAATGACAGCGACCGAAACTACCCCGGCGCGTCGGGTGAGACGCGGCGGTAAGCTCGATGTCGAGACCTCGTTGCGAGCGAACGGGGTTGTGAGGAGCGAAGAGAGATCATGACCAAAGACCCGGGTGTTTCCTCGGTTTCGACGAACGTGGCAGCCGCGGCATCGGGCGCCGAACCGGGCTCCGCCGGGCCGACACCCGCGGTCGCGGGCTCAACGCACCCGGCCGCGGCGGCGGTGGTGAAGCACTTCGTGCTCGACACCAACGTGCTGCTGCACAACCCTGGCGCGCTGTTCGTGTTCGAGGACAACCACATCGTCATCCCGTTCCCCGTCATCGAAGAGCTCGACGGGCTCAAGCGGCGCGACGATGACGTCGGTCGCAACGCGCGCGAGACCATCCGGCACCTCGATCGACTCCGACCGCTGGGTGCGCTCACGGCCGGGGTGGAGTGGGGGCGCCTGCCGCCGCCGCCCGGCACGGCGACCTCGGTTTCGCGCACCGGCCGCAGCGGGACGATCCGCATCGACGTCGGCGAACACGCGCGCCCGCCGGCGATCGCCAAGGACATGCCGGACAATCGGATCATCTCCGTCGCGTGGCAGCTCAAGCAGGAGGGCAAGCGGGCGGTCTTCGTCTCGAAAGACCTGTCGGCGCGTATCAAGAGCGACTCGCTCGGTATCCGCACCGAGGACTTCGAGAACCAGAAGGTCGACGCCGAGAGTCTCTACTCGGGTTACCTGACGCTGGATGTCGAAGGCGAGCTGATCGACCGTCTGTACCGCGAGCGGATGCTGCCGATCGACGAGCTGCGCGATGTGCTGACGGCCGAGACGATCACGGGGCAGTCGTACGTGCGCGAGGTGATCCCGAATCAGTTCTTGTTGCTGCGCGACGTGAAAGATGAGAACCACACGGGACTGGCGCGTCGGCTCGCGGATACGGAAGAGCTCATCCCGATCCCCGGGCCGCGGAAGCCGGTGTTCGGCATCGTCGCGCGGAACGTGCAGCAGACGATGGCGTTGGACCTGCTGCTCGATGATGACGTGCGGATGGTGACGCTGCTGGGCGCCGCGGGCACGGGCAAGACGCTGCTGGCCGTGGCGGCGGGCATGGCCAAGGTCTTCACCGAGCAGCGGTACGACAAGCTCTTGGTCGCGCGGCCGATCATGCCGATGGGGCGCGATATCGGGTACCTGCCGGGCGACAAGGACGAGAAGCTGACGGCGTGGATGCAGCCGATTTTCGACAACCTGAGCTATCTGCTGAGCACGCGCGGCGCACAGACGCAGCACGCCGATTCGTTCAGCACCGAGCAGCGCGTGCACAAGCTGATGGCCGACGGGCAGTTGGTGCTCGAGCCGTTGACGTACATCCGCGGGCGTTCGATCCCGCATCAGTTCATGGTGGTGGACGAAGCGCAGAACCTGACGCCGCACGAAGTGAAGACGATCGCCAGCCGCGTGGGCGAGGGGACAAAGCTTGTGCTGACGGGTGATATCCAGCAGATCGACAACCCGTACCTGGATCAGTCGTCCAACGGCCTGAGCTACACGGTCGAGAAGATGAAGGGCCTGGGCCTGATCGGGCACGTCACGCTGGCGCGGAGCGAGCGGAGCGAGCTGGCCTCGCTGGCGGCCGAGTTGCTGTAGGGGCGGGGGTCGGCCGTTAGGTGATCGGGCTGCCGGGGCGCTTCTGGAGTTCGGCGCGGATGGAGATGCGCTCGCGCTGGAAGATCTCGAGCCAGACGGGGTCTTTCTCGATGAGCAGGGCGCGCTCGGTCCATTCGAGCGTGCGTGCGTCGCGGCGGCCGAGCCGGGCCGCGGCCTTCACGCCGCCGCGCAGGGCTTCGAGGTAGTTGGGATCGCGCTCGAGCGCTTCGGCGTAGTACCGGACCGAGTCTTCGCCGAAGCGGGCGTTCTCGTAGAGCAGGCCGAGATTCGCGAGCGGGCGCGGGTCGGACGGCGAGAGATCGGCGGCTCGGCGGAAGCACTCGGCCGCGGCCGGGCGTTCCTCGGCGTTCATGTACAGGATGCCCAGGTTGTTCCACGCGCCGCTGAGTTCGGGCGCCACGGAGAGCGCTTCACGGTAGAGGCGGACGGCGTCGTCGGTGCGTCCGTTGCGGTCGGCCTTGGCGGCCTGGTTCATGAGGGCGTAGCCCTCGCGCAGCCGTTGCGGCGCGGCCGCGGCGCCGCCCGCGGGCGGCGGCGTGAGGTTGCAGCCGGTCAGGACGATCATCGCGCCCAGCGCGGTCGCGAGGCCGAGCCGGAAACGCGGGGTCTTGAGGAGTGGGTTCGATGCGGTCACGAGGGGCGCTCCCAGCGGAGGAATGAGACGATCATCTGCCAGCGGTCGTTCTGCGGGCGGAGCGAGACGCTGTGAATCAGCAGCGCGGGCGTTTCTTCTACGGCCGCGGCGAGAAAGCGGAGCAACGCGCCCACGTCGGGGTCGAAGATCGTGTAGTCGTACCGCTTGCCCACGAGCGAGCCGAACGTCGCGTGGTCGCGCTCGGCGGGCACGGGCAGTTCGGCGCCGATGCCCGAGCGGCGGGCTGCGCTGGCAAGTCCTGAGAGCAGGTTGGGCAACCGCTCGCCGATGGGCACCGGCGCGTTGGCGTCGATGGGTGTGTTGCGCAGCGTTTCGATCTTGGCCAGTTCCGCGCGCACCGCGCGGAGCTGGCTGGCCGCGTTGCGTCGGTCGCGCTCGGCGCCGGCGCGGCTGGCCTGGGCGGTCAACGCGTAGACGCCCGCGACGATCAGCAGCACGACGGCGCCGATGACCATCCACCGCGGGCGGTTGGACTGCTCGGCCGACTGCGCGCGGGCGGCGAGCGCGTACCGCTCGTCTTCGTCCATCGAGATAACGGCCGGCTGCTCGCTCACGATCGGCCTCCCGAGCCCGAGCCCGAACTGGAACCCGCCGTAGGGATTGCCGAAGGCCGGTTCTGCGGCCCAGTCGGCCAGGTGCCGGTGAAGACGCAGACGAGCGTGCGTTGGCCGTCAACCCGGTCGGCGCGCGTGCGGCTGGTCCAGGTATCGACGTTGCTGTCCGCGATCGAACGCAGCGCGTTCTGCACCATCTCGTAGGTCTCGGTGTCGGGCACGCGGACCTCGAACTGCGCCTGCGTCTGGCTGACCGACACGTTGATCAACTCGACGTCCACGCCCAGGTTGGAGAGCACGAGCGTGATGGTCTCGATCTCGGGCATCACGGGCCAGGGCGCCTCAACGCCCGAGGGCACGGCCCGAGCCTGCGTGAGCGACTCCATCTCGCGGCGGAGTTCTTCGATCGGCCGACGCGCCCGGATCAGCGCCGGGTCGTAGGCCTCGATCGCGGCGCGCTGGTCGGCCTTGAGCGCGGCCGCCTCGACGCGGGCGTCGGCGGCAACATCGCGCAGGCGCCAGCCGGCGGCGGCCAGCATCACCGCGCCCGCGACGATCGCGAGCGACACCCACCGGTACATCGACTTGTGCGCCCGCCCGGGACGCGCCGAGAGCGTGCGCACCACACGCGAGGCGCCCGCTTCGACCGCCGGCATCTCGTCGTCGGTCAGCGCTTGTCGCAATGTCGCGCCGACCGGATCGCCGACGGCCGCGAAGCGGACCGACGCGCCGGGCCACGCGCGGTCGAGCGCCTGAGCGAGCGGCTCATACCCCGTGCCGTGATCGCGCATGGCGATGGCGTCTTCGTTCACCGCGTCGCTCGTGTCGTCCGTGGTATCGGCTGAGCCGTCGGTCGCCACGCACGCGATGCGGTCGGGCGCCAGGCCGAGCTGCGCCGACCAGCCGAGCCAGTCGGCGTTGAGCCGCGCCGCGGCCGAGTCGGCGTCGGCCACGCGGGCCCGGCCGCAGGCGAGCAGGTCCGCGCCCTTGGACCAGCACCAGGCGAGGCGTCCGTCGGGCTCGATGAGCACGACCGCGGCGACCTCCTCTTCGTCGCGTCGTTCGTTAGGCGCCGCGCCCCAGGCGAGCGCCATCGCGTGCCACAGCGTGATGACCGGCGGGCGTTCGAGGCCGAGCCGATCGAGGCGATCCAGGAAGAGCCGTGCGGGCACGTCGGGCGTCGCGAGGACGGACAGCCGCCGACTTTCGCCCTCGCGGGCGGTGACGTGCTGCGGCGCCGAGAGCGCCTGCACGCTGGCGCCGCCGGCGACCTGCATGTCCGGCCCGAACGCGCCGGCCGCGACGAGCCCGTGCTCGATGGCGCCCGCGTCGAGTTCCGACCGCGGGCCTTCGTCCTGGCCGGCCTGTGCGAGCGTGGCGGCGAGCGCGGAGGGTTCGTCCGTCGGCGCCGACAGCCACGAGCACAGCCCGCCGTCGGGATCGAGGCAGATCAGGCGCAGCTCGCGGTTCTTGCCCTTGGGGACCTTGGTGAGTTCGGCGACAACCCAGTCGGCGGCGTCGTTGGGCGCGGTTTCGGGTGCTTCGCCCGGCGCGGCCGTCCACTGCGCCTCGGTGCGGGCCGAGAGCAGCCGCGCGCCCACGAGGCGGGCGCCCCGATCGGCGCGTTGCAGATAGCACGCCCGCCCGCTCAACGGTCGCGCCCCCCGGCCGGCTGGCGGTCCGGTCGCTCACGCGGGTTGAGGCGTCGGCGTGCGGCGTCGGCGGCGGACGACGGACGGCCGGCGTTGCGGTCGATGCCCCCGGGCGCGGCGCCGGAGGCGGAGATCTCGGTCACGACATCCGCCGAGCGCGACGCCCGGTCGAGCCGGCGTTCGACGCCGCCGATATCGAGGCGGACAAAGTCGGCGCCGACTTCGAGCAGTTGCACGTCGCCCGAGGCTCGGCCTTCGTGCAGGAAGCGCTGGCGATCGTCGATCGTGAGCAACGCCACGCGGCGGCCGGGCTCGACGATCGAGCCGAGGTACCGGATCTCGCGTTTCTCGGCCGGCACCGCGGGCGTGGGCGCCACGACATCGGTCGGCGTCGGCTCGTCCACCGGCTTGACAGGTTCTTCGATCTCGATCGGCTCAACGCCGCCGAGCACTCCCAGCGAACCGCTGATCCACACGAAGTCGGTGTTGGGCGCCGCGGCGACCGTCGCGTCGGCGGGTTGCTCGGGCGCGGGTCGCGGCGTGGTGTTGACGGGTCGCAGATCGGCGCCGGGCAGGCCGAAGACCACGACGGCGGCCGTGGCGAGCACGAACACGGCCGCGCCCGCTTGCCCAAGCAGGCGGCGGTGGCGGACGGCGGTGATGGAGGGCGCTTGGGTGGTCACGGTTCTGTCTGCGGCTCGCTGGGCTTCGGTTCGTTGAATCGAGCTTCTGCTGTATCAGCTTCTTGAATCCAGCCGTATCGGCTCGGTGCTGCACTGTACACCACACTGGAACCGTTCAGGCCACGGCTTTGCAACCGCGGGTGGGCAACGCCGCCTCGGCCGAGCGGGCTACTGCGGCAGGTCCAGGGCCTGCCAGGAGAGGAACGAACCGCGGCCCTCGGGGCGGGTTTCTTCATTGTCGCTCCCGCGCCCACCCCCGCCGCCGCCCCCGGGTCCGCTCACCAGCAGGTGCCCGCCGAAGCGGGCGGTGACGGCGTTGGGTCGGCCCAGATCCGTCCCGAGCATCTCGATCTCGCACCACCACAGCCGAGGTTCGACCGTGAAGACGCGGTCGAGCAGCACACGCTCGGTCTGGTCGGCGTCCACGGCGTCGCCCGCGTCGTCGAGTTCGTTCTCGGTGACCTCGTCGTCGAGCCGGGCGTCCTCCAGGGCGTCGGCGAAGGCCGAGGCGCGGCGCGTGGAGCGCAAGGCATACGACGCCGCGGCGACAACGCACGCCCGCGGCGCCGTCATCGCGTCGATCGCAACGGGCCCCGAGGCGCGGGTGTACGGGCGGTCTTGCTCGTCCGTGCCGAGGAACGCCGATTCGCCGCCGAGCACCTCGGCCAGTTCGTCGAGCATGCCCTGCGCACGGTTCTGGGCGGTGCGGGTCAGGCCTTCCGGGTCTCGGCGGATGGCGCCCTGCGCCGGCTCGAGCCGAACGCGGATCTGCCCGCGGTCGGCCAACTCCAAGTCAAACGCATGCCCGTCGTCGTCGAGCTTGTCGGCGATGCCGTTCTGAGCGTGGCTGAACAGCCACAGTTCGACGATCTCCTGGAAGCCGCGTTGCTCGTGGAAGCGTTGGTACGCCTGCAGCCGTCGCGCGGTGGACTTCGACGCCGCGTCTTGCCTTTGCAGCACAACCGTGAGCGTTAGCCCACTCACGAGCAGCAGCAGCAGAACAATCGGCATGGCCATGCCGCGGCGGCGCACATCGCGGTATGTGTTGGTGCGGCGCGGCGTCATGCCTGCTGCTCCGATCCCGGTGGGTCTTGCAGCGGCGGTTCGCGCTCATCGTCATCGTCGCCGCCGTCGGTGTTGTCGCCGTCTTCTGCGGGCTCGGCGATAAACTCGAGCGCGCTGTCTTCGACAAGCGCGTAGTCGAGCTCGAACATCCAGCTCGCGTACAGGCCGGTCGCCGTCTCGATGGTTAACTCGGCGAAGGCGGGCATGTCCTCGTTGCGTGTGAAGAGCATCGTGTCCTTCATCACGCGGCGGTGGTAGAAGCGCCATCGGCACGCGGTGATGCCGCGGCACAGCGGCGTGGCGCCCGCGGCGGCGGGCGTGCGCAGCTTGCGGAACGACGCGGGCGGGCGGTTGTCCTGGGCGCGAGCCCTGGCCCGTTCGGCCGCGTCGGCCTCGCGCGTGGCTTGCTCGGCCGCGGCGCCCTGATCGGCCCGACCGTCACCGTCGGTGTCGCCGTCCACGGGCGCGGTCGATTCGCCGCTCGTGCGTCGCGGCTCGGGTTCGATCGCGGGCGGGTACAGGTCGGCCGCGTCGAGTCCCGGGACCCACCAGAGCGTGTAGGTGACGGCCGGCGCGTCCTCGCCGAATGCCTCCAGATCACCCTCTTCGGCTCGGTCGTCCGGGCGGAGGACGAACGCGCCGACCTCGAACTCGGGCAGCGGGCTGGCGCCGAAGGCGTGGATCTCGGCGAGCTCGTCGAGCGTTTCGCTGGGCGTATACATCGCGGCCGCGAGGTCGTCGTCCACCGGCGCGCGGTGCACGGCCAGCACCAGCCGCTGCGCGCCGGGCACGAGCGGGTCGGCCTCGAGCGCCACCCGCGGCACCAGCCCGCGGCGCAGGTCGGTCGCGTTCGGGCCCTCGGTTTCGTCGGTGCGCGAGGCCTCGGGCGACAACGCCAGCGAGAGCAAGGCGCGCCGCACCGCGATCTGCGTGCGGCCCAGCCCGGCCTGCTCGGCGGTGCGCACCTCCAAGCGCGCGTCGGCGTTTTGCAGCCCGGTCAGCACGCTGAACGCCGCCAGTGCGACCATCGACGCGACCGCAACCGCGAGGACGAGCTCGAGCACGGTGAACGCCCGGCGCGAGGTTGCACTCTGTCCGGCGCGACGAACAATCATGGGCCTTCACCGTCGGCCGGCCCGGGCGGTTGACCGCCGGATTGCGAGCCGGTCGTGCTGCGCCACCCCGCGATCCGGCCGCTCGCGTTGATCGCGGTGATGATCTCCTGGATGCCCCGGTCGCCGTCGAGCATGCGGTTGACCGAGTCCTGCGAGCGGAAGACCAGCCCGCCGATCGGCGCGTAAAGGCGCGTGTAGACGACCGACGGCACGTCGGGGGTGTACTCGTAGCTGCCGCCGGATTCTTCGCTGAGCCAGACCCAGACCGTGACCTGATCCACCGCGTCGATTGAGGCGATCTGGTTGCTCGGCCCGTCCTCGGCCGCGGCGCGGGCGGCGTCGGAGATGTTGAACCCGACCGTGCCCACACGCACTTCCCAGCGGAACAGCAGCGGGTCGTCGTCGGGGCCGTAGCCGATGGGCAAGCCGGCCTGATCGAACAGCGCCCACTTGTCGTCGAGGTATTGGATGAGGACCCGGTTGGCCACCGCGGCCGCGGCGAGGTGGAGTTCGGATCGGCGCTGGGATTTGTGCATCGCGCCGAGCACGCCGGAGATGGTCGTCGCGATCAGCGCGAGCAGCGCGATCGCGAGCATGGATTCGAGGAGCGTCAGCCCGCGTGCGCGGACCGTTTGCAGCGTGGGAGGATGCGCATCACATGGGCGCACAAACGGCTCCTAGCGGGGCTCCGGTCGCAACGCGCCTCACGCGCCGTCGGGGGTCTCGGCGTTGTCTTCGATGATGGTCCACAGGTCCATGTCGTCGTCGGTCTCGGGTTCGCCGTCCGGGCCGTTGGAGATCAGCGTGAAGGGCTTGCCGGCGAAACCGGGCGTGGCGTAGTAGAGATCGTTGCCCCAAGCGTCTTTCACGGTTGATACGTAGTTGGGCACGAGATCGGCGATGTTGACCGGGAAGGTATTGGCGAAGGTCTTGTATTCGATGATGCCGTTCTGCACGGTGCGCATCGTGGCTTCGGTCGCGCGGATGTTCGCGCGGTCCTGCCCGCCCAGCACGTTGACGGCCGCCACGGCCATCAGCACGCCCAGAATGCCGAGCACGAGCATCAGTTCGAGCAGCGAGAAACCGGATCGGCGCCGGGTGGAAACCCGCGGGCCAGAAGTGCAGGAAGCGTGGATGTGGGGAAGCGGCTGCATGACGGCTCCAGATGCCTGAGGAATGCTTCGAATACGCGGGGCCCTACGGGCCGACTCATACGGTACGCGGAACCCCCCGCTCCGGCCTCACGCGGTCTGGCACCCGGTTGCGCCCGAGTGATGCGTCCCCTCCGTTTCTCGGACGGGCTTCTAACCAGAGTGCCTAGCCAAACTCACTAGCCGAACGACTGACTGATCGAGAGCAACGGCACCATCAGCGAGAGCACCAGGCTCCCGATCACCAAGAACATCAACACAATCACCGCCGGCTCGAGGATGCCCAGCAGGCGTTCGGACTGCGTCTTTAGGCGTTCGCCCGTGTCTTGGGCCAGCGATTCGAACGCCGATTCGAGGTCGCCCGCGCGGTCGGCGGCGACGAGCAGCTTGCGCGTCGCCAGAGGCAGCGCTGTGACGCCGTCGATCAGCGAACGGAGGACGCCGCCCTCGATGAGTCGGCGGCGGAGCTTGCTCAGTTGGTTCCCGAGCCGCGGATCGCCGACCGCCTCGACGCCCACGCCCAGCGCATCGGCCAGCGGCACGCCCGAGCGCGTCATGGCGGACATCACATCGAAGAACCGCGCAGCGTCCTGGGTCCGCAGCACGCCCTTGACCATCGGCGTTCGCCGCACGATCGCCCACATCGCCGGACCCACGCGCCGCCGAGCCGCGAACAGCAGCACCAACGCCGCCGCCCCGCCCATCAGCACCCACATCCAGTGCGCCTGCATGAACGAGCCCGAGGCGAGCACGATCTTGGTGTAGAACGGCAGGCTGTCCTCGCGCTGCTCGAGCACCTTGCCGATCTGCGGCACGACATAGGTCAGCAAAAACCCCGTCACCAGCGTCGCGATCGTGATGACGATCAGCGGGTACATCATGACCGTGATCACGCGCTGGGCGATCTGGATGCGACGCAGCGCGGTCTCGGCCAGGCTCTTGGCCGCGCCGGCGAGGTCGCCCGACTGCTCGCTGGCGCGGTAGACCGCGACGGAGACGAGATCGAACTGCCGCGTACGCACGCAGGCCTCGGCGAAGCTGTCCCCGCCCGCGACCGACTCCCGCATCCGCTCGACCACGGGCCGAGCCGGCGGGGAGACCACCGACGCGGCGACTTCGAGCGCTTCCACCAACGGCACGCCGCGGCTGAGGAGTTGGGCGAGCTGCGTGTTCAGATTGGCCTGGTCTTTGAGCGCCAGTCGCTGTTCGCCCAGGCTGACCCACGCGGGCAAGCCCCACGCGCGGAGCAGGACGAGCCGGTCTCGGCGTAAAGCCGCGGCCAGGGCCCGCTGGCTCGCGCTGGAGCGCAACCCCAGCGTCCGCCCGCCCTTGCTGGTGGCGGCGAGGTAGAAAAACGCCTTGGGTTGAACGGCTCGGCTCACGGGGCGTCAGTGTACGGGCCGGCGCCCGCGCCTCCCAGCCGACCGATCCTCGGATTGATCCCGGGGGACATCGCCGTGACAATACCGGACCCGCTCCGAGTTCTGACCCTCGGCCCACGCCGCGCGAGCCCGCAATGACCCACCCCGTTAAGCCCTCCCCGACCGATGCCGCCTCGGTCGCCTCCTCGGCCGCGACCGTTCCCACACCCGCACGGCCGATCGAGGTCGTGGCCCAGGGCTCGATCGTCGGTCCGGGCCTCACAAGCCCGGGCCTGACCAGCCACGGCATCGCCGGCCCCGGACACCCGCACGACGACCCGCCGCAGGCCATCGACACCACCAGCCCCGCGCTCAACCCCGAGCCGGAGATCAACCGCGCCACCATGCGCGCCCTCGTCAAGCACCACGCCGGCGAAGGGCTCGAACTCGACCCCAAGCGCCCCATGCCCACCGTCGGGCCGCACGACTGCCTCATCCGCATCCACAAAGCCGGCATCTGCGGCACCGATCGGCATATCTGGGAATGGGACGAGTGGGCCCAATCCCGCATCCCCGTCGGCATCGTTACGGGGCACGAGTTCGTCGGCGTGATCGCCGCCATCGGGCAGGCCGTGACGAAGTACAAGGTCGGCGAGCGGGTCAGCGCCGAGGGACACCTGACCAAGGGCCGCGACTATTTGAGCCTGACGGGCAACAAGCACATCGCCAGCGACGTGCACATCTTCGGCGTCGACAGCGACGGCATCTTCGCCGACTACGCCGCCATCCACGAGGACAACATCTGGGACGTCCACCCCGACGTGCCCGACAAGTACGCCGCGGTCTACGACCCGCTCGGCAACGCGGTGCACACCGTCATGGCCGCGGGCGTGAGCGGGAAGACCGTGCTCGTCAGCGGCACGGGCATCATCGGTTTGATGACCGTCGCCGTGGCCAAGGCTGCGGGCGCGACGCGGATCTACTGCACCGACATCAACCCGCCCCGGCTTGAGCTGGCCAAAAAACTCGGCGCCCACCGCTGCTTCGATGTCCGCCCCGAGGCCGACGGGGATAGCTGGATCCACGACCTCCGCGCCGAAACGCGCGGTCTGGGCGTGGACTGCCTGCTGGAAATGTCCGGCGCGCCCAAGGCGATGGACCAGGGCTTCCAATCCCTCCGCCCCGGCGGCGTGGCCGCGCTGCTGGGCCTGCCCGCCCGCTCGGTCGACTTCGACTTCAACGCCAACATCATCTTCAAAGGCTGCACCGTGCTCGGCATCAACGGCCGGAAGATGTGGGAGACGTGGTACCAGGTCGAAGAGTTCATCCGCTTCGGCGGCGTCAACCTCGACGACATCATCACCCACGAGTTCGCGTTCAACGACTACGAGGAAGCGTTCCGGGTGATGATGAGCGGGGAGGGGATCAAGGTGCTGCTGGATATGACGCGGTGAGCGAGATCTGATTTACGGAAGCGCTGCGGCGCGGTGTGGGGCCAAAGGGGCTTGTGTGATTGCGTGTCGATACCTGTCTGACTGGTACTTGGGTAGGCTTGCTGGTCGTCGGTGGACGCTCTTTGCGCACGAACTACTTCCGCATGCGGTGGGTTTCTGTCGTGAGCACCCTGACAAGCCGGTTCTTGCACGTACCGGTCTGCGGGAAGAAGACCTAGTGCTATACCCGTCCGTGTGGTGGGAAGATGTGCCGGTCACTATCTATCGATGGGTACCACCGTGGGTGACACCGCTGTTGGCCGTTTACTACACGGTTGGTTCGGGGTTAATGCGCACCGAGCGATTTCGCGATAGATTTCGGCACGGCGCTGAAATCGTCACGGCTTTGGTGAGTGAAGGGTGGACTCGATACGACTCGTATTCTTGCGTACGTTCGGTGATGTTCACATCGTTGACGTTGTCAACCGACCCCGTTTCGTTGAATGAGTCACACCTGTAATCCGTTGATTTAGCCGGGTGCCACGGCTTGGCCCGTATGGCAAGCCGTGTGCTCGATGCACGGCAGCACGGGCCGCCGCTGCGCGGTCAACCCGTGGCACCCAAGGGGCTCCGGGTGCCGTGGTCTGAGCGCAGCGAAGGCCACGATCCTTCGTCGTACACCCCAAAGCACGTAGCCTTCCGCCCAGCGGGCTCCAGACCACGGCGCCCTAAACATGTTCTGTGACCGCGGGCGTTGATCGATCAATGGCGTGGCCTGTTCCGGTGATCGACCGTCGCGTTGGCAGGCCCGAAATCGCAAGACGCCAAACGCCAACAATCTCACGATGACGGATCATCACAATCACGCCCGTGTTGATGCTGCGCGGCTACTTGTCTCGTTCATAGGGCCATGGGCTTTCACGCTATTCCTCACCGTAGCTTCATGGATCGGTGGCGTGGCCACATTGTTCTCGGGTTTCAGCGAAGACACCGCGCACATGCTCGATTGGGGGCCGCGCTGGTTATGGGTGCTTGCGGGGATTCAACTTACGCTCGGGCCGCTGTGGCATTTCATCACCGGTTGGCGTGCTGTCCGCTTCGGGATCAGCCGAGGCGCGTCTGTGACGATCGGCGCAGTCTCCGCGGCGTCGTCCCTGATCGTGTACTTCGGTCCCTTCTTGGCGCTGTTGTCTGGAACTACTTGAGGCAGCCATAAACTCAACCCGTGCCCACCCCCGCCAACCCACCCACCTGCGCTGCCTGCGGCTACGACCTCACCGGCGTTGCCGACACGCACGGTTGGCATTGCCCCGAGTGCAATGGCACGGCCCTGCGGCCCGACGACCCGCGGGGGCACAACCTCCGGCTCTGGCTGCGGACGTTCAATGAACCGTGGGCCATCGCGGCTTTCCTCGTTCTGCTCGTCATCGGCCTCGAACTCGCGGCGTGGTGGTTCTGGCGAGCTCGCTGGTCTGGGCTCCTCCACACGTTCCAGATGGGCACGCTCGGGCTCGGGGTGCTCTACTACTTCGGGATCATGCCGATCTGGATGGTGGTGCTCGGCGTGCGCTTCGCCCGCGAGTTGCCGATGTCGGCCGCGGGCGTCGACGGACCGTGGCGCACGACGCTTGTCGGCACGGGCGTCGCCGCCGCGGCGTACGCGATCGCCTTGATTGCAGGTATCGGCCTGCTCGGCGCGCTCTGGTGGTTGGCATTGATCGTGGCGTAGCCGCCGCATCCATGGAGCGAATCAAGGCGTGAACCCGACCCCGTCCACACAAGCCTCACGTTGCCCAAGCTGCGGGCACGACCTCTCGGCCGTCGCGCACCGTAGGGCATGGGTCTGCCCCGGCTGCAACGCTTGGTTGCGTCGCAGTGATGCGAGCTGGGTTGTGACGACGATGCCAGAGGACGAACGCAAGTCCGTGGGCGGCGTGGTCCAGGCGTTCCTTTGGCCTTGGTTGGCAACCCTCGCTCTCACGGCCGTCCTGTTGGCGGGTGTCATGGTCGTGGCCGTGGCGCGATTGGATGTCACGGACTCCACGTTCAGCACGGCCGCTGCGGGCCTCGTCGGGTGGATTGCGATCCTCGGTGTGCTGGTCCTGCCGCCGTGGCACTTCCTGACGGGGCTCTTGCACCCGGCCTTCGAAGACCGACGCGGGCTCGGAGCCTTGGTCGGCGTGGTGTCGGCGGTGCTGGCGTTCTTGTGCTGCGTGCTGCTTTGTGCGTTGCGTGTCGGCTGAGGCTCTGAACCGACTCGTGCGGTCCATCCGTCGGCCGTCCGCGGTTATGCTCTCAGGATGCCCGCTCCAATTCAGCTTGAAACGGTCTCGTTCGGTGGTCCGAGTGGGCCCGCGGCCCTGATCGGCATCGCGGCCGTTGTCATGGCTACCGGCACGCTCGCGGTGCACATCATTCTGGCGTACTGCGTCGACCAAGACGCTCGAAAGCTCGAAGAGAACGGGAAAGCCCCTTCACTGCTCAACAACTGGCAGTGGGCGCTCGTCACACTATTCACGGGTGTGCTCGGGGCGGCGTTCTACTGGGTCTCCAACCGCTCAAGCCTCGCGCAGCGCGACTGATTTCCCTGCCACAAACCCTTGGGGCGGCGTTACCATCTAGGTATGAATACCTACTCCGCCGTCCCGCTCGCGTTGGCCCTCTCCGCATCCGCTGCCCTCGGTCAGGCCACGCTCAATGAAGCCGCCCGTGCGACCGAGACCGGCCGGCCCAAGGCCGCGGCTGTGCGCTTTGGTACCGACTACCGCGCCCACCTCGACACCTGGTGGCAGGACGCGGTCTTCTACGAGATCTTCGTCCGCTCCTTCGCCGACTCGACCACCGGCCCGCTCGCCAACGATGGCGTCGGCGACCTCCGCGGCATCATCGAACGCCTCGACTATCTCAACGACGGCGACCCGACCACCGACACCGACCTCGGCATCACCGCGCTCTGGCTCATGCCCGTCACGCAGTCGCCCTCGTACCACGGGTACGACACCGTCGACTACCGCACCATCGACGACGAGTACGGCACCAACGACGACTTCCGCGAGCTGATTGCCGAGTGCGACAAGCGTGGCATCCGCGTTGTGATCGATCTGGTGATCAACCACAGCTCGGCCGATCATCCCTGGTTCCTCGAAGCGCGCGAGCCGGGCTCCGACAAGCGCGACTGGTACATCTGGCAAGACGAGCACCCCGGCTGGCAGGGCGCGTGGGGGCAGAACGTCTGGCACCCGTCGCTGTCCAACGACGGCTCGTGGTACTTCGGTTTGTTCTGGAAGGGCATGCCCGACCTGAACTTCGATCATGAGCCCGTGACGCAGGCCGTGTTCGATATGACGCGGTACTGGGTCGAGGAGATGGGCGTCGCGGGCTTCCGGCTCGACGCGATCCGTCACTTGATCGAGGACGGGCAGATCCAGGAAAATACACCCGCAACGCACGCGTGGCTCAAGCGGTTCCACGAGCACCTGCAAACCCTCAGCGGCCCGACCGCGGCGCCGGGCGAGGTCTACACCGTGGGCGAGGTCTGGTCCGATTCGGATGCCGTCTCGCGGTACGCGGGCGACCAGATGGACATGGGCTTCGAGTTCGATCTCGGGTATCGCCTGGTCGACGCGGTCAACCAGCAGAACGCGCAGCCGTTAGTCCGTCAGCTCGAGAAGATGGACCTCGTCTACCCGCTGGGCATGTACGCGACGTTCATCCGCAACCACGACCAGCCGCGGACGCTGCACGAGCTGGGCGGCGACCGCGAGGCGGCGCGTCTGGCCGCGGCAATTCAGTTCTGCCTGCCCGGCGTGCCGTACATCTACTACGGCGAAGAGATCGGCATGACAGGCACCAAGCCGGACGAGTTCCTGCGCACGCCGATGCAGTGGGCGCCGCCGTCCGAGGCCGGCCCGGGCGTCGGCTTTACCGAGGCCGCGCCCTGGATGGCCGCCAACACCGACGCCGAGGACATCCACGTCGCCGGGCAAGACACCGACCCAAGTTCGTTGCTCAACACCTACCGCCGACTGATCGCGCTGCGTCACGCCGAGCCGGCGCTCAAGACGGGCGAGCTGCGCGTCATCGAGACGGGGCACGAGGGCGTGTTCGCGTTCGAGCGCACACTCGATAGCCGGCGTCTGCTGTGCGTGTTCAACCTCACCGATCAAGCCGTGTCGGCGTACACGCTGGCCAACGAGACGTCGCCATCGGCTGAGCTGCTTTCGGACGCATCGATCACGCGTGACGCAACGCGCCCGATCGAGCAACTGGCGCCGCGCGGGGCGTACGTGCTCTCGCTCGGGGAGTGAGGCGCCCGTTAATCGCGGAACGTCATATGACAGTTGAAGCACGACGACGACACGCGCCGCAGGGCCTTGTCCGCGGCCTTGGCGTCGAACGGCTCGGCGAGCAACACAGCTTCCAGTTCGGTCGCACGCTCGGCGCCCCGCTCCATCAGCCGCCAGTAGTGCCGGGCCGCGGCTTCGGCTCGCTCGGGTGAACGCCTCGTCGAAGCCGGGTCGCCGATCTCGGCGCGGCGCTCGCTGAGTTCGCGGAAGACATCAGCGATCCGGGCGGCCTCGGCGACAGGCACGAGGTCGGGGTGATCGGGCGGCGCGGGCCACCCGCTTGCATCGCCCGCGGTCTGGCACGCGATGAGGTGGTCGAGCCGTGTTTCCAGTTCCACCATCGCCGCGGCCATGTCGTTGACCTTGGACTGCGCGACCAGTTCGCCCGAGGCGGTGATGGCTTCGTCCGTCGCGGGCGTCGCGTCGCGCACGCTGGTGTACAGCCCCGAGTACTTGGGGCTCGTGCCGACGCGGGCCATCCATGTTTCCGCATTCTCAGGCGTGAGTTGGCCGAGGCGCACGAGCGCCGCCGCCGCGGCCGCGGGCCCGCGGTGCTTGCCGTGATGACAATGGATGTAGACCGGGCCCTCGGCGTCGCGCAGCGCTTTGGCGACGAGCAGTTGCTGTTCGTCGCTCAAGCCGTGATACCCGATCGGCACGTGGACATACCGCATGCCCCGGGCTTCGGCGCGATCCACGTCGGTCTTGGCGCCGTCAACGGAGATGATGACCTCGACGCCGGCGTGCGCGAGCGCATCGAACGCGGCGTCCCCCACGGGCCGCCCGCCCGACCAGATCGGCGGAGCGCCACGACCGCCGCCGGCTTCGCTGTCGCTCGGCGCCAGCCACAGATTTTCGACTGCCGCGTCGAGTGCTGGGGCCGTGGGTTGATCGTTCGTGTGCGTCGCGGCAGACCACCCCGGCTCGGCCGACGTCCAGCCGAGCGTCGCAACGACGCCCGCCGCGAAGGCCAGACCCAGCACCCAGTTGACGACGTGCTCGCGCCTCATGCCGATAAGGTACCGACGCAGCAGACCTCGGTTGAGACGGCTTTGTTCAGCCGCTGCGGCGCCAGGCGACGCATCAACCGAGCGTGAGCCCGATCGCCACGCCCGCCGCGAAGACGACGGCCGCAACCGCGGTGATGACCTTGCTGACACTGCTGCCTTTGCGGACGTTTGCTCGCATAACGGGCCTCCGGGTCTACATCGCCCGGCGGCGGCGATCGGATGCACCGCGTTCGATGCTCTCTGCGGCCGATCGGCCGCTGTGGTCCGCCTACGAGGACGTATCCGCCCGCAGCGACGCCGCGATCGAGACCTCCTGCAGCCGGACCGAGGCCTCGTCCAGCGATTGCTTGGCCTGGGCGAACGCGTTGGCGTCCACGCTCGCCCAGTCCGCCTCCGCCTCGGCGATCAGCAGCCCGAGCGCGCGCGCCTTCGCCTCCAGATCGGCGACGTACGCCGACTCGAGCGCGTCGGCGTGGCGTTCCAGCCGCTCTGTGATCCACTTCAGGTCGAGCTTGCTGTTGGTGATGAGATCGACGACGCGGTGCCGGGTCATGTCCTCCCGCGCGTGCGTGATCGAGTCGGCTTCCATCTGGTCGACCTCCTCGCGCGTCAGCCCGTGGTTCGGCACGATCTGCACGCCGGCGCGCTTGCCGCTGCGGCGTTCCGTCGCCGAGACATTCAGCACGCCGTTGGCGTCCACCAGAAACTCGACCTCGACCTGAGGCACGCCCGCGGGCATCGGCGGCACGCCGCGCAGGTGGAACGTGCCGAGCGATCGGCAGTCGGACGCCATCTCGCGCTCGCCCTGCACTACGTCGAGCTCGATCGAGACCTGCCCGTCCACGCCGGTCGAGAACATCTCCGTCGCTCGCGCCGGCACCGCCGAGTTCCGCATAATCAACTTCGCGACGGCACCGCCCGCCGTCTTGATCCCCAGCGAAAGCGGGATGACATCCAGCAGCAGCGAGCCCTTCACCACGCCCGAGAGAATCCCCGCCTGCACCGCCGCGCCCATCGCGACCACGCGGTCGGGGTCGAGCGCCGTGTACGGCTCCACCCCGAACCGCTCGGCGACGCGCGCGCGCACCAGCGGGATGCGCGTGGACCCGCCGACCAGCACCACGGCGTCGATCGCGCCGCCGTCGAGCTCGCGCTTCGCGTCGCGCAGCGCCCGGTCGCAGGCTTCGATCGTCCGCTTCACCAACGGCGCCATGATCGCTTCCAACTCGTCGCGCGAGACCTCGCGTTCGTACACGTCCTTGTCGTTCAACTCGATGCGCACACGCGCGGTCTCGCGGTCAGAGAGCGCGTGCTTGACGCCGCGGGCGAACGAGATCAACGCCGAGCGCGTGTCGGCGCCGAAGCCGGCCATCGGGTCGGCGTCGGCCGCCATGCTGAGGCGTTCGCGGATCTCGCCGACAAACAGCGATACGAGCGCATGGTCGATGTCGTCCCCGCCGAGGCGCGTGTCGCCGGCGGTCGAGAGCACCTGGAAAAACTCGGTCCCGCCCTCGCCCTGCTCGGGCGTGAGCCGCAGGATCGAGATATCGAACGTGCCGCCGCCAAGGTCGTACACCGCGACCGTGCGCGGCCCCGCGTTGCGCTCGGCCGCGCGGTCCGTGCCCAGCCCGTACGCCAACGCCGCGGCCGTGGGCTCGTTGACGATGCGGACGACCTCGAGCCCCGCCAGCCGCCCCGCGTCGCGCGTCGCCTGCCGCTGCGCGTCGTCGAAGTACGCGGGCACGGTCACCACCGCGCGCCGCACCGCGACACCCAGCGCGGCCTCCGCACGCCGTTTCAACTCGCCCAGCACCAACGCCGACACTTCCTGCGGCGAGACGATCCTGGTTGTGCCATCGGCCGGCACCGCGATGCGGGCTGTGTTGTGTTCGCCTTCCACCACCTCGTAGCTCAGGTATCGGAGATCGCCCTCGGCGTCTCGGCGTGATCGGCCCATCAGCCGCTTGGCGCTGGCGATGGTCGTTCGCGGGTAGCGCACCGCTTCATCCAGCGCGGCCCGACCGATCACGACCGACCCGTCCGCTTCGAACCGCACGACCGAGGGCAGCAGGGCGCCTTGGGCCTCGTCAACGGCCAGCGTGCGCGGGCCGCGCTCGTCGCAGAAGGCGACAAGGGAGTTTGTCGTGCCCAGGTCGATACCGACGATGGGATCGCCGGCCGCGTTGCTCAGCGAAGGGTTGCTCACCGAGGAGTTGTGGTCATCAACAGCCATGCGGGACGATAGCGCTGTGGCGCTACGATCCGGCCATGCCCGATTCCGAGCCCAGCGTGATTCTTCGGCTGTTCTCGGCGGGCGCCATCCTCCCGCTCATCTGGGGCGCCGCCCTTCAGATTGCCGCCGCGACGAGCGTGCTGGACGAGTCCGTCGTCCTCGCGGTGGAGTCGCTCTTGGTCCTGCCGCTGGGACTGGTTTGCGTGGTGCTGTGCGCCCTGGCGTGGCGCCGCGAACGCCGCGGCCCGCGGTCGCGGTTCTGGATGACCGTGCCGATCGTAGTGGGGGCGATGCACGTGGCGTTCGTCGCGGTGGTGGTCGTTCGTGCAGTGGGCGTAGTGGAAGTAGTTGATTGATGTTCTAGATGTACCCTTGGATGGTCATTACATATCAATGCCTTGTGTGAGACGGAGGCGGTAGACTGGCGATATGGCTGTGCTCAGTGCGCAAGAACCCTGCCCAAAGTGTCGGTCGCTGATGAAGATCAACGATTTAGAGTCGGGGTGCTGCGACGCTTGCGGACGCATCTGGTTGCGAGATCGCCTTAGTCGTCTGAAGGCACGTGAGGCCTATCACATTCGATCGGCGCCGCTCATCGGCGTGCTCGCGCTCTTGGGCATGGGGGCCATTGTTGCATCGTTTGTTGGCATCGAGTCGGTTGTTGGCGAGTCCGCGAGACTGGCCAAAGGCTGGGGCTGGGTGCTAGGCGTATCTTGCGGATTGCTTCCGTGGTGTGGTGGCGTCATTTACTGCTTCAATGCAACGTTCCGTTGGCGCGTCTTTGTGCATGAGGCGTGGTCGACAATGTGGGCGAGAGTCCTCGCTCCAATAGTGTTGCTGACATTGTTCCTAGCGGCGATCGTGATCTGCCTTCATGCCGCTGAAGTGGTGACGGAGTTGCGCGCAGCAAGCGATGCTCAGCCAGTCGCCGGGCCGCACATGAAGTAGATCTTTCCGTTCGGAGGTTTGGCCGTCGAGCTCGAGTTTCTGTGAGATCGCCCCTACTCCGGCACCCAAGCCAGATCTCCCAACCGATCGGCAAGCTCCACCGCCGCGGCTGCGAACTCCGTGTCGCGGTCGGTAAAGATGCGCAGGTACCGACGCGTCTCGCCGTAGGAAAGGAAGACCTCCGTCGTGCGCCGGTTCGGCGGGGCGGCGCCCACGAGCGAGGTCTCGACCAAACCCGGGTGCCCGTCGGCCAGCAGTCGACCGTCCCGCACCAGCCGCCAGAGCTGCTGCATCGCGCGGTCGTCCAGCCGGCGGGTCTGCGGCGGGAAGGTCTGCGCGTCCGACCCCGGCCCGAGCGAGGCCCGCAGGACCCGGTCCGGCTCCACGATGTATCGCGCGGGCCGGTACGCACGGGGCAGCGCGTCGATGTCCGCCCGGGCCGTCTCCGGGCCGTGGACCGTGACGGCGACCGCGAAGTCGTCCGGCGCCCGGTCGATCCGGTCCGGCGGGGTCTGCGTGCTGGCGCACCCCGTGAGCAGCCAGACGTGACCCAGCGATAGCCAAAGAACGAGAAGTTGGGCGGTGGCTCGGAGCATCGCGGCAAGTCTAACGGCGCACGGTTCCATGCTGGTCCCGATGCCCGTTCCGTGACGGGAGCGCGCTACCCTCCCCGGCTATGAATATCAGTTTGCGCTGGCTCAATGACTATCTCGAACCGGGCGACGTCTCCGCGGAGGAGGCCGACCGCCTGCTGACCGACGCGGGCTTCCCGCTCGAATCCATGGAGACCCTGCCCGACGGCGATGTGCTGCTCGATGTCGAGGTCACCAGCAACCGCGGCGACTGCCTCAGCCATGTCGGCGTGGCGCGGGAGATCGCCGCCAGCCCGCGGGCGAGCAAGCCGCGGACGCTCAAGCCGCCGCCCATTCCCCAAGGCAAAGCCGCTTCCACCGCCGCCGGCGCCGCGAGCGATCACCTCACGCTCCGCAACCTCGTGCACCACGAGTGCCCGATGTTCACAGCCCAGGTCATCCGCAACGTCCGCGTCGGCCCGAGCCCTAAGTGGCTCGTCGAACGGCTCGAGTCGATCGGCCAGCGCTCGATCAACAGCGTCGTGGACGTCACCAACTGGCTGAACTTCGAGCTTGGGCACCCGTCGCACGTCTTTGATCTCAACACCCTCGCCGGGCCCGAGTTGGTCATCCGCTTCGCCGAAGCCGGCGAGACGCTGACCACGCTCGACGGTGTGGCCCGCAAAGTCGGCCCGCGCGATCTCGTCGTCGCGGATGCCGACAAGCCCGTTTCGCTGGCCGGCGTCATCGGCGGGCTCGACAGCCAGGTCACCGAGCAGACGACCGACGTGGTGCTGGAAGTCGCGACGTGGTCGCCCTTGCACGTCCGCGAGTCGGCCCGGCGTCACGGCGTGCGCACGGACGCGAGCCACCGATTCGAGCGCACCGTCGATGCGCGCATGCTCGAACCCGCCGCGCGCCGGGCCGCGGCCATGCTCGTCGAACTCGCCGGCGGGTCGCTGTGCGAGGGCATCCTGACGCACGGCACCGGTTTCGCGCCGCTGCGGCAGATCCGGCTTCGGCCCGATCGCTGCGCCACGATCCTCGGCATCCAGATCCCCACCGAGACCATCGCCGAGCACCTCGAAGCCCACGACATCGGCGTCATGAAGGCCTCCGACGGCGCCCTCAACTGCACAATCCCGCCCTTCCGCCCCGACCTGACGCGCGAGATCGACCTGATCGAAGAGGTCGCGCGCACGCACGGCTACGACCAGATCCCGATCTCCGACCGCCTGCCCATGGTCGCCGCGCACCCGCAGGAACGCGAGGGCGCGATGCGGCAGCTCGCGACGGTCCTCACCGGGCTGGGTTACCACGAGACGATCACGTTCAGCTTCGTCCGGCCCGACGACGGCGAAGCCTGGCGCGACCCGGCGCTGCGCGCGCTGGCGGTCGACGACGAACGCCGCGGCGCCGAGCCCATGCTCCGCCCGAGCGCCCTGCCCAGCCTGCTCCGCTGCCGCCGGGGCAACCAGGACGCCCGCGTCGAACGCCCCGGAGGCGTGCGCCTGTTCGAGACCACCGCCGTCTTCGCCGAGACGCCCGAGGGCGAGAACCGCGAACGGCAGACGCTGGCGTTGCTCGCCGATGTCGCGGGCGAAGGGCCCAAGCGTTCGTTCGACGACCGCCAACTCGGGCTCCGCTGGATGCGCGGCGCCATCGACGCGCTGGTCCACGCCACGGCCGGTCGAGGCGCCTGCGTCGTGGTGCGTCCGGCCGAGCCCCTGAGCGAGGGCTGGGACGCCGACGCCCACGCCGAGGTGCATGTCGATTCCGGCGCGGGTGAAGTGCTGCTGGGCCGGTTCGGCTTGGTCAGCGCGGGGGCGCTCAAATCGGCCGGTGTGGATCTGCCGCAGGTCGCCGCGGAGTTGGACTTGGAACTGTTGCTCGGCTTCAAGCCGCCGCGCGGCGGTGTGCAGGCGCCCCCGGCCTATCCGGGCATCGACCGGGACGTCTCGCTCGTGGTCGATGACGGCGTCGCGTGGGCCGACATCGCTCGGATCGCTCTGACCACGCGCGACGAGTTGTTGGCGGGCGTTTCGTTCATGGGCGCCTACCGCGGCAAGCAGGTCGGCGCCGGTCGCAAGTCGGTGACGGCCCGCCTGCACTTCCGCGCGGGCGACCGCACGCTCCGTCACGAAGAGGTCGATCCGCAGGCCGCCCGGTTCGCCGACTCGGCCAAGTCCGAACTCGGCGCCGAGATCCGCGGCTGAGGCCCGGTCTAGGCGGCGCCGATGCCGGCTTTGAATTCGAGGATGCCCGCCCGTTCGGCGCCAAATCGCGTGCGTACGCGCAACATTCGCAGATGTTCTGTATATGATAGGTTGTGGGTTTTCTCCCGCGCATCTGCCGCCGGGCGAGCCGATGTCCATATCATGGTCACCCGCGGTGGGTGTGATCCGGAACCTCGGGGTCGGGAGTCCCCTTCCGGATTGTGCCGCCGAGTGGATCGGGCGGAGGCATCGCGGCATCCCGTTTCGGCACTCGATCGAAGGGCCGGACGGGTCGCCTCGGCGTCACCGACCGATCATGACGCTTGGGGTTGCCCCGGTACGCTTGTCAAACTGACAAGGCCGCGCCGGGTGGCGGCCCTGGAAAGGACCGATTCGTATGACGCAGACCCCCGCGACGCACAACCCGATCCCCGGCACGCCGGACCGGGCGACCTCGCCGCACCCGGGCGGCGGTTCGCTGCTCGGCGAGAAGCCCCTGGTCTGGGTCAACGGCGAACTCACGCCGGCAAGCGAAGCGAAGGTCAGCGTCTACGACCACGGCCTGCTCTACGGCGACGGCGTCTTCGAGGGCATCCGCATCTACAAGGGCAAGATCTTCAAGCTCGGCCAGCACATGGACCGGCTGTGGGCCTCGGCCGAGCGCCTGCGGATCAAGATCCCCGTTTCGCGCGACGAGATGGCCGACATCCAACGCCGCTGCGTCGAAGCCAACAACATCGTGGACGGCTACATCCGCCTCATCGTCACCCGCGGCGTCGGCACGCTGGGGCTGAATCCGTACAAGTGCCCCGAAGCGGGCGTCGTGTGCATCGCCGACCAGATCCAGCTCTACCCGCCCGAGATGTACGAGCAGGGCATGCGTGTGGTCATTGCCGAACGCCCGCGGATCCCGGTCGAGTGCCTCGACCCGCGGATCAAGAGCCTCAACTACCTGAACAACATCCTCGCCAAGGTCGAAGCGATCGACGCGGGCTGCCTCGAGTGCATCATGTTCAACACGAAGGGCCAGCTCGGCGAGGGTTCGGGGGACAACATCTTCCTGGTGCGCAACGGCCAGATCTTCACGCCGCCCGCCTCGGTCGGTGTGCTCGAGGGCATCACCCGGCGTTTCGTGATGAACGAACTCGCGCCGGCCTGCGGCGTCGAGGTCACCGAGCAGATCCTCGATCGCGACGACCTGTTCGCGGCCGAGGAAATCTTCCTGACGGGCACCGCCGCCGAGATGATCGCGGTGACCAAGATCGGGCGCACGGAAGACGACGCCCACGTGGTGGGCTCGGGCGTGGAAGGGGCGGTCACCAACCGCCTCCGCTCGGCCTTCCGCGAGGTCGTGACGGGCGACGACATTCCCGAGGACTGAGCCGGCGCGCGAAGCCGAACCACCCGGCCTGAGCCGAAGCCGCGGCCACGGCTCGCATCTTGAGTGGTCACGCCTGCCGTTTCAAAGCCTCTTGACCGCGCGTGCTGAACTGCCGAGATCATGCATCCGCCGGGGTGCGCGGCGCTACCGTTGCGGCGGGGACACGCGGGTGCGGGGTAGATCGGGTGGGAGCGGCGGAGTCGCCGGGCGTGAGCGCGCCGGGCCCGCCAGGGGATTGCTTTGATGCACCAAGGCGATGAATCGTCAACGGATCGATCCGACGGGATCGACGCCGGGGAGCGACCGCGGGCCGCGGCCAGTGCCGCCACGCGGCCGAGTCGGCCTCAGGGCGCGTGGCTGATCGTGTCGCGGGCCGTGCGGCTGGGCGTGGGCGTGGTGGCTTTGTTGGTCGCGATCGGGCTGGTGGTCGTCGCGAACATGGCCCGGCCCGAGCCGGAGCGCAAGTCGGTCGTCGAGCAGGCGCCGTTGGTGCGCACGGTCGCCGTCGCGGTGCGCGAGGCGCCCCGCGTCTGGACGGGCTACGGCACGGCGCGGGCGATGACCTCGGCGGAGGTCTCGGCGCAGGTCTCGGCCCGCGTGGTCGAGCGGCCGGCCGAGATCGAGGACGGCGCGCGGGTCAACGCGGGCGACCTGCTCGCGCGGCTCGAGCCGATCGACTTCGAGCAGCGGCTGGAAGCGGCGAAGCAGCTGGCCGCGGCGACGCAGGCCGAACTCGACGGGCTCGGGTTCGAGCGCGAACGCCTCCGCGAGCGCATCGAACTGGTCGAACAAGAACTGGCGATCGAGACGGCCGACCTGAGCCGATATGTCGATGCGCTCGAGCGCGGCGCCGGCAACCGGGCCGAGGCCGAGCGGCGTCAGAACGTGGTCAACCGCGTGAGCCGCGAGCGGTCGTCGTTGCTCCAGCAGATCGAGGTCTGGCCGACGCGCCAGGCGAGCGCCCAGGCGCGGCTGCTGCAGTTGAACGCCGACATCCGACTGCGTGAAGAAGAACTCGCGCGGACCAAGATCCGCTCGCCGATCAGCGGGTACGTGCAGTCGATCGGTGTCGAGGTCGGCGAACTGCTGGCCGTCGGGGCGCCGGTGGCGCGGGTGGTGGACCTGAGCCTGATCGAGATCCCGCTGCGGCTGCCGGTCTCGGCGTCGGGGGCGCTGGCGGTGGGCGACCGCGTGGACGTGATGGCGGACGGCCCGATGGACGGGAGCCCGGGCAACCGCGGCGAGGGCTGGACCGGCGTGGTCGAGCGCATCGCGCCCGAGTCCGACGCGGCGACGCGCACGCTCACGGTCTTCGCGCTCGTGCGGCAGGATCCCTCGGCACGCGCGGGCCGGCTGCTGCCCGGGCGGTTCGTGACGGCGCGGGTCGAGTCGTCCGAGTCGGCGCCCAGGCTGATCGCGCCCCGCCGGGCGGTGGACGGCGACCGCGTGCTGGTGGCGGCGGACGGCGCCGAGGGCGACGGGCTCGGGCGGCGGGCCTCGTCGCGGCGCGTGGTCGTCTCGCACCAGATCGAGGCGCGGTTCCCCGAGATAGACCCCGACGAGACGCAGTGGGCGGTCTTCGAGTCGGCCGATCTGGAGGCGGGACAGCGGGTGATCGTGAGCAACCTCGACCAGCTCAACGACGGCTCATTGGTGCGGATCGAGTCGCCCGCGCTGGCGGGTGAACGAGAGAACGCCGAAGCCGAAGCTCAGGCCAAAACCGGGCCGGTGGGGAGGGGCGGATGAGCCTTCCCGGCTTCGGCGTCCGCAAGCCGGTCGCGGCCAACCTGATCATGTTCGCGCTGATCGGCCTGGGGCTGATCTTTGGGCTGACGCTTCGGCGTGAGTTCTTTCCCGAGGTGCGTCCGACGCAGGTGCAGGTGAGCGCCCCGTACCCGGGCGCCGCGCCGGATGAGGTGGAGGATGCACTGGCGATCAAGATCGAGGACCGGCTCGTGGATCTCGACGGCGTGGTGGAGATGCAGACCACGGTGCGCGAGGGGCTGGCGAGCGTGCTGGTCGAGTTTGCCGAGGGCACGCCGATCGATGCGGCCGTCGCGGACGTGAAACGCGAGGTGGACTCGCTGCAGGACCTGCCGGACCAGGCCGACCGGATCGTGGTGAGCAAGTTCGAGCCGAACCTGCCCGTGATCGTGCTGTCGCTGTTCGGAGACGCCGACGAGCGTGCGCTCAAGGGCGCGATCAAGCGGCTGCGCGAGGACCTGCGGTCGCTGGAGGGCATGGGCGATATCTCGATCAGCGGCGTGCGCACGGACGAGATCCGTGTCGAGATCCCGCCCGCGGCGCTGCTCGAGCACCGCGTGTCCCTGCCGTTTGTTGCCGATCGCGTGCGCGAGGGGATGCTCGAGCTGCCCAGCGGCTCGGTGCGCTCGGCGACGCAGAACACGGCGCTGCGGACGCTCGGCGCCGACGACACGCCCGAGGACGTGCGCGAGATCGTCATCAAGGCCGGCGGCGACGGGCAGGTGCTGCGGCTGGGCGATCTGGGCGAGGTGCGCGGCGGGTTTGTCGATATCGACGTGCGCGAACGGCTGAACGGGCAGCCGAGCGTGTCGCTGACGGTGTTCAAGGTCGGCCGCGAGGACGCGGTGGACATGGCCTCGATGGTCAAGGCGTACGTCGCGGGGCTGAAGGGCGAGACGATCGCGCCGACGCTGGGCGAGCGCATCCGCGCGCTGATGCGAAGACCGGGCGACACATCGCCCGCTTCGGAGCGATTGCGGGCGTACGAGTTGGGCCTCGAGCGCGCCCAGACCGAGGTGCTGCCGGGCGAGCCGGTGCTGACGACGGACCTGGCGCGGTTCATTGTGGGTCGGCTCGATCTGCTCACGCGCAACGCGGCGTTCGGGCTCGGGCTGGTCTTCGTGACGCTGGTCTTGCTGCTGAACTGGCGGATCAGCTTCTGGGTCGCGGTGGGGCTCGGCGTGTCGCTGCTCTCGACACTGGCGGTGATGTCGTTCCTCGGGCTGAGCCTGAACCTGCTGACCATGTTCGGGCTGATCGTGGTGATCGGGCTCTTGGTGGACGACGCGATCGTCGTGGCCGAGAACATCACGTCGCGGCACGAGCGCGGCGAGGACGCGCTCACCGCGGCGGTCAACGGCGCCAATCAGGTCGCGTGGCCGGTCGTGACGACCGTGCTGACGACGATCTGCGCGTTCATGCCGTTGGCGTTGATCCAAGGGTCGTTTGGAGATTTGCTCGAGGCGCTGCCGTTCGTGGTCTCGATCGCGCTGGGCGTTTCGCTGATCGAGGCATTGATCATCCTGCCGAGCCACATGGGCCACAGCCTGATCAAGATCGACGAGCTCAAGGCTTCGGGGCGGAAGGGCTGGCTGCAGCGGTTCGAGTACCGCTACGACGCGTGGCGAGAGGGACTGATCCAGCGGGCGCTGATCCCGGCGTATGCGAAGTTGCTGCGGTTCTGCCTGACGCGGCGCTGGATGACGGCGACGGTGGCCGTAGCGATGGTCATCGCGTCGTCGGCACTGTTCGTCAGCGGGCGGCTGTCGTTTGTGTTCTTCGATTCCAGCGACGCCGAGACGATCAACGGCAGCCTGGTCATGCCGATCGGCACGCCGGTGGAAGAGACGGACCGCGTGATCCGTCGGCTGGAAGCGGCATCGCTGGCGCAGCCGGAGGTCAGCTCGGTGTATGCGCAGGTGGGCGCGCAGTCGTCGCTCGACGGCGGTTCGCCCGGCTCGCAGCAGAGCCACCTCGGGCAGATCATCCTGGAACTCGTACCGGTGGAAGACCGAGATCGGCGTTCGGGTGAGGTGATCGTTTCGATCCAGGACGCTCTGGGCGAAGCCGCGGGCGTGAAGAGCCTGCGGCTGCAAGAAGTCGCGGGCGGGCCCGACGGCCCCGCGATCACGTACACGATCGTGGGCGACGACCCTGCGCAGCTCTCGGCGGCGCGGACCGCCCTGATGGCGGCGCTCGGAGAGTTTGAGAGTGTCTTCGGTATCGCCGACGACGCGGACGCGGGCCAGCGCGAGCTGCGCATCCGGCTGCGTCCCGGCGCGAGCGAGTTGGGCTTCACGGTTGCGAACATCGCCCGGCAGGTGCAGGGCGCCGTCTTCGGGCTCGAGGCGTTCACGTTCGCGGGCGACCGCGAGGACGTGGACGTGCGGGTGACGCTGACCGAGGACGTGCGCCGGAGCCTCGCGGCGATCGAGCGGCTGCATGTCTTCACGCCCACGGGCAACCCCACGCCGCTGGCGGAAGTGGCGACGCTCGATGAGGTCGAGGGGTACGCGACGGTGCGTCGGCTGGACCGCAAGCGGGCGGTGACGGTGACGGCCGACGTCAACCGTTCGATCAACAGCCCAGAAGAAGTCACGGCTTCGCTCGGCGATCGGCTGCGCGAGATCGAAGCGGCGCACCCGGGCACGCAGATCCTCAAGCGTGGGCGTCAGGAGCAGATGGCCGACGCGTTCAGCACGCTGCCGATCGGCGCGCTGCTGGCGGCAGGGTTGATCTACGTCGTGCTCGCGTGGCTGTTTTCCAGCTACTTCCAGCCGATCATCGTGATGACGGCGATCCCGTTCGCGACGATCGGGATGATCTGGGGTCACTTCCTGCTCGGGTACGACCTCACGTTCCTGTCGTTGATCGGCTTCGTGGCGCTCGCGGGCATCGTGGTGAACGACTCGCTGATTTTCATCCAGTTCTTCAACGAGAAGCGCGCCCTGGGGCTGACGGTCTACGACGCAGCGGTGGAAGCCGGTCAGGCGCGATTCCGCGCGATCATGCTGACGACCCTTACGACGGTGCTGGGCTTGCTGCCTTTGATGCTGGAACAGAGCTTCCAGGCGCGGTTCCTGATCCCGATGGCGATCACGATCAGCTTCGGGCTGCTCAGCGCTACGGGCATCATTCTGATCGTCTTGCCGTGCTTGCTGATGATGCTGCGCGATGTGCAGATCGCGCTGAGCTGGGTGTGGCACGGCCGGCCGCCGATCGAACCCACGCCCGGCGAGCTGCCCGATCACACGCCCATCGCCGCGCTCCCGCGATCACCGGACGCGCCGTAGCCGTTCGGCTTGGGCGTCGGGTTCAGCGTCCGACCGGGACGTAGCCGCGCATCACGCCGCCGTCGCGGGCGTCGCCTCGCACGAGGTAGATGCGGTCGAGCTGATCGGCGTCGGCGTAGTTGCGGATGGTGCTCGGGTCGGCGCTGTCGAGGGTGGTTTCGTCTTGAAGTTGGATGCCTGTGATGATGTCGCCCGGCTTGAAGCGTGAGAGCTCGCCCGCGCGGTTCTCGGCGTAGACGACGGCCGTGAGTTGTGCTTGGTCGAGGTCGAACTCTCGGGCGAAGGCGCGCGAGGTGTCGTTGTCGAGCGTGGTGAGCACGACGCCCAGGCTCGGGATCGCGACGCCCTGGGATTCGCGGGCGACCTCGTCCAGGCGTGTGCTGACGAGCAGGTCGAGGGTGAGCGCCTCGGCGCCCCTGCGGACGAGCGCGCTGGCGCCCTCGCCCGGCGTGGCCAGCGCGATCAGCGTGCGGAAGCGGCTCTCGTCGTCCACGGCCCGGCCGTTGAGTTCGAGGATGACGTCGCCCTCGCGCAGGCCCGATCGATCGGCCGGGCCGCCGGGATTGACGCCCGCGATGTAGACGCCTTCGGGCGCGCGCATGCCGAGTCGCTCGGCGTCGGCGGCTTGCACGGGCCGGAAGCGCACGCCGAGCCAGCCCCGGCTGAGCGCGCCGCCGGTGACGAGGTCGTCCATGACGCGGCGTGAGATGTCGGCGGGAATGGCGAAGCTGATGCCGTTGGACCCGCCCGAGCGCGTGAAGATCGCGGTGTTGATGCCGACGACCTCGCCTTCGAGGTTGATCAGCGGGCCGCCGGAGTTGCCCGGGTTCACGGCCGCGTCGGTCTGGATGAAGTCCTCGTAGGCGTTGGATCGGCCGCGGATCAGGCCGGTCCGCCCGGTCGCGCTGACGATGCCCGCGGTGATCGTGCTGCTCAGGCCGAACGGGCTGCCCGCGGCCAGCACCCACTCGCCCACGCGGACGGGCTCGGTCGAGAACCGCGCGGGTGTGAGATCGGTCGCGTCGATTTTCAGCACCGCCAGATCCACGTCCGGCTCTCGGCCGACGACCTCAGCGTCGTAGACCCGGCCGTCGGCGAGCTGGGCCCGCAGCGTCTGGGCGTCTTCGATGACGTGATTGTTCGTGAGGACGTAGCCGTCGTTGCTGAGCACAACGCCCGAGCCGAGGCCCGAGGGGACGGTGCGCGTGCGCACTCGGCCCATCATGCCGACGCGGAACCGCTCCTGCTTCAGCGAGGTGATGTGCACGACCGAGGGCTCGATGATGGTCGCGGCCCGCTCGAAAACATCCGAGAGCGCGCGGGCGAAGTCCAGCTTCTGCCGCATCGCCGGGTCCATGGGGGGCGCTGCCGATTGAGCGAGGTTTGACTGCGCGAGCGCCGGCGAGGCGAGCGCGAGCAGGGCGCTCGCGGCGGCGATGGGCAAGCGGCGATAGAGCATGAATGGTCTCCCGTGAGGCGACGTACGAGCGTGCACGGTATAGATCGCCGAACGGGTCGGAATCTGTCAAGCGGGGCGATCATCGATACAGGCCCGATACACAGGCCCGATCCAGAGCCGACATGGAGCCAAGGCGCGTCAGGCCTGCCCGTACTCGGCCCAGCTTGTCGAGGTTTCCGTCACACGCACGCGCTCGACGAGCAGGCCCTTGGGCAGCTCGTACCGGTTGCCGTCATTGTCGGTCAACGGCTCGGCCCGGGCGATGATCGCGGCGAGGTGGTCGTAGATATCCCTTGCCATGACCTCGGTCGTGGGATCCGTGTTTTCGTAGACCACAAGCCGGCCGCCGAGTTCGTCGGTCAGGCGCTCGCGGGCCGGGTCGGCCGAGTTGATCGCCAGCGCGTGGTCGAACCGGTCGAGATAGCT
Organism: Planctomycetota bacterium; assembly: GCA_039815345.1. Lineage (GTDB taxonomy): Bacteria > Planctomycetota > Phycisphaerae > Phycisphaerales > UBA1924 > JBCBZM01. The sequence goes on along the minus strand of JBCBZM010000015.1, from coordinate 4,968 downwards.
CTCCAGCGCGAGGCGCAGGGCCTTGAAGTCGCAGACCATGTCGTGGGCGTCGAGCGCATCAGCGGCGACCACGACGTCGACTCGCCGGGAGTGCCCGTGCGGGTATCGGCACCGCCCCGGGTGCTTGCTGAGCATGTGCCCGCTCTCGACTTCGAACGATTTGCAGACTCGGTAGACCATGGACGCTCCGGACCGGGCACGCCGGAACCAAGCGATGCTAGTCCCGTCTCGATCGTTGCGGCTCAGGTGCCCCGCGTGTTGCCGAAGAGTTCGATGTGCAGGCGGTGGCAGTAGCGCCAGCCGCGGTCGAGGCAGGCTTGCAGGACCCAGTCGGTGGCGCCGGGCTTTGGCGTGGTGACGCCTTCGGGCATGAGCATGACTTCGCCGGGCTTCCAGCCGGTGAGTCGGCTGAGCAGTTGGTCGATCTCGGCCAGGTCCGCGGGCGCGGTGGCCACGAACTTGATCTGCCGGCACGGGTAGTCATTGAGCAGGCGTTGGAGGGATTCGAGGTCGATTCGGCGTTGCTCGTGCCGCTCGCGCCAGACGCCGGTCGGGTCGCGCGGGTCGTCGGCCGCGGGCGTCGAGGTCGAGAGCTTGGGCGATAGGCTCATCAGATCACAGGCGAGGCCGGAGTCGCCGTTGGCTGGCGGGCGGTGGATCGTGCCGGCGGTTTCGATGGTGATGTGCAGGCCGGCGGCGCGCAGCGCTCGGCTCAGCGGCTCGATCGCGTCGAAGAGCATGGGCTCACCGCCGGTGAGCACGGCGTCGGGGACCCCGGCGCTCGCGGCGTCCTGCACGAGCGCGTCGATCGAAACCGCGTCACCCTCCGGCGCCCACGAGGCGTACGGCGTGTCGCACCAGCCGCACCGCAGGTTGCAGCCCGCGACGCGGATGAACCGCGAGGGCGCGCCCGTGCGCACGCCTTCGCCTTGAATGGACGTGAAGGCCTCGGCGATGGGGAGTGTCTGAGCAGCCATCAGCCGACCGGCTTCACCAGGGTCGTCGCGTTGAAGGGTCGGCCCTCCACGCGGTACTTGCGCTCGAAGTTGGTGCCTACGAGTTCGCCCTCGCCTGTGCCCTCCGGCGGCTGGAAATCCCGGCGTTCGTAGGGCGTGGCGTGCTCCGGGCTGGTCCACCGCGCGAAGCGCTCTTCCATCCAGCGCCAGTAGTCGGCGTGGTCGGTGACGATGCGCAGCTCGCCGCCCGGGACGAGCACGCGGCGGGCCTCGGCGAGAAACCCGTCCTGTACGACGCGCTTTTTGTGGTGCCGACTCTTGGGCCACGGGTCGGAGAAGTAGAGGTGCACGACGCGGATGATCTCGCTCGGCACGCGCCAACGCAGGAACTCGGTCGCGTCGGTGTGCAGCACGCGGACGTGGCCCAGCCCGCGACGGCGGATGCGGTCGGCGGTGTAGAGATAGAACTCGTGGGCCCACTCGATGCCGAGCAGGTTGGTCTTGGGGTGTTGCGCGCCGTACTGGAGCAGGAACGCGCCCTTGCCCGAGCCGATCTCGATCTCAAACGGTTGCGAGGACTCGGGGAACCAGGCGCGGGGATCGAGCCGGCCCGCTTCGCGGTTGGTGACGATGTCGTCGGGGAGTGGGGGGAGTTCTTGTGGCGTCACGCCGACCACGCCGGGCGCGTCGTCGAGCGTGCGGCCGTGGCCCAAACCGAAGGACACGGGCGGCCTCAGTTCTGCTTCGGCGCGGACGCGGCGCCGGAAGAAGAGCGGACGTTGATGTCGGGCGCATGCCCGTTTTGGGTCCCGCTTTCGGGCGCGTGCTGCTTGGCGCGGTGTTCGTCGGCGCGGAGCGCCGCGGGTGAGCCGATCTTGGCGAGCAGGCCGCGGTACTCGCCGAGCGCCTCAGGGTGCGAGCCGCCGCCGGCGCGCACGCGGTCGCGGACGGGTGTGAGCCCGGCTTCGCGGAGCATGGCGCGGAGGGTGTCCTCGCTGAACGGGTTGGGGTGCATCTCGTCGGAATACGTCATGAGATCGACAAGGAGCCAGACATAGCCGTCGTCTTTGAGGAGGCGGCGCATTTCCTTGGCCGTTTCGAGCGGGCTGGAGACGTGATCGAGCGCGTTCTCGATGACGATGATGTCGGCTGTGCCGCTGGGCAGGGGGATGTGCTCGCCCTGGCTGGAGAGGTAGATCACGTCGTCGGCTTCGGGCGGGAGGAGGCCTTCGGCGGCGTACCCGTCGGCGATCGGATCGACCGCGACGGCTCGCCGCCACGGGGTCATGGCGATGGAAGGGAACGGCCCGGCGCCGATCTCAACGGCGGTGCGCGTTGAGGACCAGGCCTTCATGCCGTCCGGACCTTCAAGACCGAGCCATTCGCCGAGTTCCTTGATGCGTGCGGCTTGCCAGCCTCGGGCCTGCTGGAAGAACGAGGTGTTCCAGAGCCGCTCGGCTTCTTGGTGGACAAGGTTCTCCCAGAAGGCGAGTTCCGGGCCGTACTTCTTGCTCAGTCCGACGTTGGGGGCGCCGCCCGGGCTGACGGCGTGTCCTCGGAGCCCGCCGCGCCAGATGCCGACCTCGCTGCGATCGGCGAGGGTCTGCTCGAGGCCGCTCAGCCGGGCGGAGATCTGGTTCACGGCCGGGCGCATGCCGCGATACACGGATTGCCAGGCGAGGCTCCGGAGGCCGTTGTTCTGATAGGTGGTGTCCGGCGTGGGGCCGGGGTCCTCGCCGGTGAGGCGCACGTCGATCCGGTCGAGCCGAACGCGGAGGTCGTGCAGGCCCGGATGAACGAGCCTGGCGGCGAGGGCCTTCATGCGACCCCTCAAACTGGTGGTGTTCAGGCTGGTGGTTGATGCACTCATCGGGCTTCGGGCCTCCCGGACGCCGAGTCTTCGGCGGCAGGGCCATGGTACGGGTGTTTGGCGGCTCGGCGTTGGCCTTGGGCGGCGAAGTGCGACGGGTTCGTCACGCCGCGGGCGGGCCCCTGGGCCGGGGGACCCGCATCGGGCGTAGGGACGGATGGGAATCTGGGGAGTTTGGTTAGGAGGGGTCACGAGGGGCCCGATAGTTTCCGTGGAGTCCGCGCCTGGGTTGAGGGCGGCGGCTGGCGCAGGGCAGATCAAACAGCAGGGAGCGTGGCGATGAGCGAGCACGCAGGGCAGGGTGGTTCCGCGGCCGGGCACGACCTGGCGGACCTGATCAACGCGCGCATCGATCGCGGGCGATTCCATGAACTGCACTGGACGGGCACGTTCTGGGATTACCTGGATATCTGCGCCAAGAACCCGGCGGTCCTGCGCAATGCGTACCAGCGGCTGTACGACGCCGTGATGGCGTACGGGAGCGAGCACTACAAGCTGTTCAAGAAGGACTGCGTCCGGTACCACTTCTTCAGCGACCCGTTCGACAACGGCGCCGACGGGATCTTCGGGCTCGACTTCACGCTCATGCAGATGGTGGACACGCTGCGGTCCGCGGCCGAGGGCTACGGGACCGACAAGCGCATCCTGCTGCTGCACGGCCCGGTCGGTTCGAGCAAGAGCACGATCGCGCGGCTGCTCAAGAAGGGCGCCGAGCATTACAGCCGAACCGCCGAGGGCGCGCTGTACTCGTACAGCTGGCTGCTCGACGAGCACTGCGAGATCTCGCCGGTCCACGGCGATTCGAAAGAAGCGGCCAAGACGCACGAGTTTGCCTGCCCGATGCACGAGGACCCGCTGATTCTGGCGCCGCGGGAAGCGCGGGTCGATCTGCTGGCGCGGTTGAATGAGTCGTACACGCCCGAGCATCACTCGGGCAAGCTGCGCGTGGAGGGCGAGCCCGACCCGTTCTGTCGGAAGATCTTCGAGGACCTGATGACGTTCTACGACGGGGACTGGAAGAAGGTGATGGGGCACGTGAAGGTGCGGCGGATTGTGCTGAGCGAAAAGGACCGCGTCGGCATCGGGACGTTCCAGCCCAAGGACGAGAAGAACCAGGACTCGACCGAGCTGACCGGCGACATCAACTACCGCAAGATCGCGCAGTACGGCAGCGACAGCGACCCGCGGGCGTTCAACTTCGACGGCGAGCTGAACATCGCCAACCGCGGCATCTGCGAGTTCATCGAGGTGCTCAAGCTCGACGTCGCGTTCCTCTACGACCTCCTCGGCGCCAGCCAGGAGCACACGATCAAGCCCAAGAAGTTTGCGCAGACCTACATCGACGAGGTGATCGTGGGGCACACCAACGAGCCCGAGTACAAGCGGCTGCAGTCGAACGAGATGATGGAGGCCTTCCGCGACCGCACGATCAAGATCGACGTGCCGTACAACATCCGCCTCGACGACGAGATCAAGATCTATCAGAAGGACTTCGGCGAGCGGAAAATCAGCGCGATGCATATCGCGCCGCACACGCTGGAGGTCGCGGCGATGTGGGCCGTGCTGTCGAGGCTGGAAGAGCCGAAGAAGGCCGGCCTGACGCTGATGCAGAAGATGAAGCTGTACAACGGCAAGTCGATCCCCGGCTTCACCGAGGACTCGGTGCGCGAGCTGAAGGAAGAAGCCACGCGCGAAGGCATGGACGGCATCAGCCCGCGCTTCGTGCAGGACAAGATCTCCAACACCCTCGTCAGCCGGCAGGCGATCGAGGAGAAGACGATCAACCCGTTCATGGTGATCAACCAGCTCGAGGCCGGCCTGGATCATCACTCGCTCATCAACGACGACGAGACCAAGAAGCGCTACAAAGAGCTGCTATCGGCGGTGAAAGAGGAGTACGAGGACATCATCAAGGGCGAGATCCAGCGGGCGATCAGCGCCGACGAAGAAGCGATCAAACGGCTGTGCACCAACTACATCGAGAACGTCCGCGCCTACACGCAGAAGGAGAAGGTCACCAACAAGTACACCGGGCGCGAGGAGGAGCCGGACGACCGGCTGATGCGGGCGATCGAGGAGAAGATCGACATCCCCGAGAGCCGCAAGGACGACTTCCGCCAGGAGATCATGAACTACATCGGC
>JBCBZM010000065.1:0-16763 GCA_039815345.1 Planctomycetota bacterium | reverse complement strand
TGTCATCGGGCCGGGCGGTGTGGAAGTACACCCAGACGGCCCAGCGGGCGAGTTCGGGGGTCATGGCCTTTGGGTCATCGGCCAGGGCGGCATCGATGAGGCGCGCGGCGTCGTCGTCGCGGCCGAGCATGTGCAGCAAACGGACGGCCTCGGCGTAGTCCCCCTCGCGCGCGGCTTGCTCGAACTCGGCTTTGACTTCGGTGGCGCCGGGGATCGGCCAGGGTTTGCGGCTGGTGAGCTGCGCCGGCCCGGGTGTCCAGAGCGGGTCGCCGAAGACCGCGATTTTCCAGGGCCGCGCGCCGCGCTGGCGGACGGCCGCGCCCCACGGGCTGGTGAAGTTGAGCAGGTCGGCGACCTGCCTGGGCGTCGAGAACCCGCCGAGCGTCGGTTCGTCGATCGCGCCGACGTAGGCGAACGCCCCGCGGTCGAACCAGCGGGCCGCGATGGTGTGGGCGCCCCAGGGCTCGGCCGCCGAGAACGAGTGCACGAAGTAGACGGCCGAGGGATGCTGCAAGATCGGCAGATCGCCCGGCCGCCCGACGCCGGGTGTGAGCTCGAACGTGTTGCGCAGGCCTTTGGTGGTGACCATGATCAGTTCGGCGAGGAGCGGGGCGTGCCCGCGCGCGAGGAACTGGAGCCGCCCGCCCGACGGGGCTTTGTCGACCGCGACGTCGGACCACTTGGGCGCGGTGAGCACCTCGCGGGCGCTGGCCATCGCGTACTGGTTCCACGGCGATTCATCGGGGTAGCCGTCGAAGAGCCACGCGCGGCGGTCGTGGCTGAAGAGGTTCGACATGACGCGGTAGGCGGCCTTCGCTTCGGTCTCGGCGAAGAACTGGGAGGCCCAGCCCCAACGCCTGGACGGGCTCTCGGCGAGGCGCCCGATCCGGTCGGTCGTGGCGTAGAGCTCGCCGTCGCTGCCGCGGAACATGGGCGCGGTGTTGAGCAGAAGCGTGACGCCCTCGATCGCGTCGCCTTCCTTGGCCCAGGTTTCGCCGGTTGCTTCGAGTTCGGCTTCGATCTGCCGCGCGAGGCTGAGGATCGTCGCCTCATCGGCCGGGGCGCTGAACCGGTCGGGCGTATCGACCCACGCGGGCACTTGGTGGTGCGACACGACGAGCGGGAGTACGCCGACCCAGGTCGGATGGTCCGGGTCGGCGACCACTACGCCCGCAGCTCTAAAGCCGGCGGTCTTGGTGGCCTCGGCATAGAGGGAGGCGTTCACCGACGGGACGTTGGCCTGGATGATGCGCGCCAGGGCCCGCTCGACTTCGGCCTTGGGGTCCGTGATCGCGCGGGCGTCGGCTGTGGACCAGCGCAGCACGCGGATGGGCGAGCGAGAACTCTCGCGGTAGGCGCGCACGAAACGGGCGATGTCGCGGCGCGCTTCGGCCGTGCCGTCGTCGATCAGGACCGGGAAGCGATCGGTCGGCAGCCACGCGCTCATCGCGTCCACGTAGGAAGCCGCGTTCGGAACAACCAACACAACCGGATAGACGTTCGAGAAGCGGCGGTTGTACTCGACGCGGTAGCCCACGGCCTTGGGCGGGTAGCTGGAGAGTTGGCTGGCGAACGCGCGGTACCGGCCCGGCGGGAGGCCGATGTTCGGCACGACGTTGTCTTCGATCCCCGGCACGCCGCGGAGGAACCGCCCACTGCCCGCTTCCTGCGGGAGGCCTTCGACGGGGGTGTTTGCTTCGTCGATGGGCTGCGCGGCGCTATCGGTCAGGCCGGCGGTGACGCCGGCGGTTGTCGGCTGAGTCGTCGACATCACCGGCAAGGTCACCAGCACAAGGGCCGCGATCGAAGGCCGGAGAACGCGGGTGATGGCCCGAACCGTTTGCATGCATGCGTTCATACACCCACTGTATCGGCGGGTTGCCGGCGCGCGTACCATCGCGGCCATGAGCGGCTTCGGACGTGACGTGTGCGTCACCTTGATCAATGCTTCTCGGATCGACGCGTCTCAGCGTGAAGCGGGCGAGACGCTGGCGGTCCCGATCGCCGTGCGCCTGTTCGAAGATCAGTTATCGCCCGTGCTGGCCTACCGCAGGCTCGTGGCGGCCGATGAACGCCGGGCGCCCTCGTTCCTGCTCGAGTCCGTCGAGGGTGGCGAGCGGGCGGGTCGGCACTCGATCCTCGGCGCTCAGCCGGTCGTGCAGGTGGTCGCGTTCGGGAACACCGTGACGGTGCACGATCACCGCGTGGGGGGCGGCGGCGCCGGCACGGGCGGCGCCGTCAGCTCGCGCTCGGGCGACCCGCTCATGGCGCTGCGAGAGATCACGCGGAACGTGCGGCTGGTGCTGCCCGACCCGGCGATCGCGCCGCTGCCGGAGACCGTGCTCGGCGGCTGGTTCGGGTACGCCGCGTACGACACGGTCCGGTACGCCGAGCCCGAGAAGCTGGCCCGAGACCGTGCGCCGGTCGACGACCGCATGCTCCCCGATCTGCACTTTGCCCTCTACGACGGCGTGGTGGTGTTCGACCATGTCGACAAGCTCGTGCACATCGTCAAGCTGGTCATGGTCGGGCCGGACGAGGACCCGGGCGAGGCGTACGACCGTGCCGCCCGCGAGTTGGACCAGCGCGTGGAACTCGTGCAGCGGCACGACGTCCGCCCGCTGCCCTCGGGACGCGTCGAGCGGGTGGAACGCGGCGGCGTGACCGAGCCGATGCCTTCGAACATGACCCGCGATCAGCACCGCTCGATGGTCGAGCGCGCCCAGGAATACATCCGCGCCGGCGATATCTTCCAGGTCGTCATCGGCCAGCGCTTCGAGCGCAAGGCGAAGGTGGACCCGTTCGACGTCTACCGGGCGCTGCGCGTCGTGAACCCGAGCCCGTACATGGTCTACCTGCAAACGCCGCAGGCCATCTTGGTTGCGTCGAGCCCGGAGATCCTGTGCCGGGTGCAGACCGGGGCCTCACAGCATGGGAAGCCCGGCGCGCGCACGCTGACGAACCGCCCGCTCGCTGGTACGCGCCCCCGCGGCGTGACGCCCGAGGAAGATCAGGAACTCGAGCGTGACCTGCTCGCCGACGACAAGGAGCGGGCCGAGCACGTGATGCTCGTGGACCTCGGCCGCAACGACGTCGGGCGCGTGTGCCGGCAGAACACAGTGCACCTCGACGCGGTGATGGAGATCGAGCGGTACAGCCACGTGATGCACATCAGCTCAACCGTGACGGGCGAGCTACGGGATCGGTTCGACGCGTGGGATGCGCTGCGCGCGACGCTGCCCGTCGGCACGATCTCGGGCGCGCCCAAGATCCGCGCGATGCAGATCATCGATGAGCTCGAGCCCGTGCGCCGCGGACCCTACGGCGGCGGCATGGGGTACGTCGGGCTCGACGGCGACATGGACATCGCGCTGGCGCTGCGGACGATGGTCGTGCCGACCGAGCTGGCGACCAAGGCGGGCGAGTGGACGTACCACGTGCAGGCGGCCGGCGGGATCGTGATCGATTCCGAGGCGGGCGCGGAATACGACGAGACGGTGAACAAGGCGGCGGCGCTGGGCCGGGCGATCGCGCTGGCCGAGCGTGCCTTCGCGTCGAACTCGGGGTTGGGTTGGAGGTCGGGTGATGCGTTTCCGAAGGACGCGGGCGCGGACTGACGGCGCCGGTCGGGCTAGGCGTGCCCGTTGTCGCTCGGGCCCGGATCGGCGCCGTGCATGGCGGGCGCGATCGACTGTTTGAGCGCCGGAGCCGGTCGGAAGCCGCAGGTGATCGTCGGCTTGATCTCGAAGCGTTGCTGCGTCGCCGGGTTGACGCCGGTGCGCGCGGGGCGTTCGCGGCGTGTGAACGTGCCGAAGCCCGCGACCCCGACCCGCCCGTCGCGCTCGACACCGACCGTGATCGCCTCGAAGACGGCTTCGACGCATCGGGTCGCCTCGGCTTTGGTGATGTCCATGGACTGTGCCACGTGGTCGATGAGTTCGCCTTTGTTCATGTCGGAGCCCGTCGGGTCGGTGCGGTGTGGATGCGGTTCGGTGAGCGCGCGGCGATCGCGCGGATCTGCGTCGTGATGGATCGCGACGCCGCGGGCTCCGCCTGCGGTGCTGGGTTTCCCGTCCCCGTTGCGCGCCGGCAAGACCCGCCGGCGTGTCGAGTATCGGCTCCGGGCGTTACAACGATTGAATTCGTGTGATGCTGCGACAGTGTTGCACTGCATCTGGGGGGTTTGGGCTGGGGAAATCCTGGCCGCTCGGGTACGATGCTCGCATGATGGCGTTCGATCCTGAACAACCTGAGCACGGCTGGCATGACGACTGCGGGTTGGCCCTGCTTGACGAATCCAAGCCCGAGGTCGGCATGCGCGTTCGGCCCGGTCTCAAGCGTCGCGCGAAGACGGCAACGAAGACCGACCAGCCGACGCCATGGAACGTGGTGCTGATCGATGATCAGGAGCACAGCTACGAGTACGTGATCCTGATGGTGCGTCGCCTGTTCGGGCACTCGGTGGAGAAGGGCTTGAAGATCGCCCAGGCCGTGGACACGCAAGGCCGCGCCGTGTGCCTGACGACGCACAAAGAGCACGCCGAACTCAAGCGCGATCAGATCCTCGCGTTCGGCGGCGATCCGTTCATCGCGGGCTCGACCATCGGCATGCGCGCGGTGATTGAGCCGGCCGAGTTCGAGGGCGATGAGGAAGACGCGGTGAACGACTCCGAACACGCCGATCACGGGGTCGAGTGATCGCACGTGAACCCACGCACCGGCCGATGGTGCTGCAGACCGAGGACCTCGCGCCCGAGCCCTCGGCGTGGCTGGCCGAGCGGGCGGAGTTGGTGCGCGCCGCGTACGACGAGCCGGCGTTCGGCGTTCGGCTGCCGCTGGCCGAGGCGATGGTGGTGCGCACCTACACGACGATCGACGATGAGATCCTGGGGTGCGCGCCCAAGCTGCGAGTCATCGGCCGGGCGGGTGTCGGGCTCGACAACATCGACGTCGCGGCCTGCCGGGCACGGGGCGTCGAGGTGGTCCATACGCCGGACGCGAACACACGCGCGGTCGTCGAGTTCGTGCTCGCCGTGCTGCTCGACGCGGTGCGGCCGCGGGTGTTCCTGGATCGTGCGCTCACGCCGGTGATGTGGACCGACACGCGCCGCGAGCTGATCGCCGAGCGCGAGTTGAGCGAGCGTCGGCTCGGGGTGTACGGGCTGGGGCGTGTGGGTTCGCAGGTGGCCCGGGCCGCGGCGGCGCTGGATGTGGAGGTCGTGTACCACGACCTGCGCGAGATCCCCGAAGCCCAGACGTTCGGAGCCAAGCGCGTGGGCCGGGAGGAACTGCTCGCAACGAGCGATGTCCTCTCGGTGCATGTCGACGGCCGGTCGTCCAACCGCGGCTTGCTCGGCGTGGACGCGTTCGGGCGCATGAAGTCGGACGTGCTGTTCTTGAACACGTCGCGCGGGTTTGTGGTGGACGCGGCGGCGCTGGCCGAGCACATGATCAACCATCCCGCGGCCCAGGCGGTGCTGGACGTGCACGACCCCGAGCCGTTCGACCGGACCTACCCGCTGCTCGATATCGCCAACGTGCACCTGACGCCGCACATCGCCTCGGCCACGGCCCGGGCGAAGACGGCGATGAGTTGGGTGGTGCGCGACGTGTGGCGCGTGCTGCAGGGCGAAGCGCCCAAGTTCCCGGCGCCGAGCGAGTAAGTCGGCTGGGCGCAACAGGGTTTGAACGCCGGTGGGCCCTAGACTCTTCGCGTGACCATCACCCCCGGCCCCAGACTCGGCATGAACATCGACCACGTCGCGACGCTGCGGCAGGCGCGGTATCCCTCCAAGGGCGGCGCCGGGGCGAGCGCGGAATCCATGGCCGAGCCCGATGTCGTCCGCGCGGCGCACGAGAGCGAGCTCGGCGGCGCCGCCTGCATCACGGCCCACCTGCGCGAAGACCGCCGGCATGTCGTCGATCGAGACATCGAGCGGTTGGCCGAGACGGTGCGCGTGAAGTTCAACCTCGAGATGGCCGCGACGGATGAGATGGTGGCGATCGCCGAGGTGATCAAGCCGCACATGGCGACGCTGGTGCCCGAAGGCCGGATGGAAGTCACGACCGAGGGCGGCCTGAGCGTGGACAAGCAGACCGATCGGCTGACGGACGTGGTCGCGCGGCTCAAGGCCTCGGGCGTGTCGGCGTCGGCGTTTGTGGATCCGGACGAGCAGCAGATCGCCGCAGCGGCGCAGTGTGGGTTCGCGTGGGTCGAGCTGCACACCGGGCCGTATGCGCACGCGTGGTTCCGCGCCGGCGGCGATATCCGCGAGCCGCGGCTCAAGCAGGAAATGCACCGGCTGGTGCGCGCGAGCGAGGTCTGCCGCGATCGCGGCGTGGCGCTCAACGTCGGTCACGCGATCAACTACGACAACGTCGGTCCGGTTGCCCGGCTCGATGGACTGCAAGAGCTGCACATCGGGCACGCGATCGTGGCGCGGGCCGTGTACACGGGCCTGCGGGCCGCGGTGGCGCAGATGGTCGAGGCGATCGGCGTTCGGTAAGTTGGCTGGGTTGTGTTGGCTGGGTGTGAAGCGGTGGGGTCGGTGAAGGGCGGTTGACGAGTATGTACCTGCGGTTCAAACGGCTGTTCGACTACGAGCGCGAGAGCGAGCAGGCGGTGCTGCGGGCGCTGTCGGCCTGTCCGGATCATCAGCACCCCGAGTGCCAGCGGGCCGCGGACCGGGCGGGGCACATCCTGTCGGCGAAGCGCGAGTGGCTGCGTCGGCTCGAAGGCTCTGAAGGCGAAGCGCCCGAGTTGTTTCCGAAAGCCGTCACGCCGGGCGAGCTCGACACGCTCTCGGTCGCCACGGCCGAGCTCTGGGCGGCGTGGCTTGAGGGCTTGACCGACGCCAAGCTGCGGCAGGTCTGCGACTTTGCCGCGTACGACGGCGGCCTCTGGTCGGCCCACGTCGAGGACATCCTCACGCATGTGCTCAACCACTCGGCCTACCACCGAGGCCAGATCGCGACCTCCATCGCCATGGCCGGCGGCACGCCCGCGGTGACGGACTACATCCGCTTCGCGGCCGAGGAACGCGCGCAGGCCTAGTTAGGCAAGACGGCGTACTGACGGGCTAGGTCTCACTGGGCAGCTAGGGCGCGTCGTCCGAGCGTTCCCGCAGCGCCCGCTCCAATCGGTCGCGCGTGTCGGCTGGCATCGGCGCTGGCTCGGCATCGGACGTTTCGCGGAGATCCTGCAACGCGTGATCCAAGGCGTCGAGCTGCTTGCGCGCGTGCCGACAGGACTTGCACAGACCCGCGTGCACCCGCTCGGCCAGCCGCTCGCTGCGCGTGAGGTCCCGCATCGCGCGGACGGACCGAAGGCGGTCGGCTTCCTCGCAGCGCAGGGTTAGAACCAGCCAGATGGCACGGGCGAGACGGGTCATGCGGGCGCGGGGTCCTCTCGGCCGCCTTGAGATCGGGCGGCCTTCTTCAGATCATCGCCATCGTCGGCGTCGAACCACTCGCGGGTCAACTCCTTTCTGAGTTTCGCCTTGGCCCGATGAATCAGCGTCCAAAGGTTCGTCGGCGTGACGCCCAGAACCTCGCAGATCGCGTCGGTTTCCAGGCCGTCCAGCTCCCGCAGGACCAGCGCATCCCGCATCGCCGGCGGCAGGCGGTCGATCGCCGCCAGCAGCACCTTCTGGAACTCACGCCGCTCGGCCTCGCTCGTCAGCCCCGAACGCCCGGCGGGCGCCTCGGCCCACGCCGGCTGCCGCTCGGCCCAGCGACCGTCCGAGAACACGCCGGTCGTTGCGTCGCTCGGGTCGGCGAGCTCACGCCGAAGCGCCTCGGCCCGGCGTTCGTCTCGATACCGCTGGCGGAGGGTGTCGGCGATTTTGTGCCGAAGGATGCCCGTCAGCCACGTCCGCTCGGCCGACTGCCCGCGGTAGCTCTCGGCGGCGTCCAGCGCGGCCAGCAAGGCCGATTGCACGGCGTCCTCGGCCGATTCGGCGTCCCCGAGCCGCTGGCGCGCGTAGGCATAGAGCGCATCCCCGTGCGCGCACAGCCACCGCGATGGGTCGAGGCCCGGCTCCACGGGCGTCCAACGCTCGTGAGAGGTCTCGCTATTCCCGCGTGGAATATCTGATCGGGCGTTTCATGCTCGCAAGCGTCGCCGGTACTCTCGGGGACTGAAGGCGTGGCGCATGAGGAGGCTGTCGATGTTGTTGGCATGTCTTGCGGTTGTCGCGGCTGTTCAAGTAGCGCCAGAGGCTGAGGCGGGTGGACAGATTCGTTGGGAGCCGCCGCCGGTCGGAACGTTCCGCCTGAGCGTCCGCGCGTTCCGCTCGAATCTGGAAGATCGCTGGGTCTACACGGAGGCCGGGCGGGCGGACTACACCGGCGACGGTATCGACGACATCGTGATCGGTGCGCCGCGGGTGCACGAGTTGTTCGAGGAAGGGCCGCCCCTTTCAACCGGTGGTCAGCTCTACGTGTACGACGGCACGACCGGGCGCGTCGCGCGGTCAATCTCGGGTTCGGGCCTGCCCGGTTTCGGGTACGCGGCGTTGGTGATCGACGACCTCGACGGCGACGGCGTGGAAGAGACTGTCGTGAGCGACCCGTTCGTCGGGCCGACGGGGGCGCGGTATGGGCGCCTGTACCTATATTCCAGCGGGCATGATCCTGTCGCGGACCTGGGGCGCGCTCTGTCGCAGGTGGAAGTGTTTGAGATCAAGCACGAGTCGCTGGGTTGGACGATCACGTGCACCGAAGACAAGAACGGTGACGGCGCCCGCGACCTCTTTGTCAGTAGCCGATGGCAGGATGAGGATGGGCTTGTGTGGGAGCGGGGGCACTGGTTCAGCGGGCGCCGACCCGACGAGTTCATTGCTTCCGAGCCGGTTCAGGACGCAAGGGTGGTGTGGCGGCCGAGCAAGACAGAGGCCGACCCGCCCGATGGCTCGCAACTTCCGGTTGCGCCTGTTGCCGATCGCGGCACGTTTGACGTATTCATGAAGCTGAACGCGCGAGGCGCCGAGCGCGGCGACGCATACCCCATCGGTCGCGGCGCTCCCTGAGACTGCCGCGGCGGCGGGCGTTGGTGATAGACCTTTGAGACGGCTGCGACGGCGCATCGCTCGACCGAGCGGGTCGGCCTTTGCATCAGTTGGGCGGCGTCGGCAGCGGGATCTTCTCATGATCGCCGATGTGGTGCTTCTTATAGAAGCGGGCCACGGCTCGTTCGATCGTCTCGGGTGACAGCTTGTAGATGTTGCTCGCGGTTCGGCTTGCGCGGCCGATAGCTGCTCGGCGCGACGCGTCGGGCGCGCGGATGGCGTCGAGTTCTGCTTGGGTCGGTTTACGCTTTGGGCCCAAGATCAGATCGAGGTCGATCACGAACGAGCTATTGCCGACGACGACACGATCCCACGAGCCGCCGACCTGTTGCCACTCGGTGTCTTGCGACGACAACTCGATGCCGCCCCATGATGATTCGGCGAAATCGATTCGATTTTGAACCCGTTCTTCGGCTCGGCGTTCTGATCGGGCGATCTGAATCATCGCGTAGTGATACATGGCGACCTGGAACGCGGCCGCGTCGAGCACGGGTTCCTTCGCGATCTTTCGGGCGAGTTTCTTGAGCCGTATGACCTTCTTGGTCGGCACCTCCCGCATGCCCCACGCGCTGTAGTCTTTTTCGTCGGGGTTGCGTTTGATGTAGTCCTCGGTCTGTTTGAGCGATTTGGCGATCGCTCGTTGTCGATCGTCGCGCCAGCTCAGTGCGAGTTCGATGTCGGCGTACGGCATCTCCGCGTCGAGGCGGCGCCAGTGGGCGATCTTGATTTCGGCCGCTTCGCGCAACGCGGGATGTTCGTGCTCGGCGAGTTGTTCGGCGTTGTGCGCATGCAGCGCTACGGCGTGCTGCGTGGCGAGTCGGGCCTGGCGGCGTCGGGTCGAAGATGCGTCTGAGCCGTTTTCTGCTGTATCCAGCGCCTGCCAACCGGGCCTGAACTCGGCGTCGAGCAGCGTTTGATGGATCAAGGACGCCATCGCGTCTGTGCGTACCTCGTCCGGCCAGGGCCCGGTGAACGCGATCGCGCTGACGGTCGCCTTGAGCACATCGCGTTCGCCCGACTCGCGTGTCGAGGTCATGCGCTCGACGATCGCGTTGGCGGCGTTCAGCCTTTCGGTCTTGCGTCGGGCTGCATTGAAGAGGTCGACCAGACGATCGGCGGGGAGCTGGACGTCGGCCGCGGCATCAGCGCGGCGCATGTCCTCCGCCATCTGGTGCACTTCTTCTCGGGTCGGTGGCGGGCGGCGCTTGGTCTGTGCGCACGATGCCTCGGGCCATCCCGCGACAACACAGAGGGTTGCCACGACGGCGTAGATCGGACGTCCGGTTTGCATCGAAGGACTCCAAGTGGCGTCGTACTCTGGTGCCGCTTGAAGATACCCGGGCGAGCGCGAGTGGTACAAGCCGCACCGTCGAAACGGCGCCGATGCCCGTTCTAGATCGCCGGCCCCAGTTCCCCCGACGTCGGCCGGCGGGGGTGGACGCCGTGCCTCGTGCCCTCGGCCGTCACCGCGTCGTCGGCGTCGCTGTCGAGCGGGTTCTCGTCGCACCAGTCGCAGACCCATTGCACGGCTTCCTCGGGATCGTCCGTAATCTGGAACCGGTCGAGGTCGTGCGGGCTGACGGTCTGGAACTCGTCGCGCATGGTCGAGCCGATCCAGTCAATGAGGCCGCTCCAGAACGCTTTGCCCACGAGCACGACGGGCGCGGGGGCGGTCTTCTGGGTTTGGATGAGTGTCATGGCTTCGAAGAACTCGTCCATGGTGCCGAAGCCGCCGGGGAAGTTGATGAAGGCTCGGCTGTAGCGGACGAACATGACTTTGCGCACGAAGAAGTAGTCGAAGTGGAGTTCGTGGGTCTGGTAGTCATTGGGCTTCTGCTCATGGGGGAGCGCGATGTTGAGGCCGACGCTGACGCCGCCCGCTTCGAGGGCGCCCTTGTTGGCGGCTTCCATGACGCCCGGCCCGCCGCCGGTGATGACCGTGGCTTGTCGTTCGGCGAGGGCTCGGCCCGCGGTTTCGGCTCTTTGATACCACTCGTGCTCGGGCTTGAGCCGGGCCGAGCCGAAGACGGAGATCCCGGGCGGCAACTGGCTCATGGTGTCGATGGCCTGCACGAACTCGCTGTTGATGCGCATGATCCGCCACGACTCGGTGAACAGATGCGGGCTGATGCTCGGGTGGCGCGGGGTGTCTTGTGCGGATTCGTTGTTGTTTGGCATGGAGGTGGGGTTCTGCTGGGCCTGCTCAGGTTGGCGGGTCATCGGTGTCTGGTTCGGGATCCGTGTGGAACGTCTGGACCGACCGGCCCAGCGGGGTGGTGGGCGGCTGTGCAACACTTGTCGGTTGCGGTGGGTAACGCTTCGAAGGGCTCCGGAGCGGTCCGGCGGCAGCGTAACGCCGTTCCGGCGGTGGGGCCTCGCACGGCTTTCGGCCCGGTCAGAAAACCCGCGTGAAACCTCGGGGTGGGCCTCGGACCACGCGCGGGGCACGCTTAGGATCAGGCGGCATGACACGATCCACCCCCTCTCCAGCCGCTTCGTCTTCGATGAACGCTTCGAACACCGCGAGCAGTGCTTCAAGCACTGCCTCGGGCGGCGCCTCGGCCCGCTCGACGCGTTCGCGTTCGGCCCGCGGTGATCGCCGGCGCCAGCGGACGTTTTCGAGCTACTCGGCCGCGCTCAAGCACTTGGGTGATCGCACCAACGTCGAGCGCGTCCGGCCCGATCGCGTGGACGCGTCGGCGTTCAGGCTCGATCGCATGCGCGCAATCTTGGCTGAGCTCGGCGACCCGCAGACCGCGACCAAGTTCGTCCACGTCGCCGGCTCGAAGGGCAAGGGCAGCGTGACCGAGATGGTCGCCTCCTGCCTCACCGCCTGCGGCTACGGCGTGGGTGTCTACACCAGCCCCCACCTCATCGTCCTGCGCGAGCGCATCCGCATCGGCAACGAGGAAATCTCCGAGGCCGACTTCGTGCGGTTGCTCGGCAAGGCCGTGACCGCGTCGGAGGCGGTGCTGTCGCGTGCCGGTCAGAAGAAGCTGGGCGAGGCGACGTATTTCGAACTGATGACGGCTGTCGCGTTTCTGTACTTCGCCGAGCAGGCCGTGGACCTGGCCGTGGTGGAGGTCGGTCTCGGTGGGCGGCTCGACGCGACGAACGTGATCCAACCGGAGGTCACGGCTGTCACCGCGATCCAGCTCGAGCACACCGAACTGCTCGGCGAGACGCTGGGCGAGATCGCCGGTGAAAAGGCGGGCATTTTCAAAGAGGGCATCAAGGCGCTGACCTTTAAGCAGCCGGGCGAGGTGCTCGACGCGCTGAAGGCCGCGGCTCAGGACAAGGGCGCCGTCTTCAAGGTCGTCGGCAAAGACATCGACTTCAGTTTCCGCTTCGAGGCCAGCCCCGAGCTGGGCCCGCACGCCCGCGTCGTGCTCTCGACGGCGATCAGCAACTTCGAGCACCTGCCCACGCCCTTGAAAGGCGAGCACCAGGCGCTGAACTGCGGCCTGGCGCTGGCGATTCTTGACGCGCTCCGCGAGCGCGGCTTCAGCATGACCGAACGCCAGGTCGCCGAAGGCCTGGCCGCGACACCCTCGCGCGGGCGGATGGAAATGGCCTGGGCCCGCCCGCGGATTCTGCTCGACGGCGCGCACACGCCCGAGTCGGTCGAGGCGTTGATCCGCGCGATCGGCGCCCATATCCGCTATGACTCGATGGTCGTCATCTTCGGCTGCGCGGCCGACAAACGTCTCGATGTCATGCTCGAAAAAGTCGGCCTCGGCGCCGACAAGATCATCTTTACCAAGTCGGCCGGCAACCCCCGCGCCGCCGAGCCGGCCGATCTTCAGAAGCAGTTCGCTGAGCTGAGTCCGAAGATGACCCAGACCGAGCCGACCCTGGAAGCCGCGATCCAGACGGCCGTCCGAGCGGTGGGGCACGGCGACCTGATCGTCGTGACGGGCTCGTTCTACCTGGTGGGCGAGGCGAAGGCGTTTCTCGCCGAACGGGCCGCGCGGCGGAGCGAGACGAAGCCCGACGCGGGCGTGCAAGCCTGATCGGCTCCGACGCGGCGCCGAGGCCCTGTGATTCCCGTCGAGTCTCTTTCCGCCGGTTCGTGGGGGCGATGCGCTAAACTTGCTCCATGAGCGAGCCCAGCACCAGCCCGAGCCCGAGTTCCGGATCCGCCGCGCCGCCGCACCGGTACTCCGCCTCGCTTGCCAACGAGATCGAGCCGAAGTGGCAGGCTTGGTGGGCCGAGCGCGAGACCTTCCGCCAGCCCAACCCGGGCGAGCCGGGATTCGACGCGTCCAAGCCCAAGTTTTACTGCCTGGACATGTTCCCGTACCCGTCGGGCGCGGGCCTGCACGTGGGGCACCCGGAGGGGTACACCGCGACGGACATCCTGTGCCGATACAAGCTCATGAACGGGTTCAACGTGCTGCACCCGATGGGCTGGGACGCGTTCGGCCTGCCGGCCGAGCAGTACGCGATCCAGACGGGCGTGCACCCGGCCGAGACGACGCGCTCGGCGATCGATAACTTCCGCCGCCAACTCCAGCGGTTCGGCTTCTGCTACGACTGGTCGCGCGAGTACGCGACGATCGACGAGGACTACTACCGCTGGACGCAGTGGATCTTTCTCAAGCTCTACGACGCGTGGTTCGACGCGGGCGCGAAGAAGGCCCGCCCGATCGCGGCGCTGATCGAGGGCTTGGAGTCGGGCGATCTGCGCGTCGGCGCGGAGGGCGAGGTCGCCTACGCCGCGGCCGGCGCGGGCGGCATCGGCCTGCTCGCGCACGACGCGCCGGGTGTCCGCCGCTGGCATGAACTCAATGCGCGCGAACGGCGCGCGTTCATCGACGATCAACGGCTGGCGTACCTCGGCGAACAGACCGTCAACTGGTGTCCCAAGCTCGGCACCGCGCTGGCCAACGAGGAAGTCATCGACGGCCGCAGCGAGCGCGGCGGGCACCCGGTCGTGCGCACGCCGCTGCGGCAGTGGATGTTCCGCATCACCGCCTACGCCGAGCGCCTGCTCGAGGGCCTCGGTGATCTGGACTGGCCGAACAGCACGAAAGCGATGCAGGCCGAGTGGATCGGGCGCAGCGAAGGCGCGGAGATCGAGTTCGTGCTGGACGTGGAAGGCGCCGACCCCGCGATCGACGCGGACGTGCCGCCGATGCTGCGGGTGTTCACGACCCGCCCCGACACGGTCTTCGGCGCCACGTACATGGTCGTCGCGCCCGAGCATCCGCTCGTGTCGGCGGCGCTGGCCAAGCCTCGGCCCGAGACACCGGTCGACGACCTCCGCGCGTACACCGACGCGGCCCGTGCGCGCAGTGACATCGAGCGGCAAGAGGCCAAGGACAAGACCGGCGTCTTCACGGGCTTCTACGCGATTAACCCAGCGACCGGCGAACGCATCCCGGTGTGGACCTCGGACTATGTGCTGATGGGCTACGGCTCGGGCGCGATCATGGCGGTGCCGGCGCACGATCAGCGGGACTTTGAGTTCGCGCAGGCGTTCGGCCTAGCGATCCGCCAGGTGGTCTACCCCTCGCCGCTGTATCCGATGTGGTGGGTGGGCAACCACACCACGCCGGAGGAGCTCGAAGGCGTAGGCGATGAAGAGGGCTGGCTGGGCGTGGTCGCCGACTTCATGGGCTACGTCACGACGAACGAGTTCGACCCGTCCCTTTACCACGAGAGTTTCGGGACCATCATCAATCGGCGCCGTCGGCCGTACAGCGATCCGCCGCCGGAGCGCGAGGGCCTTGCCGGGCCGCGGACCGCGGACACGCCGATGGCGTCGGGGTCGCGTAGGGGCTCGGTCCGCTCGACGTGGGTCGAAGCGATCCAGGAGATGAAGTTCACCTCGGCCGAGGACTTTTGTGCGCGCATGGCCGACCCTATCCGAGTGGTGCGTCAGGGCGAGGCGTACGCCGAGCCGGGCCGGGCGATCAACTCGTCGAACGACGCGGTGGACCTCAACGGCTTGCCGACCAAGCTCGCCAAGGCCCGCGCGATCCATTGGCTCGAGCATTCCGGCGCCGGGCGCCGACGCATCAACTACCGCCTGCGGGATTGGTTGTTCAGCCGCCAGCGGTACTGGGGCGAGCCGTTCCCCATCGTGTTCGACGAGCACGGCGATCACCACGCGGTGGACGCGTCGAAGCTACCCGTGGCGTTGCCGCCGATGGACGACTACCAGCCGATCGAGAGCGACACGCCGACGCCGCTACTGGGCAAGGCGACCGACTGGGTGCGCACCACGGCGGGCGAGGCCGGGGTGGCGGGTCTCGACCCCGACGCGCCCGTCACACGCGAGACCAACACCATGCCCGGCTGGGCGGGGAGTTGCTGGTACTACCTCCGCTATTGCGACCCCAAGAACACCGAACGCCTCGCGGGCGAGGACGCCGAGCGGTACTGGATGGACGGCGGTGTCGACCTGTACATCGGCGGCGCCGAGCACGCGGTGCTGCACCTGCTCTACGCGCGGTTCTGGCACCAGGCGTTGCACGACCTGGGCGCGGTGACGACGCCGGAGCCCTTCACCAAGCTGTTCCATCAGGGGATGATTACAGGCTTCGCGTACCAGCGGCCCGACAAGTCGCTGGTGCCGATCGACGAGGTCGACGAGTCGGGCGACGACGCGTTCGTCGAACGGGCGACCGGCGAAGCGGTGACGCAGGTCGTCGCGAAGATGTCCAAGAGCCTCAAGAACGTCATCAACCCCGACGACGTGATCGCCGAGCACGGCGCCGACGTCTTCCGGCTCTACGAGATGTACATGGGCCCGCTCGAGGCGAGCAAGCCCTGGAACACACGCGACATCGTCGGCCTGAGCCGATTCATGGCCCGCGCGTGGCGGCTGTGCGTCGATGAACAGACCGGCGAGGCCGTCGTCGCCGAGACCGCGGACGACGGGATCGAGCGTCTGCTGCACAAGACCATCGCTAAGGTCGGCGAGGACATCGAGCGGCTGAGTTTCAACACGGCGATCGCGGCGATGATCGAGTTTGTCAACGCGGCGAGCAAGGCCGACACGGCTTCCGGCGGTCGGCTGACGCGCGACCAGGCCGACCGGTTTGTGCGCATCCTCGCGCCCTTCGCACCGCACGCGGGCGAGGAGTTGTGGGCAAAGCTCGACGGGCCGCCGCCGGTCTCGTTGGCGGGCTGGCCCGAGCACGACCCGGCGATGCTGAAGGCCGACGAGGTCGAGGTGCCGGTGCAGATCATGGGCAAGGTCCGCGCGCGTCTGATGATGCCGGCCGATGCCGACGCGAAGGCGATGGAAGCCTTGGCAATGGGCGACGAGCGCGTGGTCGAACTGCTTGCGGGCAAGACGGTGCGCAAGGTCGTGGCCGTGCCGGGCCGGATGGTCAACATCGTCGCGAACTAACAACCGACCGGCACGCTTCGCCGCGCCTATCGCGCGGGTCGGACCAGCAGCGGGATCGGTGCGGGCGTCACACGCACGGCATCGATGTCAAACCCGCCGCTGCTGAGGCCACGCAAAGGGGACGTGTCGATCAGGCGGATCGTGTCGTACGTGCCCGGTGGCAGCAGCGATGTGGCGCCGCTCACTGCCGCAACGTTTGAGATCGTTTCCACAAAGGTGAAGGAGCCGCTGCTGCCGACATACAAGTTCAGCGATTCAGGCCAGTTGCTGGGATTGCCGAAGGTCACTTCGTAGACCATGGCCGATGCTTCGAACAAGGTGCCAAAGGTCAG
>JBCBZM010000095.1:0-11834 GCA_039815345.1 Planctomycetota bacterium | reverse complement strand
CTGGTCTCAGTCCTGCAGGACAAACGCTCGAACTACGACACGGACGTGTTCAACCCGTACTTCGTCGCGATCGAAGAAGCGACCGGCGCGCGGCCGTACCGCGGCAAGCTGGGCGCCGAGGACGCCGACGGCGTCGACACCGCGTACCGCGTCATCGCCGACCACATCCGCACGCTCACCCTCGCCATCACCGACGGCGCCACCCCCAGCAACGAAAGCCGGGGCTACGTCCTGCGCCGCGTGCTGCGCCGGGCAGTGCGCTTCGGGCGTCAGAAACTCAACGCCAAGACGGGCTTCTTCGCCAAACTCGTCCCGATCGTGGTGGAGAGTCTGGGCGACGCCTTCCCCGAAGTGCGCAAGCACGCCGCGCGGGTGCAGGGGATCATTCTTGATGAAGAAGAGAGCTTCGGGCGGACGCTGGACCGGGGGATCAAGCTGTTCGACGAGGTCTGCAATAGTGCAGCCAATACGCTGTATGCCAGAGCCAACCACATCAAAGGACCTGATCACGTGGAAGGTTTTGGCCTTTTCGTGAAAGAGGATTTGATACGGCAAGGTCTCATCCCGCAATCCTCCTCGCATGCCCAGGAATGGCCAATCAGCTCCGTTGATTGGAGAAGAACTCCTGCCGGATTCCCGCGCCCCCTCATTACCGGCGCCGACGCCTTCCAGCTCTACGACACCTACGGCTTCCCGCTCGACCTCACCCAGCTCATGGCCGAGGAGCGCGGGCTGACGGTGGACGTCGCGGGCTTCGAGAAGGAAATGGAAGCGCAGCGTGAGCGCAGCCGTGCGGGCGCGAAGGACGGCGAGAAGCGGCTGGAGCTGACGACCGAAGCCGTGGAGACACTCAAGACCACGTTCAATGTCAAGCCGACCGACGACAGCCACAAGTTCGAGGCCGGCGATCGGACCGCGACGATCAAGGCCATCTGGGACGGCCGCACGTTCGATGACCACACCGACCCGAACGAAACCGGGCTCGGCCGAGTCGGGATTGTGCTCGACAAGACCAACTTCTACAGCGAGATGGGCGGGCAGGTCGGCGACCACGGCCGCATCGGCGACCGGGCGCACAAGGCCGAGTTCCGCGTCGAAGACGTCCGCTCGTTCGGCGGGTACGTCCTGCACATCGGCCGATTGGCCAAGGGTCAGTTCAAGGTGGGCGAGACGGTGCAACTCCACCTCGACCGCAAACGCCGCGAACGCGTGCAGGCGAACCACACGGCCACGCACCTGATGAACTTCGCCTTGCGTCGGGTCTTGGGCGAGGGCGCCGACCAAAAGGGCTCGCTCGTCGCGCCCGAGCGGCTGCGGTTCGACTTCGACGCCGCCAAGCCGGTGTCGCCCGAGCAACTCGGGCAGGCCGAGCAGATCGTGCGCGAGTTCATCGCCTCCGACGAGCGCGTGTACGCCGAGGAAGCGCCGCTGTTTGTCGCCAAGCAGATCAGCGGCCTGCGCGCGGTGTTCGGAGAGGTCTACCCCGATCCCGTCCGCGTCGTGTCCGTGGGCGCCCCGATCGCGGCGCTGACCGATGCGCCCGAAGATCCAAACTGGGCGCAGATCTCGATCGAGTTCTGCGGCGGCACGCACGTCGCGAAGACCAGCGACATCGGCGCCTTCGCGATCACACAGGAAGAAGCCGTGGCCAAAGGCATCCGCCGCGTCGTCGCCGTCACGGGCGCCGAGGCCGAAGCGGCGATCCGGGCGGCCGAGACGGTCCAGAGCCGCATCAGCGCCGCGACCGAACTGCCGGCCGCCGCCTTACCGGCCGAGGCGGCCGAGATCGCCGGGGAGCTCGACGCACTCACCATGCCCGCGTCCGCCAAGGCGCAGCTCCGGTCGGCGCTCGGCGGGTTGCAGGAGCGCGTGAAAGCCGCAGAAAAAGCGGCCGCGGGCGAACGCCGTGCTGCCGCCGAAGCCAGCGCCCGGCGCATTGCAGAAGACGCCAAGGGCGCTGCGGACACGATCGTGGTGCGCGACATCGACTGCGGCTCCGACCGTGCGGCGCTCCAGGCGGCGCTGAAAATCGTCCAGGCCGCCTGCCCCACCGCCGCGGTCATGCTGTTGAGTGTCGACCAGGCCGCGGGCTCGGTCGCCGTCATCGCGGGCGTGCCCAAGCCGGTCGTCGCCCACGGGCTCGAGGCGGGCGACTGGGTCCGCGCGACGGCTCAGGTGCTGGGGGGCAAGGGCGGCGGCAAGCCCGAACAGGCCCAGGGCGGCGGCAGCGAGATCGCCAAGCTCGGCGAAGCCATCGACACCGCCCGCCAGTTCGGCCTGCGGGCGATCACGTGAACCCGGACACAAACCCAGGCGCGGTCCCAGACGCGAACCGGGACGACGGCACCCACGAGAACGCCGGTGAGCCGAACCCCTCCGGTTTGCCACCCATTCGGCGCGGCCCGCCGCCCATCCCGCCCGAACTCCGGCAGACCGCGCCGAAAGCCCCGCCGCCGACCGAACGATTCGCCAAGGCGGACGCCAACGCCCAGTCCATCATGCGGGTGGGCAGCGTGGCGCTGGGATTCGGCTACGGCGTCATCGGCTGCGCGCTCATCGGCTGGCTCATCGACTGGCTCGCCGGCACGTTCCCCGTCTGGCTGCTGATCATGAGCGGGCTGGGCGTGATCGGCGGCGGGTACCGGTTTGTGAAGGAAGCTCTGGCCTTGGTGCGCACGCCGCCGAAGGGTTGAATCGACCCGCGCGGACCCCGCGACCCGCCCCGGGCGGGCAATTTCGCCCTCGTCCCGCTCGCCGGTCGGTCCGTCGCTTCCTACCCTTGGACCCTTCCAACTGGGAAGACCTCAAGACCTGTCACACCCGGCGACCCAAGCCACGCCAAGCCGCCCGCTCAGACCAACGCCGACCCGACCATGACAGCCCTTCAAGCGACCAACCCCTCCCCGTCGGCTTCCAGAGGCGCCCGCGGCGTGGACGCGCCGAATACCGACACGGCGGATGCCGCAGACGCGGTCCGGGCGCCGATCGCTCAACTCGCCCTCACCGCCGGACTCGCTGCGGGCCTTGGCGTCGCGGTCGGCACGCTCACCGGCGCCATCACGCCGGTCGGCATGATCGAGGGTGTCATCGCCGGCTCGCTGGGAGCGGGCGTTGCCGCGGTCGGCCTGATCGTGGGCCTGCTGCTCTTTGTAGGGCTCAAGGCGCGCTCGGTGTTTACCTGGTCGAGCGTCGTGCTCGGCGAGTCCGCCGGCCGACTGATGGTGACCGCGGCGATCGCGGCGGGAGTCTATGTTTCGCTCCAGCCGGCCAAGGCGCCGTTCTGGATCGCGTTCCTCGTCGCCTCGCTGGCCGCGCTGGCCTGCTGGACCGTGCTGTTCCAAAGCGTGCTCAACGCGGCCACGGCCAAGCAGACCACGACCAGTCAGTCCGCCACCACACACGAATCTAAATCCCCGACCTCCAAGACCGAGGACCCCGCATGACTGAGCTGCTCCCGCAGATCGCCGTCGCGCTGAGCCTGGCCGCCGAAGCCGGCGCCGGCCCGGACCCGGTCGGCCACGTTGTCAACCACAAGGGCCCCTGGGGGCTGGGTTGGGTCTGGTCGGCTCAGATCGGCACGCTGGTCCTCTCCGGCATCATCTGCATCCTCGGCTTCCGCTGGATCGCCGCCCACATCGAGACAGGCCCCGAGTCCGACGGCGCCGGCCGATACGTCACCGGCAACCGCCTCGCCCACATGGTCGAGGTCATCTGCGTCTACCTTCGGGACAAGGTCATCGAGCCGCTGCTGCACGAACGCACGCGGAGGTTCCTCCCGTTCCTGTGGACGCTCTTCTTCTTCATCCTCATCAACAACCTGCTCGGGCTGGTCCCGATCCTCGACGCGATGTACGTCATCGGTGAGGTGCTCGGTCAGGACTGGAAGAAGCAGCACGTCGCCCCGATCGGCGGCACCGCGACCCAGAACCTCGCGGTCACCGGCGTGCTCGCGACGTTCTCGTTCATCGTCATCAACGCCGCGGGCGTGCGTGAACTGGGCGTCAAGGGCTACCTGATGCACCTGACGGGTGGCGCGCCGCCCTACATCTGGCCGATCCTGGTGCCGGTCGAGATCCTCGGCACGTTCATCAAGCCGATCGCGCTGGCCGTGCGTCTGTTCGCGAACATGACCGCGGGGCACATCCTGCTGGCGACGCTGTTCGCCTTCATCGGGATGGCCTTCGCCGCGATCGAGGCGATCGGTGGCGTCGCGGGTCTGGGCGTGGGCGTGGGTGTGATCGCGATGTCCGCGATCGGCGCGTTCGCGATCTACCTGCTCGAAATCTTCGTCGCGACGCTCCAGGCGTTCGTGTTCATGTTCCTCACGACGGTCTTCATCAGCCAGCTCAGCCACCACGGCGAGCACCATGACGAAGAGCACGATCACGCGGGCGGCGAGACCCCGGCGCTGGCGACGTAAGCGATTCCACGATCAACACAGGCCTTTGCGTTGCGGACAGGGGAGGCAACGCGGGCCGCGGGCGGGCGGCGGTTTGGAAGCCCGCGACGGACTGGACCTCCCCAAGACACTGCAACTCAAGGCCCGACACAGGCCGCGAAAGGACGGATACGAACATGCTGACCTCGATGATCAAGAAGACGCTCCTGGCCGGTGGCGCCCTGGCTCTGCTCGCCCCGAGCGTCGCCAGCGCTCAGGCCACCACCCCGATGGACCTCGGCCCGCTCGGCGCGGTCGGCGCCGGCCTGGCCGTCATCGGCGGCGCTATCGGCATCGGCCTCATCGGCAAGGGTGCGGTCGAGTCGATCGCCCGCCAGCCCGAGGCCGCCGGTCCGATCGGCACCAACATGATCCTCACCGCCGCCCTCGTCGAAGGCGCCACGCTCTTCGCCGTCGTCGTCGGCCTGCTCGCCGCCCTCTAATCCGAGCGCCGCGAGTTGCAAAGCTTTGACCGCGGCCGTGTGGACACACGCGGCCGTGGCTTGACGGCGCCCCAAGCGCCCCCTCCCCAGCCGCGAATCGGCGCCCACCCCGGAGCGTGACATGACCCGAGGCCTGTTCCACTCAACGATCCGCCCCGTCGCGATGCTCTGCGTCGCGTTCGCCGCGGCTTTCCTGCTCGTCATCGCCCCGGCGCCCGCGCTGGCCGCGCCCGCCGACCCATCGGTGATCGATACGGTCGCCGAAGTGGTTGCCTCCGAAATGGCCGTCCCCGGCGAAGCTGATCACGGCGATGACCATGGCGATGACCACGCCGGCGATGACGGCAAGAGCCACGACAAGGCCAGCGTGGTGCCGTCAGTCGCACAGGCGTGGGCGCCCGTGGTTGCCACGCTCATCGTCTTCACCATCGTCATGGTCTTCCTGCACCAGGCGGTGTGGCCGAAGATCATGAAGGGCCTCGACGAGCGGGCCGACAAGATCAAGGAAGAGATCGAGTCCGCCGAGGCCGCCCGCCAGCAGGCCAAGGACGCGCTCGAGATGTACGAGCAGAACCTCGCCGAGGCGCAGGCCGAAGCCAAGAAGATGCTCGAGCAGACCAAGGCCCAGCAGACGCAGCTCGCCGCCGAGCTGCGGTCCAAGGCCGACGCCGAGGTCGCCGCGCTGAAGGACAAGGCCCTCAAGGACATCGAAACGGCCAAGAAAGCCGCGGTCGTCGAGATCTACCAGGACGCCAGCCAGCTCGCCGCCTCCATGGCCGGCAAGATCCTGCGCCGCGAGATCTCCGCGGGCGATCAGAAGGATCTGGTCGAAGAGTCCATCCGCGAGTTCCAGGCCAGCTCGAACTAACACCCTTCCCGCTTGCGCACGCCGAGCACGTCACCCCACCGGAGCGCCCGATGCCGCTGATCGAATCCGAGCCCGACGCCGTCGCGCAGACCTACGCCCGGAGCCTGTTCGAGCTCGCCGAGAGCGAGGGCGGGCAGGTGCGCACCGAGGACATCCTGGGTGAGCTCGAAGACATCCTCGAGATCGCGCGGTCCGACGCCTCGTTCGGCGAGTTCATCTCCAGCCGCATCGTCTCGGCCGAGGCCCGCGAAGAGACCCTCCGCACGATCCTCGACGGCCGGGCCAGCGACCTGACGCTCCGCTTCATGCTGGTGCTGAACCGCAAACGCCGGCTCGGCGCCCTCTCGGGTGTCGTCGCCGCGTATGACGCGATCGTGCAGGAACGCTTCGGCCGCATCGAGGTGGACGTCTTCACGCCCGCCCCGGCCGACGCCGATCAGCTCGGCAGCATCAAGGAACGCCTCGGCTCGCTGCTCGGCAAAGAGATCGTGCTCCACCCGTACACCGACGAGAAGATGATCGGCGGGATCAAGCTCCGCATCGGTGACCAGCTCATCGACGGCTCCGTCGAGACGCAGATCCGTCGGCTGCGAGACCGGTTCGCCGCGGGCGGCCGAGACCAGATCCGCGCCGGCGCCGAGCGCTTCCTGGGCGACCTCTGATCACCGCCGACCGGCCCGAGACCACCTTCGGCGTTCGCACGCCGGCGTAGCATTGAACGACACATCCCGCCGGCCTGGCGCCCGCGATCGACCGCGGGCCACGCCGGCGAGCCATCTCCGCGCGGGAGGCCCAGCGTGCCCAAGAAGACCATCGAAGCCGTCGACGTCGCCTCCAAGCGCGTCCTCATCCGCGTCGACTTCAACGTCCCCATGACCAACGGCGTCATCGACGACGACCGACGCATCCGCGGCGCCATCCCCACGATCAAGAGCGTCATCGACCGCGGCGGCCGGGCCGTGCTCGTTTCCCACATGGGCCGACCCGAAGGGACCGGCTATGAAGCGGGCCTCTCGCTCAAGCCCGTCGCCGACCGACTCGCCGAACTGCTCGGCGTGCCCGTCTCGTTCCCCTCGCAGGACTGCGTCGACGATGACGCGGCCGCGGGCGTTGCGGCGCTGACCGACGGCGGCGTCGCGCTGCTCGAGAACCTCCGCTTCCACAAGGCCGAGAAGAAGGGCGACGCCGATTTCGCCGCCAAGCTCGCCTCCTACGCCGACATTTACGTCAACGACGCTTTCGGCGCCTGCCACCGCCCCCACGCCTCCATGGCCGCCGTGCCCAAGGCGCTGGAGGGCAAGCCCCGCGTTGTCGGCCTGCTCGTCGAGAAGGAAATTCGGTTCCTCTCCGAAACGCTCGCGGCGCCGGCCAAGCCCTTCGTCGTGGTGCTTGGCGGCGCCAAAGTCTCGGACAAAATCGGCGCGATCGAGAACCTCCTGCCCAAGGCCGACGCCGTGCTGATCGGCGGCGCCATGGCGTACACCTTCTGCAAGGCCCTCGGCCAGAACGTCGGCAACAGCCGCGTCGAAGACGACAAGATCGAGATCGCCAAGAAGCTCATCGACGAGGGCGCCCGCCTCGAAACCGATCTCTTTGTGCCGATCGACCACGTCTGCTCGACCCAGTTCGCCGAGCGCGGCGGGGACATCGAGGTCTTCGAAGAGCACATCAACGACGGCTTCATGGGCCTCGACATCGGGCCTAAGACCCAAGCCCTGTACTCCAAGCATCTCCGCGAAGCCAAGACCATCGTCTGGAACGGGCCCATGGGTGTGTTCGAGTGGATGCCCTTCCGCGTCGGCACCCAGCAGGTCGCCAAGGCCATCGCCCAGGCGTCCGGGCAGGGCGCGACCTCCATCGTCGGCGGCGGGGACTCCGCGGCCGCGGTCGAGAAGTTCAACCTCGCCGACCAGATGTCCCACGTCTCCACCGGCGGCGGCGCTTCGCTCGAGATGCTCGAAGGCAAGGCCTTCGAAAGCGTCGAACTGCTCGACGACGCGTAATCCCTAAGCTCCTCGCGTGACCACCGCGGGATCGATCCTCAAGCCTCGCTCCGTTCGCCGCGATCTGATCGCGATCAGCGCGTTGTGCGCGGTGGTCTATGCGCTCGGCCTGACGACCCACGGCCTCACGAACTGGCAAGAAGCCCAACGCGTGCTCGTCGCCCGTGACATGCAAGGCGCGGGCGAATGGATCGTGCCAACCGTGCACGGCCAGCCCTACCTCGCCAAGCCGCCCGCGATCTATTGGGCGCAGATGGCCATCGCCGGCGTCACGAACCGCGTCGTGAGCGTGTTCGATCTGCGCCTCACCGTCGCGCTCGGCGGCTGGCTGGGTGTCATCCTCACGTACCTCGCCGCTCGGCAACTCCTCCGGCCGGCGCGGGATGAACCAGATGAAGCGCACGCCTTCGCCGATCACGCGGCCTGGTGGTCGGCGTTGCTGCTCGCAACGGGCGTGCTGTACGTCCGCTCCAGCCGCATCGGCGAGCTCGACATCCTGCTCGTCGCGCCCACCGTGCTCGCGGTCTGGGGCCTGTTCCTCGCCTGGCGTCGCCACATCAACGAACGCCGCACGCACTGGCTCGGATTGGTCATGGGCGGCGTGGGCGTCGCACTCGGCATGCTCGTGAAGGGGCCGCCGTCACTGCTCGTTGTCATGCTCGCGGCGTTCGGCGCCATGACCGCGTGGTACGCGCGCAGCGACGGCCGCTCGCCCTGCCCCAAACGCTTCGGCGTCTTCGCAGCCGTCGCCGCGATCGCAGCCGGCGCGGGCGGCTGGACGATCCGTCGGCCAGTTGAAAGCGCCGACGAATGGTTCGGCCTCGGGTGCTTCGGCCTCGCCGCGGGCATCATCGTCTTTGTCATGGCGCCCGGGTTCGCGCCGAGGGCCTTCGCCGACACGTTCCGCGCGTGGACCCGCACCCATCCCGTCGGCATGCCGATCATCGGCGTGGGCGCGCTTTGGCTGTGGAGCCGAGCCGTCACGGCTCGCATCGGGCCCGAAGCCGTGGACGCCGCCGCGGCACGAGAGGCGGGCGACAACCTCCGCCTGCTCGTGCTCGGCTCGCCGCTCAACAACCTCGAAGCCGCGGCCTTCGGCGTCGGCGCGGGCTCCGTCGCCGCGATCATCGCCGCAGTCTGGCTCCTGCGCGACGGGCGCGATGTGATCCGTCGTCACGGCCCGGGACTCGTCGTCGTGCTCTGCTGGGCGGGCCTCGGGCTCATCGCGTTCAGCGCACTCGGTAAAGGCGTGCCCCGATACCTGACCCCGCTCTGGCCCGCGCTGGCCATGCTCGGCGGGCTCTGGCTGACCAGCTTCATCCGCGACATCCCCAGGCCCAAGCTCACCCAAACGCTCGCCCTTGCCATCGTCCTCGCGCTCGGCCTCGGCCAGGCGATCTGGTACGGCTTCGCGCGCGAGCGGCTGTACGCCGAGCGCTCGCCGCGCGCCTTCGCCACTGACCTGATGCGCGCCGAGCGCCGCATCGACCCGGACCGCCTCGGCATGCTCGACCACTGGAGCCCCGCGCTCGATTTCTACGCCGGCCAGCACGTCGAACGCTGGCACGACACCGGCCCGCACGCCGCCCCGCCCGGCGTCGTCACCCGCCCGCTCGCCGAACTGCCCACGCTCGCGGCCGACGCGACCAACGCATACACCTTGCTCTACCCGCGTGATGTAGCACTGGACGACGCAACTGATCCTGTCCGAGATCAACTCATGGCGATGGGCCTCGGCGTGCAACGCGTGCCGATGGACGCCGCGTGGACCGTCGAGCACGGCCGCCTCGAGATCATCGCCGTGCGCGTCTGGACCGTGCAGCCGTAAGAGCAGCGGGTCAGTTCGCCGGAACATCCTCACGCGGCCAGTTCGGGCAGTGCTCGCACGCGGTGTTGACCTCGTCGCGAGTCTTGCCGAGCAGGCGTTTGATCACGGCCAGTTCGTTGCCCTTCACAAACCCCAGCCGCTCAAAGTTGATGTCGAAGCACAACCCCTCCGCGATCTCGCGGTCGTACAGAGGGCAATGCCAGCTTCCCGATTCGGAACCAGCCACGATCACTCCCTCCCGGCGTCGTCAGCTTCGGTGGAACAGGCGTTCCAACTCTCTAAGCGTGAGCCGCACCGAGGTCGGCCGCCCGTGCGGGCAACTCGACGAGCGCTCGACCCGTTCGCGCAGGTCCAGCAGCGCATCGATCTCCATCGCCGAAAGCGCATCGCCAGCCTTCACCGCCGCCTTGCACGCCATCATGTCCAGCACGTCCCGCAGCGCCTCCTCGCCGTCGGGCGCGAAGCCGTCGGCCTCGGCCCGCTCCAGCAGATCACGCATGAACGGCTCGGGCTCCACACGCCGCTCGAACAGCAGCGACGGGAACGCGTGCACCGCCACGCTCTTCGGCCCCGCCGCCTGGGCGTCGATGCCGATCGTCGCAAGCAAGCCCTGCAGCCCGTCGAGCGCCGTCACCTGTGTCGGCGTCGCGTCCACCACCGCGGGTGTCAGCAAGCGCTGCGACTCGAGCGGGCCATCACTCACCCGCGCCAGCAACGCCTCGAACATCACCCGCTCGTGCAGCGCGTGCTGATCGATAATCACGACGCCGTCGTCGTCCTGCGTAATCAGATAGCTGTCGTGGACCTGCAACTTGCTCGCGGCCGGCTTGGCCTCGAACGCCGCCGTCGACGGCTCGGCTTCGGTTGCATGCGGTTCGTCCGCCGGCACCTCGACGGGCGTCGGCGGAGCCTCTAGTTGCGCATCCGTCTCCGGCATTGCGGCCGCTTCGGGTGTCTCCCCCACCGCTTCGCGGATCGCCTCGAACGACAGCCGCTCGCCCGCACGCTCGGGGATCTCCCGCTTAAAGAACGCCGCGAACGCGCCGGCGGACAGCGGCTCGGCGGGCGCTTGCGGCGAAGGTAGCACACCCGAGTCCTGCCCCGACCCCGACCCCCGTCCCGCCCGCGGCGTGAACACCGGCGTCAGATCCGCCGACCGCAGCGCATCGCGCACCGCACGCAGCACCACCGTGTGCACCATCGACTGATCGCGGAACCGCACCTCCGTCTTGGCCGGGTGCACGTTCACGTCCACCGCTTCGGGCGTCATCTCGATCAGCAACACCGCCGTGGGGTGCCGACCGGGCTCCATCAGCCCGCGGTACGCCTCGCGCAGCGCGTGCTGGATCGTCTTATCCCTGATGACCCGGCCGTTGAGCAGCACGTGCTGCGCCTTGTTCGTCGCCCGCGCGATGCTCGGCCGACCCACCAGCCCCCACAGCGTCAGCCCGCGCGCGTCATCGAAGCGATCAGCCGAGACTTCCAGCAGTTCCGGTTCGAGTTCTGTGCCGAGCAGCGCGAGCGCGCGCTCCCGGGGCGTCTGCCCGCCGGGCAACTCCAGCAACCGACGCTCGCCCGCGCGCACGTCGAACGCCACGTCCGGCCGACCCATCGCCAGGTCACGCAGGGTCTCGACGCACCGCGTGCGCTCGGTCGCGGGCGTGCGCAGAAACTTCCGCCTCGCCGGCGTGTTGAAAAAAAGCGTCCGCACTTCGACGGATGTGCCCCGCGCGCCCGCCGCCGGCCGGACCGGGCTCGCGGCGCCGCCCTCGACGGCGATCTCGTGCCCGTCGAACCCGCCCGCCTTCGACCGCAGCGTCAGGCGGCTGACCGATGCGATCGACGCCAGCGCCTCGCCGCGGAAGCCCATCGTCGCGATGCGGTCGAGGTCCTCGGTCTGGCGGATCTTGCTCGTCGCGTGCGGCGCCACGGCCAGGGGCAGCTCGTCCGGCGGCACGCCGCAACCGTCGTCCGTGATGCGGATCAGTTCGATCCCGCCGTCTTCCAACTCGACCAGGACCCGGCCCGCGCCCGCGTCGAGCGCGTTCTCGACCAGTTCCTTGACCACCGACGCCGGCCGCTCGACGACCTCGCCCGCGGCGATCTGATCGATCACCAGCGTCGGCAACGGGCGGATCACGGCCCGGGACGGGTTTTCGGCGGTCGAGCCCGACATCGGGGGAGTGTAGACGCCGGCGCCCGACGCTAAACTGGGACATGGCCGACACCGTGTTCAGCAAGATCCTGTCCGGCG
>JBCBZM010000151.1:0-2203 GCA_039815345.1 Planctomycetota bacterium | reverse complement strand
CGCCGGGCCGAGTGCTTGGAAACCCACCCCCCTGACTTGACCGCACGGCCGGGCGCGTCGATCCCCATGTTGGCGCCCATGGAGAGGGATGCCCGTTGCGGAGGGGTATGGCACAGCATCCGGACCAATCAGACATGGATCTAGCGGTTGCCGAGGGCGGCGGCTCCGTCGCGCCGGATCGCCCGGCCGAGGAGGTGCTCCCCGTCTCGGCCCGCGGGCTGTCTTCGGCGCGGGCGGCGATCTGCGGTCGGCTGATGACGCTGGGCTCGATGGCGACGCTTTCGGGCGCGGCGCTCTGGTCGGTGACGGCTCCGTCGCCTTCCGGCCTGACGCCGTACGCGATCGGAACACTCGCACTCGGGCTCGGCATGGGGTGCGTGGGTTTGGTCATGAGCCGCCGGGCCGCGCAGTCCTCGGCCGCGTTGTGGGTGATCGACGGGGCGCTGCGTGCGTACGACTCGGGCGAACGCGACTCGGGCGCTCTGCGCGTGAATCCCTCGCTGGGTGAGTTGGCAGAGTCATGGAACGGCATCCTCGACGAGCGTGAGGCGGCTCGGCGTGCGGACGCGTGCCGACGCGCGGGCGACGCCGCCGCGGCGCGCGACGACGGAGCCGAGATGCTCAACGCGTCCTTCGAGTCCATCAGCCAGGGCATCCTGATCCTCGACAGCCGCCTGATGGTGACGCGATGCAACGGCGCCGCCCGCGTGCTGCTGGGGCTGCCCGAAGAGACCCCGCTGCCGGTGTCGCTCACCGAGTGGATCGACGAGGAGCGCGTGATCGACTCGGCCCGCGATGTCGCGTCGGGCAAGTCTCGGCCGGAGGCGACGGAACTCGAAAGCGAGAGCGGCAGCGTGCTGAAGTTCGGCTTCCGCCCGCTGCGGCGCGACGATCGCGCGGCGGCGTTGGTGCTGGTGGACGACGTGACACAGCGTCGCATGGCCGAGCGTTCCCGCGACGCCTTCGTCGCGCAAGCCACGCACGAACTGCGGGCGCCGCTGACGAACATCCGCTTGTATGTCGAAGAGGCGATCGAAGACGGCGTTTCCGAGCGCGACCGCATCGAGGCGCTGCAGGTCATCAACCGCGAGTCCCGCCGCCTTGAGCGCACGATCAGCGACATGCTCAGCGTCTCGGAGATCGAGGCCGGCACGCTGACGCTGCGTGAAGCCGAAGTGCGGCTCGACACGCTGTTCGAGGAACTCGAATCGGAGTTCCAGGCGCAGGCCCGCGATCGGCAGATCGAGCTCGCCTTCGACACGCCGCCCAAGTACCCCGTCGCGTTCGCCGACCGCGACAAGCTGGTGCTGGCGGTGCACAACGTCGTCGGCAACGCGATCAAGTACACGCACAGCGGCGGCCGGGTGGACGTGCAGGTCACGGCCGACGACGAGCGGCTCGAGGTATCGATCTCCGACACCGGCGTGGGTATCCCCGAAGACGCGCTGCCTCGGATCTTCGAGCGCTTCTACCGCGTCGGCGGCGAAGACACCGAGGGCGTGACCGGCTCGGGCCTCGGCCTGGCGCTGGCGCGCGAGGTCGTGCGTCTGCACGGCGGCGAGATCCAAGTTGAGAGTGAAGTCGGGCGTGGGAGCCGGTTCATGATCACGCTGCCGATCGTCCGCCGCGAGCGGAGCGCGAGCGAATCCAAGGCCGCGGCGTAAGGAGGGCCTGCGATGAAAATCGAAACCTCCCGCCACGGCGCCGTCACGGTGGTGCGCCCCGACGGGCCGCTGGTCGCCGAAGACATGGCCTCGCTGATCAAGGGCTTTGAGGACGCCGCGGTGAAATCGCTGGGGCGTGTGGTGATCGATTGCTCCGCATCGCCGTACGCCGACAGCGAGGGCCTCGAAGGGCTGCTCGATCTCGTCGATCACCAGGAACGCGGCGGTCAGGCGCTCAAGCTCGTCGGCGTTGGGGAAACGCTGCGCGAGTCCATGACGCTGACCGAGACCGCGCCGCGATTCGAGTTTTTCAGCGACTTGAACTCTGCGGTCAGGAGCTTCGCGTGAACAGCGGCCCTGAAACGAGATCGCACGGCCCACGCGAGCGGGCGCCCCGGATGCGCATCGGCGAGGCGTTGCTCGCCAGCGGCGCCGTCACGCAAGAACAGCTCGAGGCGGCGCTCGAAGAACACCGCACCACGGGCCGACGCGTGGGCGAGGTGCTGGCCGAGAGCGGGATGGTTTCGCCCGCGGCGTTG